>CAIXDS010000410.1 GCA_903918195.1 uncultured Acetobacteraceae bacterium | reverse complement strand
TTCCAGGCGGTTCACCCGCCTGACGAATCATACTCGGCGGCCGTTTCGATACGCCGAATCTGGCGCCGCATGCCGTTTCGCCGCCCGTGTGGCAATCCGGACTCACCACCATGCCCAGGATAAAGGGCCGCTACCGGGCGCTAATGCAACTCAGCCGCATTGAGAACCGCTGGCGCGGCTTCCTTGGGTTGCGGGCAGACCGGCCGGTGGGCTACGCCATTGCCCCGCTCCCTCCGGACGCTTCCGCCATGAGCAGCAGCCTCGAGCCGATCCCGTACCCCGACGCCAAAATCCGCGGCATCCTGCAGCGGGTTCGCACCATCGCCATGGTCGGGGCCTCCGGCAACTGGAACCGGCCCAGCTACTTCGTCATGAAATACCTGCGGGAAAAGGGCTACCGGGTGATCCCGGTCAACCCGGGCCTGGCCGGGAAGGACCTGCAGGGCGAGCGCGTCTATGCCTCGCTGCGCGACGTCCCCGACAAGGTCGAAATGGTGGATGTGTTCCGCACCGCCGACGCCGCCCCCGGCATCGTGGCGGACGCCATCGCCATCGGCGCGAAGGTGGTGTGGATGCAGCTCGGCATCCGCAACGACGCGGCGGCGGCGACGGCCGAGGCGGC
This sequence comes from uncultured Acetobacteraceae bacterium, assembly GCA_903918195.1. Lineage (GTDB taxonomy): Bacteria > Pseudomonadota > Alphaproteobacteria > Acetobacterales > Acetobacteraceae > Rhodovastum. Next base: position 16,624 of record CAIXDS010000410.1, on the reverse strand, counting down.
CGGGATCGAGGTCATCATGAACCGCTGCCCGAAAATCGAGTTCGGACGGCTGGGCGGCGAACTCTCCTGGTCCGGCGTGAACACCGGCCTGATCCAGAACCGCCCGCCGCAGTCGCCGACCGCCCGGCCGCGGCGCGAGCGGCCGGCGGCGCCGCGCAACCTGGAGTACGGGTTCGAGACCCGCGCCATCCATGCCGGCGCCGCCCCCGACCCGGCGACCGGCGCACGCATCACGCCGATCTACCAGACCACCAGCTACGTGTTCGAGGACGTGGACCACGCCGCCTCGCTGTTCAACCTGCATGCCTTCGGCCATCTGTATTCGCGCGTCTCCAACCCCACCGTCTCGGTGCTGGAGGAGCGGGTGGCGGCCCTGGAAGGCGGGCGCGCGGCGGTGGCGGCGGCCTCGGGCCATGCCGGCCAGTTCCTCACGTTTTTCACCTTGCTGGAGCCGGGCGACGAGTTCCTGGCCTCGCGCAACCTGTATGGCGGCTCGCTGACCCAGTTCGGCCTGTCGTTTCCACGGCTCGGCTGGACCTGCCATTTCGTCGATCCGACCGATCCGGAAAATTTTCGCCGCGCGCTCACCCCGCGCTGCAAGGCGATCTTCGTCGAGAGTCTGGCCAATCCGGGTGGCGTGGTGGTCGATCTCGAGGCCATTGCTGCGGTGGCGCATGGCGCCGGCATTCCGCTGATCGTCGATAACACCCTGGCCTCCCCGTATCTGTGCCGGCCGATCGAGTGGGGCGCTGACATCGTTTGCCACTCGACGACAAAATTCCTCGGCGGCCACGGCAACTCGCTCGGCGGCGTAGTGGTGGAGTCGGGAAAGTTTGATTGGGGGAATGGAAACTTCCCGGGGCTGGCGGCTCCGGAGCCGGCCTATCACGGGCTGAATTTTTTCGAGAATTTCGGCGATTTCGCGTTTACCACCAAGGCGCGCGCGGTCGCCTTGCGCGATTTCGGGCCGACCATGGCACCGATGAACGCCTTTCTCACCATAACCGGCATCGAGACGCTGCCGCTGCGCATGGAACGCCACGTGGCCAACGCGCAGCGCGTCGCCGCCTTCCTGCACGATCATGACCAGGTGGCCTGGGTGTCCTATGCCGGGCTGCCGGACAGCAAGTTCCACGCGCTGGCGCAGAAATACCTGCCGCGCGGCGCCGGCTCGGTGTTTACCTTCGGCGTCAAGGGCGGGTTCGAGGCCGGCATCCGGCTGGTGGAGAATGTCCGGCTGTTTTCCCATCTCGCCAATGTTGGCGATACCCGCAGCCTTATTTTGCATCCCGCGTCCACCACGCATCGCCAGCTCAGCGACGAGCAGCGCCTCGCGGCGGGCGCCGGGCCGGACGTGATCCGGCTGTCGGTGGGGCTGGAAACCGCTGACGACCTGATCCGCGATCTCGACATGGCGCTGGGCGCCGTCGCCGGCTGAAGCATGCCGGCTGAAGTACAATCGGGCGAGGAGGCCCGACGCATGTCCGCTCGTTTCCACACGACCTACCACGTTCGCTGCCCGGCGGATGAAATCGAAGCCCGCGCCCGCGGTATCGCCGTCGAGCAGAGCGTCGAGATGCCGCTCGGGGCCATCGAGGATGCCCGCGTGCTGGAGGAGATCGTTGGTCAGGTCGCCGGCATCACCGATCTCGGCGATGGCGTGTTCGAGGTGCGGATTGCGCTGGCGATCGAGACGGTCGGCACGGATGCCGGCCAGATGCTCAACATGATTCTCGGCAACACCTCGATGCATGCCTGCGTCAGTCTGGTGGATGTCGAGATCCCGCCTGTGTTCGCCGAGATCTTCGGCGGCCCGCGCCACGGTATCGACGGGCTGCGGGCGCGCGTGGGCGCCGGGCGGCGGCCCTTGACCGCCACCGCCATCAAGCCGCAGGGCGTGCCGGTGCCGGCGCTCGCCGGCCTTGCCTATCGGCTGGCCCTTGGCGGCCTCGACTACATCAAGGACGACCACAGCCACGCCGACCAGGCGTTTTCCCCCTTTGCCGCAAGGGTGCCGGCGAATGCCGCGGCGGTGCGGCGCGCGGTGGCCGAGACCGGGCATCCGACCCGCTACGTGCCGATGCTGAACGGCGACTGGGGACGCATGCAGGCGCAGCTTCGCCTGTGCCGCGATTGCGGCATCGACACGGTGATGATGGCGCCGATGCTGTCCGGCGTGGCGACGCTGCAGGCGATCGCACGCGACTGGCCGGACATGGCCATCCTGGCGCATCCCTCGATGACCGGCGGCGGGCAGATCGCGCCGGACCTGCTGTTCGGCAAGCTGTTCCGGCTGTGGGGGGCGGATGCGCTGATCTTCGCCAATTTCGGCGGGCGCTTCGGCTTCACCCCGCAGATGTGCCGCAGCCTGTCCGATCAGGCGCTGGCGCCCTTGCATGGGCTGCGCACCAGCACCCCCACGCCCGCCGGCGGCATGGAGCTGGCGCGGGTGCCGGAGTTGCTCGATTTCTTCGGCCGCGACGTGATGATGCTGATCGGTGGCAGCCTGCTGCTGGCCCGCGAGCGCATCCCGCAGGAAGGTGCAGCCTTCCATCGTGCCGTGGAGACATATTTCGCATGACCGAAGCCGGCCAGCCCCGCATCCGGAATTTCCGCGACTTCCGTTGGGACGCGGTGGAACACCGACCCTACAAGGAAGAAGGCAGCGCGCCGTTCCGCGCCATCTCCCGCCAGGTGCTGTTCGAGGAACCGGCGCTCGGTTGCGAGCTGCGCTATTTCGAAATGGAGGCCGGCGGCTTTTCCACCCTTGAGCGCCATGAGCACATGCATGGCGTGATGGTGTTTCGCGGTCACGGCCACTGCCTGCTCGGAACCACGGTGCGGGCGGTAAAGCCGGGCGATCTGGTGACGATCCCGGCCTGGACCTGGCACCAGTTCCGCGCGACGGCGGGCGAGCCTTTTGGCTTCCTGTGCATGGTGAACCGCGAGCGCGACCGGCCGCAATTACCCACCGAGCCGGATTTGTCTGCGCTGCGGGGGGTGACGGAGGTGGCGGCGTTTCTGGATGGGGAACCGGCCTGACCGGATTCCGGGCCAAAGAAACACCTGCCGATCGATGATCTGACGGTCGTCGCGGGGCCGTCGAGCGACACCGGCTGTACGCACCGACCCTCGCAATCCCGACTGCTGCGCCAATCTCTGCGCCGCAATGGAAGGTTGTGACGGCGAACCCGAATATCATCCTGACATGTCTGATACCGGTGAGGTGATTTCGTGATTCCTCTCGCCAGATTGACTTGATGGAATCTTTCCACGCTTTACGGTGGAATTCGGCGATTTGGATAGGTCAGTGTCTCGGCGTCCCGGCATGAGTAGTTTCCGAAGCTGGCACCGCGGTTTCATGGCAGGCTATGATTTTGTCTACAAACCCGATGACACGGAATTGGCACTGCCAAGACGCCGATGTCGTGAGGGCGGTTGAGTTCAGGATTTCAGTAACGCTTGTCAGCAGATCGCCCGATCCAGGACGGTTGGCGCGCCAGCGTTCCCACTCGGCGAGCACGAAAACGAGCGCAATCGCCGCCCGCGAATGTGCTGTGATTGCCGATAAGTATACCACGATCATCCAGGGCCATTCTTGCGAATGATCACGGGGCGATAGTGGAACACAAGCGCGACCAGCCGGCCCGCAGGGCCGGACGGAACCGCCCGTCCGCATTGTCACGCGCTGGCGGACATGCCCGCGAGGGCACTAACAAATGGAGAGCGACATGAATAAAGACAGTATCGTTGGGAAGGCCAAGGAGATCGCCGGCACCATGCAGGAATCGCTTGGCAAAGCCATCCATAGCGAAAAGCTCGCATCCGCAGGCCAGCACACGCAGGATGCAGGCCGGGACCAGAGCACCACCGGCAGTGCGACGCACACCGCCAAGGAAGAACCGAAGAAATAGTTCCACGCGAGAATGCCCGGACCGGGATCGACCCCGGCTCCGGGCGTTTCGGATAGGAGCATCGAGCCACCCAGGTCAGGTTGCGGCCGCGATGCAGCGGACCAGGCATGACCCGGAGAGAGGTTTCCCCCACCGACCGTCTGGTGATCGAGGCGGCTGCCTGTGCCCTGCTTGTCGCGTTCGTCAGGAGGCGGACCGCCAAAGTGCCGACCCGAACAAGCCGCCGACATGACGACGGCCCGGTCGGAACGAATTTCGGTCGATCTGCAACACAAAAGGAGATCTCTCCAAATGATTGGCCATTCCTCACGCTTCTTGAGAGTGACCGTTCGAGCGGCCGGTGCGCTCGCATGCCTGCTGGCGACATCCTGTGTGCCACCGTACTCGGCGCCACAGCAGGTCGCGGCGAGCAATCCAACCGTGACCTACAAGTACCATGGCGACCAGGATTTGCTTCAGGCCAACCAGCAGGCGGCTTCATTCTGCAGCCAGTATCAGGCCAGCCCGCGAACGGCGGGTTTCACGAACGACCCGGATGGCAGCAAGGTCGTCATCTTCGAATGCGTGCAGACAACAATGCAGATGGCCCCACCACAGCAGTATAATCCCAATCTCAGCTACAGCTACCGGACCGACGCGGAACTGCTCGAGGCGTCACGAAATGCTCAGATATATTGCATGAATAACGGTTCTCAGCAGGTGGTTTCCAACATCGCTACCGGTGCAAACGGGACCAGGACCGTCACGTTCCAATGCAGCCGGCCGTAGTGCGGGCACAAACAGCCGCGGACTGCTGAACGCATGCCAAAGGTGAAACAGATGAGGGAGATGGGTTGATGTTACGCAATCTTCTGATAATCGTTCTTGTTTTAATGCTTATTTCGTTTTTTGGTGGATATTCTGGCTTCGTCCCATACCAATATGGTTATGGGGGCGGCGGTATCGGCCTGGTTGTCCTGATCATTTTGCTCGTGTTGTTGTTTCGCTGACCTCGTTCGGCCGAGCGAAGGCGCGATTCAACTCCCGGCCCGCCGAACCCAAGAAATCCCCGCCGGATCGCCAATCTGGCGGGGCATGGATACAGGTGGCTTCACGTCTGGGAGACGTAAAAGCCTGATGGTCGGATTGCCTGCCCGGCATCACCGCCTGCGCGGTGATGCCGGGCGATCTGGTGACCATCCCGGCGTGGACCTGGCACCAGTTCCGCGCGACGGCGGGCGAGCCATGCGGCTTCCTGTGCATGGTGAACCGCGAACGCGACCGGCCGCAAGTGCCACCGACGCGGATTTGTCTGCGCTGCGGGGGGGCGGCGTTTCTGGATGGGGAACCGGCCTGACCGTAAGCCGGGCCATGAATGAGCATGACCCGGATAGAGGTGACGCACAGGAAGTTACGTGGCGTTCGGTCCTGGTCCCAGAACGGTCTGGAAGTTGGGCTTGATTCCAATTCATGGATGCGGGTTCAATTACGATGGAGAACCATCAAGCGGCGCGCCGGAATGAATGTCGGATAATGAGCCATGACCCGTCACCTCTATCTGCTGCGGCATGCGAAGTCGTCCCGGGACGATCCATCCATCCCGGACCATGAACGCCCTCTGAGCAAGCGCGGGGAGAAAGCGGCAGCCGCGATCCGGCACCTGATGCGGTCCAAAGGCCTGGTCCCGGACCTGGTTCTTGTCTCCAATGCGCGGCGAACTCTGGACACATTGAAGTTTCTTCGGCCGTGGGAGAAGGCGCCGATGGTCGATGCGACCGAGGCGCTCTATCTTGCGTCAGCCGCACAGATGCTGAAGCTGCTGCGGAAGGTGGACGCCTCCGTTCACCGCATCCTGCTGATCGGCCACAACCCCGGTTTGCAGGAGCTGGCGCTGCTGCTCGTGGGCACCGACGCGAAGGCGGCCGAAGGGAAGCTCGCGCGGCGTCTGGCCGAGGCCTATCCGACTGGCGCCCTCGCCGAATTCGCAGTGAGTGTTCCGTGGTCCCAGATCGGCGAAGGCTCCGGGCAGCTCACCCGCTTTGTCACGCCGCGCGAGCTTATAGCCCCCGGTTGACAGGTTGCCAGGGACCGATGGCTGATGCGCCTGTCCAGGCCGGATGCATCGTTCGCCATCGGGAGACCATCGATCCATGATTTGTTGTCAATCGGCTACCTTGCGTCCGATGTCGCGAAGCTGGTGGCGCTTTGGGCCGGCGTTGCTGCTGCTGCCCATCATCGGGTGCGCATCGATGGGGCCTGGGGTCATACCGCGGGATCGTACTGAATACCTCTCCTCCATCGCGGATTCCTGGAAAGAGCAGACCCTCCTCAACGTCGTGCGTCTTCGCTATGGTGACGCCCCGTCCTTCCTGGATGTCTCCTCCGTCGTCAGCTCCTATGCCGTCGGGGGCCAGCTCAGCGCTGGCGGCATCATTAACTCCAACCTGACCAGCGTGGCACCCTGGAACACGGCGACGTTCGGCGTCGGTGCTGCCTATCAGGACCGCCCGACCATCTCCTACACGCCACTCACCGGCGACAAGTTCACCAAGAGCCTGATGCGACCGATTCCGCCCACAGGGATCTTCCAGCTCATCCAGGCGGGCTACCCTGCCGATTTTGTTCTCCTCGTCACGGTACGATCACTGAACGGCGTCTCAAACCAAAGCTCGATGGGCGGCCAGGTTCAGCCCGCCGAACCCGAGTTCTATCCGCTCCTCGATGCCTTGCGGCGGCTACAGCTTTCCGAGACCGTCAGCATGCGGGTGGAAAAGCGCGGCACCGAGGAGGTCGGGACCCTGGTTTTCGCGCGCAGCCTGTCGCCGCAAGTGAACCGGGACCTCAAATTCGTGTCGGACACGCTCAATCTCAAACCGGGAAAGAATGGCGAAATCACCATCGTTCTGAGCGCCGTCCAACGCAACGACAGGGAGTTGGCTGTGCTCTCCCGCTCGATGACCGAGATTCTCATCGAGCTGGCTGCGGGTATCGACGTGCCGGCCGAGCACGTTGCGCAACGGCGCACCGTGCCATCCGCACGGCTGGCGAGCGCTGAAAATCCGCGAGACCGACCGCTGGTCCGCATTCTATCCGGCCCGGTCGCACCTGCCGACGCGTTTTCCGCAGTCCGCTACCGAAACACCTGGTATTGGATCGACGATGGCGATTTCGCCTCAAAGCGCATCTTCACGATGCTGATGATGTTCTTCTCGCTGGCCGAAACCGGCATCGCGCCGCAAGTGCCAACCCTGACACTCCCGGTCAACTGAATGCGAATGCAGCCGGGAAGCTGGTTCAAACGGACACAGAACCCGACCGGTCAGTGAACCCCGGCGTGCTGCGCCTATCGCTCATCCTCTCTCAAGGCCATGGGGGACGTGCCGCGGAAATTGTCGATCAGGATGTAGCAACTCACCAGAAGCACCCAGGCCGGGAAAACGAACAAGACCCAGTCGAAATAGCCGCTGCCGAGAAGCAGAAACGCCGCCGATGCGTAGCCGAGCAGCGCAATCCAACGCGCGGTAATGCGCGTGCGTAGCGCAAGCGTGGAACCGATCATCATGAAGACTGCGGCCATCTTGAAGGCGTAAATATGCATGATGTCGAAGGTGAATGCCCGGCCGAAGGCAAATGTGGCCCCGTCAAACATCGCTTTTTGTTGTCCAGAATAAGCCCGGATCAGCCCGCCGGTCGCCGCCGCAGCGACAAATAGCATGCCGAGACACAGCAGCCCGCTGCCGAGAAAGACCGTCGCAAAGAACTGGTCTTCCTGCCGTCCAAGGCGATCACGCAGAACGCCGATGAACCACATGAAGGCAATGCCGGCGATCGGCACCAGGTTCAGGGCAAAGGATACCCTTTTCGCGCTGGTTTCCAGCCATGCGCCGGTCTCCAGCGGATCGGCCGGGATCGACAGCCGCAGCAGCCAAAGACTGTAGATCAGCAGGACCGAAAACAGAATTCCGGCGATGGCGGCCGCGCGCGGCGTTTTCAGCCGGGCACGGATGAGGGGCGCTCTGGACCCATCTGCGACGTTGGAATCGGCGTCCATCAACGATTACCCCTCGTCCAGTCTGTTCATCAGCATCAACCTGCGGCCCGGCCCGGCCGCGTCACTTCGCCGGCGCGAACCATTTGCGGGAGATGTCCTCATAGGTGCCATCGGCATACATCTCCTCCAGTGCCTCGTTGAGGCGCTTGCGCAGCGGGTTGCCGCGGGCGACGGCGATCCCGTATTTTAACGGTCGGAACACCGGGCCGACCACCTGCAGATCGCCGCTGCCCAACCTCGACTGCCAGTACTCCAAAGTCGGTGCGTCGAACACAATGGCCTGAATAGTTCCGGCGAGTAGCCGGTCATAGCCCTCCTGGGCGCTGGTGATGGTGACATAGGGGAGATGCAGCGCGGTCAGGTACTCCGCCGCGATGCTGTTCGGCACGGTGGCGATGGTCTTGCCCGGCAGATCGCCCGGTCCCTGAATGCTCGAATGCAACTGTTGCACCGTCAGCGAGGCCGTTACCGTGGCGGTGAACTGGGCCACCAGCACGACGCCGACCACCCACATGAAAACCACCGTCAGCCGCTTCACCGCACCGTTGTTCTCGCGCTCACCGTGCTCGCCGGTGGCGATGATCAGCATCACCCCCCACAGCCCTTCCAGCACGCCGCGGAGATAGCCGCGCTGGAAATACGGGTTGCTGCGCCGTTCGACCAGCCACAGCACGTTGGCCAGCAGCAGCACCGTCAGCGCCCCTACCAGCAGGATTTGCCCGTTGGCGCGTGTCAGCACCGCCGCCGCCGTGGCACGCCACGCATTGTCGGCTTTCGGTCGCACCATGATCTGCAGGCCGGAGTCGTAATACGCCATGGAGAAATCGACCACCTGCTCACGCGCGGGCGTCATGGCGATGGCTGAGATCGCCATGTCCGCCTCGCCGTTGCGCACCGCCTGCAGCTGCGCCTCGTCGGTGCCTCGGCCGAGATCGGTCACGACCACATCGACACCCAGCCGCTGCGCCAGCACGGTCCACAAATCCACGCTGAACCCGGCCAATGGGCCTTCCGGCAGCACAAACGGCGCGATCCGCCCGGTGACGATGCGCAGCGTTTCCGGGCGCAGCGTTTCCGGCTGCGCGATGGCGGCGGCAGGTGCCGCCGCCATCAGGGCCGCGCAGGCCAGCGCAGCCCGCACACAACGTGATGTCACAGCGTGGCTATGCCTCGCGCAACACCTGCACCTTGCCGGCCCTTACCGCCGCCTTCAGCGCCGCATGGTCCGCCTCTGCCTGGTCGGCATAGGCCAGGGCGAAGCGGCCCATCGCGGTGTCGAAATCGTCACTCTTGCCGCCGAGATAGCCGCTGATGGTCCAGGCATCGCCGGCCTTGGCGTGGCTGCGCGCCAGCGCCCAGCCGCAGGCTTTGCCAAAAACCTCCAGGGTTTCGGCGTCGAACGTCTCAATCAGCGGCTTGATCTTGGCGTCGCGCAACTGGCGGACATAGAATTGCCGACCGCGCGGGCCGGTGACCCAGCCCAGGAACACGTCCGACGCCGGCTGCGCCAGCCGCTGGCCGATCACCACGCGCTGGCCGTGATGCGGATACGCGCTGGCGCCGGCATAGGGTTCCAGCACCGACTCGCGGGCCTCCTTGAACTGCAGGAACAACGGGTCGTTGGCCGCCGACATGAACAGCCCGATCCAGCAGGCGCGGCCGACGCTGCCGATGCCGACCACCTTGATCGCCGCATCCACCAGCCGGTAGCGGTCGAGCAGCACGCGGCGGTCGTCGGGCAGCGTCTCGCGGTAGGCTTCCATCACCAGCTCGAGCTGGGCCATGAAGTCCGGCGCGCGTGAATCCTCCGGGTGGAAGATGAGGGGCGGGGCATCCTTGATGTGGACGTGTCCGCCGACCATGCCGGCCAGTTGCGGAAAGTCCAGCGCTGAGGCGGATCTTTCCACCGCCTTGGCGATTCGCTTCCGCGCCATCGCCCTGCGAGCAGGGTCAGGCAGCAGGCTGACGACGTCCTCGTCGTCGATGCGCGCATACCAGACCTCCAGCGGCGGCATTTGCGCGTATTCGGCCAGCCGCTTGCGGTAGCTGCGCGTTGCCGCCTCGGCGGCGTCTCGCCCGTCGCCGTCGGACAGGCCGTTCGCGCGCGCGGCGAGCACAAACGAGGCGGCGAGCCGCTTAACGTCCCACTCCCAGGGCGCCGGCAGGGTCTCGTCGAAATCGTTGATGTCGAAGATGATGTTGCGCTCGGGCGTGGCGAAGCCGCCGAAGTTGAGCAGGTGGCAGTCGCCGCAGGCCTGCACGCGCAGCCCGGTGGTGGGCGTCTTGGCGAGGTCGGCGGCCATCACGCCGGCGGCGCCGCGGTAGAAGGTGAAGGGCGAGACCAGCATCCGCCCATAGCGCACCGGCAGCAGCTCGGGAATCCGCTCGGGGTCCGAGGCCTGCAGCATCGCGATCGGGTCGGCGCGGCCTGCGGGCTTCTTCCAGGCGCCGTGCGAAAGCCTGGGCACAGTCTCGCGCAGGTGCTTGCCTGCCTGGATCAAATCGGCCGTCGCGCGAACCTGCTGTAAGGGCGCGGGTGTCGGCCCGGAGGCGAGTGGGACGACGGCAGGTGTTTCCGTGGTGGCGTCGGGCATGGTTTGGCCCTCCTCAGTATTATAATTGTATGAACTCTAGAACGATCGCAAGGCTTCGATGTTGATCTGAATCAAGCAAGACCCGCGACATGGACTGTGGGAGCAATCACGATAGCCGGCGTTCCGCCAAGGCCAGGGTTCCTCCCCAACGTGCTTCTTATCCCGGACCGGACAACCGCGAATGCGACGGCGCGGAACTGGCTGAAATGGCTGGTTTTCGGCTCTGCAGCCCTGCCAGCGAGCGTCGTTTTGCCGCACCGCTCGACGGTACCCCGGGCCGGTTTCGGGTGCTAGCCATGGTCCGGCGGGTTCCGATCAAATGCCAGCGATTCCCGCCGGGATGGGCCGGCACGGACGGCGCGGCACCATGGTGTCAGCGTCGCAGAGCGCATTGCGTGAATAGGGTCTGGAAAAATTTTGCGCGGGCACGGTAAAGAAGCCGGCCTGAACTATAAAGAATCAGCCAAAATGAAAAATCCCGGCCCACTCCTGTCGGCGCCTGGCATCCCCGCGACCGGCACGGCTGGATGGCGGTCGCGCCGGAGCCTGTTTCGCATCGCCGTCAGCGCGGGCACGGCGGCCCTGCTACCGGGCTGTGCCACCCCCGAGCGCGGCCCGGCCGTGCCATTGGGCCAGGTTGCCAAGGCCAGCGTATTGGGATTGCCGAACGAGCGCTTCTTCCCGTTGCTGGAGGTGGATACCCTTGGAGCTGAGGTCATGGCGACCCTGCAGCGCCAGCGGCAGACGCGCGGCCTGTCACCCGACGCGCCGCCGCCCGAGTTGCAGTTGCTGTCGGTGTCCGGCGGCGGCGAAAATGGCGCATTCGGCGCAGGGCTGCTGTGCGGCTGGTCCGACCAGGGCACGCGGCCGGTGTTCGATCTGGTGACCGGCGTCAGCACCGGCGCACTCACCGCGCCGTTCGCCTATCTCGGGTCCAGCTACGATCCGCAATTGCGCGCCGTCTACACTGAACTCACGCCCTCCAAAGTGCTTATCAAGCGCAATATACTGGCGGCTGTGTTCGACGATGCGTTGAACGACAACTCGCCGCTGTTCAACACCATTTCCCGTTACCTGAACGACGATATGCTGGCGGCGATCGCGAAAGCCTATAATGAGGGCCGCCTGCTGCTGGTCGGCACCACCGACCTCGATGCCGGACAGCCAGTGATCTGGAATGTCGGTGCCATCGCCAGCAGCGGACATCCGCGCGCGCTGGACACGGTCCGCCGCATCCTGCTTGCCTCCGCCGCCATTCCCGTCGCCTTCCCGCCGACGATGTTCGACGTGACCGTGGACGGGAAGCCCTATCAGGAGATGCATGTCGATGGCGGCGCGTTCGCGCAGGCGTTCCTGTATCCTGCCACCATGACGCGGCAGCGGCGCGACCGCATGAGAAACGGCCAACAGGTCGCGCCGGCGACCGCCTATGTCATCCGCAACGGCCGGCTCGACAATGAATGGGCAGCGATGGAGCGTAGCACGATGGACATCGCCGAGCGCGCCGTCTCCACGATGATCATGGTCAGCGGCTACAATGACGTTATACGCATGTATAACACGACCAGGAATGACGGAATTAACTTCAGGCTTGCCTATATCGGGTCCGACTTCGACAAGAAACTGCCGGAACCATTTGATCAGGACTTCATGCGTGCCCTGTTCGATTACGGTTATCAGCGTGCCCGCCGGGGCTACGATTGGGCAACCAAGCCGCCGTTAGCGTAGCCGAATATCAGTCTGCCGCCCTCGACCTGACGTCATCCATCAATCGCATCGGCACAGGCATCGGTCGGCGTCGCCGCCGCATGGCCGATCAGCGGCACGATCTTCAGTACTGCCGAGCCCACGCGGCACGGCGCCGCCGCCAGCCCGCAGCCCGACAGCGCCAGCATCGCCGCCAGCAGACACGCAGCCCGGGTCACCCGTCTCATCGTCCCTCCACCTCCTCGCGCAGCAATTCCAGTTCCAGCCAGCGCTCCTCGGCCACCGCGAGTTCCGCCGCGGCTTTCTCCAGCTGCGCGGTGGTGCGGGCGAAGCCGGCCGCGTCGCGGGCGTAGAGGTCGGGATCGGCCAGCACCGCCTGCAACTTCGTCATGTCGTCCTGCAGCGCTTCGATCCGTCCGGGCAGCGCGGCCAGCGCGTGCTTGTCCTTGAACGTGAGTTTGCGGGGGGGAGCAGCGGTGGTTTCTTTCGCGGCCGCCGGTTTTTCGCGCGGCGGCACCGGGGCCGGCGTGGGTGCCCCCATGATCCGCCCGCCTTGCGCCAGCATGTCCGAGAACCCGCCCGCATAGTCCACCCAGCGCCCGTCGCCTTCGGCGTTCACCACCGAACTTGCCACCCGATCGAGAAAATCACGGTCATGGCTGACCAGCAGCACCGTGCCGGGATAGTCGGTCAGCAACTCCTGCAGCAGGTCGAGCGTCTCGAGGTCCAGATCGTTGGTCGGCTCGTCGAGCACAAGCAGGTTGGAGGGTCGGGCGAGCGCCACCGCCAGCGCCAGCCGGCCGCGCTCACCGCCCGAGAGCGTGCCGACCGGGGTGCGCGCCTGGGCCGGGCTGAACAGGAAGTCCTTCATGTAGCCCATGACGTGGCGGGCCTGGCCGTTCACCACCACCGTCTCGCCGTGGCCTCCGGTGAGCGTGTCAGCCAGCGTCGCCGCCGGATCGAGGCTTTCCCGGCGCTGGTCCAGCGTCATCATCTGCAGGGCGCTGCCCAGCTTCACCGTGCCCGCATCGGGCGCCAGCCGGCCGGTGAGCAGGTTCAGCAGCGTGGTCTTGCCGGCGCCGTTCGGCCCGATCAACGCGACCCGGTCGCCGCGCAGGATTTTCGTGGTCAGTCCGCGCACGATGGTCCGCTCACCGAAGCTTTTCGCCAGATCGGTCGCCTCGATGACGATGCGCCCGGAGATTTCGCCGTCGGCCGCCTCCAGCTTCGCGGTGCCGAGCGGCCCCTGGGCCGCGCGGTGCTGGGCGCGTAGCGCGTGCAGATTGCCCAGGCGGCGCACATTGCGCTTGCGCCGCGCGGTGACGCCGTAGCGCAGCCAGTGCTCCTCGGCGGCGATCTTGCGGGCGAGCTTGTGGTGGTCGCGTTCTTCCTGCTCCAGCACCTCGTCGCGCCAGGCTTCGAACTCGGCGAAGCCGCGCTCCATGCGGCGGGTGGCGCCGCGGTCGAGCCACACCACTGCGCGGCCAAGCCGCTCCAGCAGGCGGCGGTCATGGCTGATCACCACCAGCGCCGCGCGCAGGCTGGCCAGTTCCGCTTCGAGCCAGGCGATGGCGGGCAGGTCGAGATGGTTGGTCGGCTCGTCGAGCAGCAGGATGTCCGGCGCCGGCGCCAGCACCCGCGCCAGCGCCGCCCGCCGCGCCTCGCCGCCGGAGAGCCGGGCGGGCTCCTCCTGGCCGGTCAGGCCAAGCGCCTCCAGCAGGGCGCGGGCACGGTAATGGTCGTCGCCCGGGCCGAGTCCGGCGGCGACATAGGCCTCGGTGCTGGCGAAGCCGGACAGGTCGGGCTCCTGCGGCAGATAGCGCACCGTGGTGCCGGGCTGCAGGAAGCGGGTGCCCGAATCGAGCGGTTGTTGCCCGGCGGCGATGCGCAGCAGGGTGGACTTGCCGGAGCCGTTGCGCCCGACCAGGCACAGCCGCTCGCCGGGGGCGACCGACAATTCGGCGGAGTGGAGCAACGGGGTCGCGCCGAGGGTCAGCGACACGTCCTGGAGGAGCAGCAGGGGAGGGGCCATGGCGGCCCTTCTAGCACGCGACGGCCGCCGCCGTCGCGCCGCCGTGTTCCGGCGCCGGGGCAACCGTGCGAAGGAAGTGCGTGACAAAGCGTCAAAGACCGGTCTTTGACTCCGCATGATCAGTATGGGTAATCGGCCGCATGATTCCCGCACCTCCCGAACGATGTCCGGCGCTGCGCGCGTTCTGATCGCCGGCGCCGGCCCGGTCGGGCTGGCCGCGGCCTTGCGGCTGGCCCAGCTCGGCGTGCCGGTCACCGTGCTGGAAAAGCGGATGCAGCTCGGCCGCGTGCAGCGTGCCTCCGCCTGGCTGCCGCCCACGCTGGAAGTGTTCGAGCAACTCGGCATCCTGGATGGCGTGCTGCGCACCGGGCTGCAGGTGCGCCGGATCGCCTATCTGCGCGCCGGCACGGCGACGCCGCTGGCCAGCTTCGATTTCAGCCTGCTCGCCGGTGAAACCCGCTTCCCGTTCCGCCTGCATCTCGACCAGGGGTCGGTTGCCGCGGCGCTGGCCGCGCGCCTGACCGCCTATCCGCATGTGCGCCTTGCCTTCGACGCCGAGGTGGTAAGGGTCGATCAGGATTCCCGGGGTGTTGCGGTGCGCGTGGGTTCGGCGCTCGGGGATCGGGTGGAGCGCGGCGCCTACCTGCTGGCCGCCGACGGGATGCACAGCGCCGTGCGGGCCTGCCTGGGCATCGCGTTCGACGGCGTGGCGATGGCCCGGCGGCTGCTGCAGGTCCTGACCCCGGCCGATCTGCGCGTGCTGGTGCCCGGGGCGACCCCCGCCACCTGGATCGACGCCCCGGGTGGCTGGTGCGGCCTGCTGTGCATGCCCGATCTCTGGCAGATCGCCATGCCGCTGCCCGATGACGAGAGCGACGAGGCGGCGCTGGACGAGGCCGCCCTGCGCGCCCGGCTGGCCCGCTTTCTCCCCATCGGCGCTGCGCTGCTGCCGCTGGTGGCGCGCGCGGTGCAGCCGGTGCGCCGCCAGGTCGCCGGCACTTATGCCGCCGGCCGGGTGCTGCTGGCCGGCGATGCCGCCCATCTGGCGCAGACCCGCACCGGGCTGAACATGAATTGCGGCTTGCACGATGCCATGGCGGCTGCCGAGGCGCTGGCCGCCGCGCTGCATTGTCCGGACAGCGCGGACGCGGCGCTCGAATTGTATGCGCGCGAGCGGCGCCTGGTCGCCACCGGCCAGTTGCTGCCCTACGCCGACCGGGTCGTCCCGGGCGATGCGGCATCGGCCGCCGATCTGGTGGACGCCGCTGCCGACGGGGCGCGGGCGCGCGCCTGGCTGCGCTCGGCCGGCATGCTGGACATGCCGGGGTTTCGTGCCGCCGTCGCGGGTCCCGGCCTGCCGGCGTGAGCGGCAGCTGATGCTGTCGTCCTGCGTGCCGGTGCAGGTGCGGATGGGTGCGCCGTCCCCGTCCTTGACTCCCCTCCCGCCCGGCGCCATAAGCCGCGCCTTCTGATCCGTCGGTCCGCGAAGGTTCGCGCACCGGCGCGTAATGTGTTGGGGTCCGCGTGTTCGAAAGCCTATCGGGAAAATTCTCCGGCGTCTTCGACCGTCTGCGCAGCCGCGGCGCGTTGAGCGAGGACGACGTCAACGAAGCGTTGCGCGAGGTCCGCCTCGCCTTGCTCGATGCCGACGTGGCCCTGCCGGTGGTCAAGGACTTCATCGCCAAGGTGCGCGAGCGCGCCGTCGGCCAGGAGGTGCTGGACAGCGTCTCGCCGGGCCAGCAGGTGGTGAAGATCGTCAACGACGTGATGATCGAGCAGCTGGGCGGCGCCGGCGCCGTGCCGGTCAACCTGAACGCGCCGGCGCCCATCCCGATCCTGATGGTCGGCCTGCAGGGCTCGGGCAAAACCACCACCTCGGGCAAGCTGGCGCTGCGGTTTGCCCAGCGGCTGCGCAAGAAGGTGCTGCTGGCCAGCCTGGACACCCAGCGCCCGGCCGCGCAGTTGCAGCTGGCCCAGCTGGCCGAGCAGGCCGGCGTGCCCAGCCTGCCGATCATCGCCGGGCAGACGCCGCTGCAGATCGCCGCCCGCGCCATGGACACCGCGCGGCGCGAGGTGTTCGACATCGTCATCCTCGACACCGCCGGCCGCCTGTCGATCGACCAGGCGCTGATGGACGAGGTGCGCGACATCCGCGCCGCCACCAGCCCGGCCGAGACGCTGCTGGTGGTCGATGCCATGACCGGCCAGGATGCCGTCAACACCGCCCGCGCCTTCAATGAAGCGGTCGGCGTCACCGGCATCGTCATGACCCGCATGGACGGCGATGCCCGCGGTGGTGCGGCACTCTCCATGCGCGCCATTACCGGCGCGCCGATCAAGCTGACCG
>CAIXDS010000409.1 GCA_903918195.1 uncultured Acetobacteraceae bacterium | reverse complement strand
GGATGCGCTGGACGGGGAAACGCCCGTTCCAGACGGTTTCATCCGATTCGACGATAAGGCCTGGATAGGCGGGCAGGGGAGCGGAGGAGGGCATCAAACCACCATAGCCAAGCCCCGCGGCGCTGCCCATCCGGGGGCGGGAAAGAAAGGAAGCAAGGCCATGGGGCTCTGCCCCCTGGACCCCCGCCGTCGCGCGCAGCGCGCCTTCGGCGCGACGGCCGAGAGGCCCCTGGACCCCATCACTTGAAGGGTTTTGAGAAGAGGGGGGTGAGGAGATGCATCGGCCTCTCCTCACCCCCCTCTTCTGAAAACCCTTAAAACGAATGGGTTCTAAGGGCTCCGCCCTTAGCGGGGTCCAGGGGCAGAGCCCCTGGCCTTCCTTCACCCCATTGCCCTGCCGATCAGGGCGCCAGCACGCGCAGCGCCGTCACCCCCGCCGCCAGCACCGCCAGCACATCCGCGCGCGCCAGGGCCACGCAGCCTTCGGTGGGGGCATAGTCCGCCCGCGCGACATGCAAAAAGATCGCCGAGCCGCGACTGCGCGCCACCGGCGCATCGTTCCAGCCCAGCACCCCCACCACGTCGTACAACTCATCGCGCCGCCACAATTCCTCGTGCCGGGCCGGGTGCGGCAGCCGGATCTGGCGGTTGTAGTCGGCGTGCCCGGGATCGTCGCACCAGCCATCCTGCTCGCCGATCGGCTCGCGCGGCACGGCGGTGCGCGGCACCGGCACCCGGTCGGCACGGTACAGCACCCGGCGCAGCGGCAGCAGGCCGGCCGGCGTGGCGCCGTCGCCTTCCTCCTTCAGCACCCGCACGCCGCTGCGCCCGAGCGCGCAGCGCCAACTCAGGCCGCGCAGTTCCAGCAGCCCCTGCGGGTGCACGATCGCCTCGCTCATCGCATCCCTCCCTTGGCCGGCCGGACAACCCGCGGCGCGTCAGCCCAGCAGGTGGCCGAACCGTTCCGCCTTGGTGGCCAAATAGTGGTCGTTCACCCCGTTCGGGGCGAAGGCGTGCGGCTCGCGCCGCAGCACGTCCACGCCGCAGGCGGCCAGCGCCGACACCTTGTCCGGGTTGTTGGTCAGCAGCCGCAGCCGCCGCACCCCCAGCGCCTCCAGCATGGTGGCGGCCACCATGAAATTGCGTTCGTCCGCCCCCCAGCCCAGCGCGCGGTTGGCGTCCAGCGTATCCAGCCCCCGATCCTGCAACGCATAGGCGCGCAGCTTGTTCACCAGGCCGATGCCGCGCCCCTCCTGCGCTAAGTACAATAGTACGCCTGCGCCCTCCTCGGCCATGCGCCGGATCGCGCCACGCAGCTGTGCCCCGCAATCGCAGCGCAGGCTGCCCAGCAGGTCGCCGGTGAAGCACTCGGAGTGCAGCCGCACCAGCGGTGCGTCGGCCGCCTCCGGCCGTCCGACCAGGATGGCCAGATGCTCCACCCCCGCATCCGGGGCGCGGAACGCCACGATGCGCGCATCCGGCGCGCCGTCCAGTGGCACCTGCGCCTCGGCCACCCGGGTCAGGTCCGCCACGATGTCGCGCGGATAGGCCAGGATGTCGGCCGCCGCCACCGCCTGCAGGTGCAGTTCGGCGGCGCGGGTGGTGGCGTCGGCGTGCAGCGGGGCGGCCAGCACCGCCGGCAGCAGCCGCGCCAGCTTGGCCAGCGCCAGGGCCGCCGGCGCCGCCGGCCCGCCCGGCCAGTCCGGCGCCAGTTCCGGCTCGGCCGGCAGCATCTGCTCGGCGGTCGGATCGGCCAGGCCGCGCAGGAATTCCGGCTCGAACAGCGCCTCGGGCAGGCGCAGCGCCAACACCTGGTGCAGCGGCACCTGGTGCTGCGGCGCCACCGGCCGGTGCAGCACCGCGGCGGCACGCGCGGGCGCCAGCAGCAGCACCGGCGCCCCATCGGCGACGTGGCGAAGTTCCGCCATGCCCCGCGCGCCTGCCGTCTCGGCGCCCAGCAGCACCAGATCCTGCGTTGCCCGCAACAGCACCGGCGTGCCACGCCGCAGATCGGCCGCCGCGCGATGCACCGCGCGCAGGCGCAGCACGGCCGGATCAGCCATCAGGGGCACGCCAGCCCTGGCGGGCGTGACGGGACTGCCGCCAGCGGAATCCTGTCGCAACGGCGTGGAGGTCATGGACGTCCTGAATAACGTTCGCGGCCAGCCTGGTCGAGCCTTGAACCCGCACCCCAGGCACGCCGGCATCCCCGGCACGCCATCGGCGTCACGCGTGACCCCTGCCGGCGTCTTGCATATGGCCTGCCTGGACGAACCGTCCGGCCACACCTCACGATAATGTGAGCGCCTTGCGGAACGACAAGGCCGGATTCAATTTGATCGGTGTAATTTTGCCAAGGTTCTTGTCGCCATGGCGTGATATAAATCTTCGATAAACTGGCGACACGGCGGCGCTTAACGAACGAGTGATAGGATCGGGGGCGCTATCCCCGGGGGTTCTGATTCTAAGGGAAACGCGGAGATGACCGGCGAACGGCCCATTCTGATCGTCGACGACGATTCTGCCTTGCAATCCATGCTGGCTGAACAACTCGCGGTTGATGGCGAGTTCACCGCCACCGGCGCGGAGACCGCCGGCGAAGCCGAGGCCAAGATCGGCGCGCGGGATGCGCGGTTCGACGCGCTCATTCTGGATGTACGCCTGCCCGATGCCGATGGCCGCGACCTGTGCGCCCGCCTGCGCCGCAACGGCATCAAAGTGCCGATCATCATGCTCACCGGCTCCGACATGGAAGCCGACGTGGTGCGCGGTCTCGAATCGGGCGCCAACGACTACATCGCCAAGCCGTTCCGCCTGGCCGAGTTGCTCGCCCGGCTGCGCGCCCAGCTGCGCAGCTTCGAGAACAGCGAGGACGCGGTGTTCACCATCGGTCCCTACACCTTCCGGCCGGCGGCGAAACTGCTGCAGGACCCGGCGAAGAACCGCCGCATCCGCCTGACCGAAAAAGAAGCGGCCATCCTCAAGTTCCTGTACCGGGCCGGCAGCCGGCCGGTGCTGCGCCAGGTGCTGCTGAACGAGGTGTGGGGCTACAACTCGGCGGTGACCACCCATACGCTGGAAACCCACATCTATCGCCTGCGCCAGAAGATCGAACCCGACCCCGCGAATGCGCGCCTGCTGGTCACCGAGGGCGGCGGCTACCGGCTGGACCCGGAGGGTGTGAAGCCCCTGGCAGCTTAGGACGAGATGGCGGCGTAAGGCAGCCCGGCCCGCGCCGCCAGTTCCCGCAGCCCCGCCTCGATGCTCACCACCGGCGCGTAGCCCAGGTCGCGCCGCGCTTTGGCGTCGCTCACCGTGACCTCACGGAAGAACAAATTCACCGTGGTGCGGGTCAGCGGTGGCCCGGACTCAGGCAGGAACGGCAGCGCCCGCCACAGCCCCTCGCCGGCCGCCGCCAGCAGATCGGCCGCCCATAGCGGTGCCCCAACGCCGCGGGCGCGCACCCCCTGGGTCGCCACCAGCCGGGTCAGGAAATCGGCAAAATCGACCGGCGCGCCATCGGTGACGAAATACGCCTCACCGCCGCGCCCGCGCGCCTCGCCCAGCAGCAGCCCGTGCACGACATTGGCGACGTGGCAGGTGGACATGCGGTGGTGCCGGTGGCCGAACCACACGAACAGCCCGGTCCGCATCGCCGCCGCCAGCCGCGGCAGCAGGGCGGTGTCGCCGGCACCCCAGACGAAGCGCGGCCGCACCGAAACGGTGCGCAGGCCCCCGCCATTCGCGGCCAGCACGGCACGCTCGGCCAGGCCCTTCGACCAGGGGTAGGGACCGTTTGGCCGCGCCGGATAAGGGCGGGTTTCGTCGGCATCGACGATCGGGCCGCCATCGGCCAGCACCGCCTCGGTGCCGACATGCACCAGGCACGCCACCCCGGCGTCGCGCGCCGCCGCCACCACGTTCGCGGTGCCCTCAACCGTGTCGCGCGCGAACCCGGCCCGGTCGCCCCACAGCGCCACCCGTGCCGCCGCATGAAACACCGTGCCACAGCCCCGCATGCCCTCCGCCAGGGCACCGCGGTCGGCCAGATCGCCGCGCACCGGCACGGCGCCGAGCCGCGCGACCGTCTCGGCGGCCTGGGGCGAACGCGCCAGCGCCCGCACCGGCCGGCCCTGCCGAACCAGTTCGCCCAGCAGACAGCGGCCGATGAAGCCCGAGCCGCCGGTGACGAAGGCAGGCAGCGCCGTCATCGATCGGCCGCCGCCCGGATGGGCCTGGCCAAGTAGCCGTCCATGCCGGCCTCCAGATGAAACTGTTTCATCCCATCATACTCCTCCGCCCCGGCCAGCCGCCTCTCCCGGTTTCCCCCTTAACAACGAAATTTAGTCCTTGCCATCGCCGCGCCAATGCTTCGTTGCTGCGCCGCCCGAGCAACCTGGAGGGATGCGTGCCGCGCTACGACGTGCCCATGCTCGCGGACCGCCTCGCACCGGTCCTCGTCCTGCTGCTGCCAGTGCTGTTCATGCATGCCAAAGCCGTGGCCGAGGTGGCGATGGCGCTGCTCGGTCTGGCCTACCTGCTGCGCTGCGCGTGGGCCGGTGACTGGCGCTGGTTACGCCAGGGCTGGGTGAAGCTGGGGGCGGCGTGGTGGCTGTGGCTGGTGCTGTGCTCGCTGCCCGGCATCGGCATTGGCGGCTGGCATTCCTTCGTGCAGGCCCTGGCGGCGGTGCGCTTCCTGCTGCTGGTCGCCGCCCTGGAGCACTGGCTGCTGCGCGACGCCGTCTGGCGGCGCCGCCTGCAGGCCGTGCTGGCGGCAGCGGCATTGTATATCGGCCTGAACGCGCTGCTGCAGCTGGTCGCCGGCACCAACATGTGGGGCTGGCCCCGCTCGCATGACGGCGCCCTGACCGGCCCCTTCGGCAAGGCGCGCGCCGGCACGCCGCTCTCGCGCCTGCTGTTTCCCGCCCTGTTGCCGCCGGCCAGCCGCCTGCTGGCGCGGCGGCGCTGGCCAGCCACGCTGGCGGCCGGCGCGCTGGCCATGACCGGTGTCGGCACCATCGTGCTGATCGGCCAGCGGACGCCGCTGCTGCTCACCCTGCTCGGCCTGCTGGTCTCCGGCCTGCTGCTGCGCCGGCTGCGCCCGATCGTGCTGGTCTGCCTGATCGCCGGCGGCGCCCTGCTGGCGGTGACGCCGGTGATCTCGCCGCCGACCTGGTACCGGCTGGTGACCAAGTTCACCCTGCAGATGAACATGTTCCCCGACAGCGATTACGGCCTGATCGGCGCCCGCGCGGTGGTCATCGCCGCCCAGCATCCGGTGTTTGGTCAGGGCTATGACGGGTTCCGCAATGCCTGCCCCGATTTGCGCACCTGGGAGGCGTGGCCGCAAGCCCGCCTGAATTTCTGGGACGGCGGCGGCGCGGCAATCTGCAACATCCATCCGCACAACCACTACCTGCAGGCCGTGACCGATGCCGGCCTGCCCGGGCTGGTGCTGTTCTGCGCCCTGGTGGTCGCCTGGCTGCGCGGCCTGCTGCGCGGCCTCGGCCGCGACCCCGACCCGCTGCGCGTCGGCCTGTTCGTCGGCGTGCTGATGGAGCTGTGGCCGATCGCCTCGACCAACGGCCTTTACGACACCGAGATCATGGGGTTCATGTACGTGATGCTCGGCCTCGGCCTGGCCTGCGCGCGGGCGGCGGCGAGCACCTCGCCGACATCGCCGGCCGGGTCGATGCCGACCACGTGACGGCTGTGCCACAGCGCATAGAACAGCAGGCTCCAGGCCGGCTGGGGTGACGCCTCAGCGGCCGCGAAGGCCGCCCGCACAAGCTCGCCCGGCACCAGCCCGCCCACCCCCGGCTGGGCTGCCACCAGTTCGGACAGACAAGCCGCCTCGGCCGCCATCCAGGCCCCCACCGGCGGTTTGAACCCCTGTTTGCGCGCGTACGCGCCCGCTTCAGGAAATGCCCGCGCCAGCCAGTCGCGCAGCAGCACCTTGCCGAACCGCACCGACGTCTTCAGGTCATCGGGCAGGCGGAAGGCGAAATCGGCCACCACCGGATCGAGGAACGGCGTGCGGCCCTCCACGCCATGCACCATCAGGCAACGGTCAAGTTTTGTCAGCAGATCGTTGGGCAGCCATTCGGCGATATCGGTGGCCTGGGCGGCCTGCAATGGCGTGCGGTCGCGTCCCGCCGCCGCCTCGGCGGCCGCCAGCCCGGCCCGCCAGCCGGACAGGGCGAGCGAGTCACCGAACAGGCCCTTGCTGCGCGGCTTGCGGGCGAAGAACCGCCAGGGCGCACGGCGCTTGCGATAGCGCGAATAGCCGCCGAACAGTTCGTCGGCCCCCTCGCCGCACAGCGTCACCTTCAGCCCGTCTTCCCGGGCGGCGCGGCCGAGCATCCAGGTCGGCAGCACCGCGGCATCGGCGGTCGGGTCGTCGATGGCGGCGGCGATGCGCGGGGCGAATTGCCAGAAATCGCGCCGGCTCATGTCCAGCCGGTGACATTCCGCCCCCATCAGCCCGGCCAGCCGCTCGGCCTCGCGGCTCTCGTCCACCGCCCCGCCGCCTTCCCAGCCGCAGGTCAGCACCCGGATGCGGGTGCCGGCGGCACGCGTCATCAGCGCCAGCAGCGCCGAGGAATCGATGCCGCCGGACAGGAACAGCCCGTACGGCACATCGGCGCGCAGATGCACCGCGACGCTGTCCAGCAGCACCCGCTCCAGCGCGTCCACCGCCGCCGCCGGCCGGATCGGCTCCGGCCGTCCGGCCGGCAGGGCAGCACGGCGACTGCGGGCGACGATGCGCGCCCGCTCGACCACCAGCGTCTCACCGGGCAGGACGCGGTGAATGCCGGGGAAGATCGTCTCAGAATCAGTGGTGAATTTCAACTGCAGCAATTCGGCGCGGCGAATCGGGTCGATCTCATGCTGCGCCCCGCGCAGGGCCTGCGGCTCGGAGGCGAAAATGAACTGCGTGCCGGTCTGCATGTAATATAATGGTTTGATGCCGAACGGATCGCGCGCCAGCACCAGCCGCTCGCGACGCTCATCGTGCAGGGCGATGGCGTACATGCCGCGCAACGCATCGGCGAAACCATCCCCGTCGCGCTCATAGATGAAGACCGCCGGCTCGCAGTCCGAGCGGGTGCGGAACGGCGCCCCCGCCATGGCGGTGCGCAGTTCGGGGTTGTTGTAGATTTCACCATTGGCCACCAGCGCGGTGCCGCCAGGCGCGAACAGCGGCTGGTCGCCGGTGTCGAGGTCGATGATGGCCAGGCGCGTATGCACCAGCGCCACCCCGCCGCGCACCAGCCGCCCCTGCCCGTCCGGGCCGCGATGCGCCAGCGCCGCCTGCAACCGGTCCAGCAGCGCCGGGTCGGGGGGCGTCCCGTCCCACGTCATCACGCCCGCGATTCCGCACATGGCCCGCCCCTTACACCGGGCCGCGCACCCGCGCCAGCAACGTGCTATCGGCGCCGCATGCGAATCCTGTTTGTCTCCTCCAACCGGATCGGCGACGCCGTGCTGTCCACCGGGCTGCTCGACCACCTGCTGCGCGCCCACCCGACGGCGCGCTTCACGGTGGCCTGCGGACCGGCAGCCGAAGGCGTGTTCATCCGCATGCCCAACCTGGAACGGCTGATCACCATGGAAAAACGGCCCTGGGGGCGGCACTGGCTGCCGCTCTGGGCCGCGTCGGTGGGCCGCGTCTGGGACCTGGTGGTCGATATCCGCGGCTCCGGCCTGGCCTGGCTGGTGCCGGCCCGCCGCCGCGCGGTCAACCGGCGCCGGCCCGGCCACAAGACCGTGCAACTCGCCGCCGTGCTGGGGCTCGACCCGCCGCCCCTGCCGGTCGCCTGGACCGGGCCGCAGGACCGCGCCCGCGCCGCCGCGCTGCTGCCGCCGGGACCGCTGGTGGCGCTGGCGCCGACCGCCAACACCGACCTGAAAATCTGGTCGGCCGAGCGCTTCGTCGCCCTGTTCCGCGCCCTCGCAGCCGGGCCGCTACCGGGCGCGCGGGCGGTGGTGTTCGGCGGGCCGGAACCGCGCGAGCGCCCGCTCGCCGCCCCGGTGCTGGCCGCGCTGCCCGGCGCGATCGACCTGTGCGGCGTGCTCTCGCTGCCCGAGGCGGCGGCGGCGCTGGCGCGCTGCGACCTGTTCGTCGGCAACGATTCCGGGCTGATGCACCTGGCCGCCGCCGCCGGCACGCCGACGCTCGGCCTGTTCGGCCCGACGCCGTCCGACGAGTACAGCCCGGCCGGGCGCCGCACTGCCATCGCCCGCTCGCCGACCGGCCGGATGGCCGAGCTCTCCGTCGCCGCCGCGGTGGATGCGGCGGTGCGGCTGCTGGATGTCTCCGTTCCGGCATGACCCGCGTCGCGCACGTGATGGCGGGCGCCGTCAACGGCGGCGCCGAGCTGTTTTTCGAGCGGCTCTGCCTCGCCCTGCAGGCCGAAGGCGAGGCGGTGCTGCCGGTGATCCGCACGGATGCGCGGCGGGCGGAGCGGTTGCGGGCGGGCGGGCTGGAGCCGGTGCAGCTCGGCTTCGGCACGGCGCTCGACCTGCTGACCCGGCCCCTTCTGGCGCGCGCCCTGCGCCACTTCGCCCCCAGCGTCGTGGTGGCCTGGATGAACCGCGCCAACATGCACACCCCGCGCGGCGACTGGACGCTGGTGGGCCGGCTCGGCGGCTACTACGATCTCCGCTACTATCGGCGCTGCGACCATCTGGTGGGCAACACGCGCGGCATCGTCGCCTGGCTGCGCACCCAGGGCTGGGCGGCCGACCGCACCCATTATCTGCCCAATTTCGTCAGCGATTTCGCCGCCACCCCGCCGGCGACCGATCTGCCGCGGGGCGGGAAACTGCTGCTCGGGCTGGGGCGGCTGCATACCGACAAAGGTTTCGACCTCGCCATCCGCGCCCTGCCGCGCCTGCCCGGGGCAGTGCTGGCGATCGCCGGCGAGGGGCCGGAGCTGGGCGCCCTGCAATCACTGGCGCGGCGCGAAGGCGTGGCCGACCGGGTGCATTTCCTCGGCTGGCGGCACGATGCCGGCGCGCTGCTGCGGGCGGCCGATCTGTTCATCTGCTCCAGCCGCATCGAACCGCTGGGCAACATGGTCATCGAGGCCTGGTCGGCCGGCTGCCCGATCGTCGCCGCCGCGTCCGCCGGCCCAGCCGAATTGCTGCGCGATGGCGCCGACGGAACGGTGCTACCGATCGAGGACCCGGCGGCGCTGGCCGAGGGCATCGCCGCCCTGCTGGACGATCCAACCCGCCGGGCCGCCTTCGCACAGGCCGGACGGAAGCGCTTCGCGGCGGAGTTCGCCGCCGCCCCGGTGGTGGCGCGCTGGCAGGCTTTTCTCGCCGAGGCGGGAGGCTGAGCGCCGGCGGCCGGTCAGCGCCGGCGGGCGCCGCCCAGGCGTTCGAGCCCGAGCGCGGTGACCGACATCAGCACCCCGCCATCACTCAGCTCCACCACCTTGTCGATCCACCCCTGGGCGCACAGCCGCTCCAGAGCAGCCAGCCGCCGGGAGGGCCCGGCATCGAGTCCGGCATGCCGAATGGCGGCGTCGAGGTCGGCCTGCCGCCGCTTGCTGCGCAGCGCCATGTCGGTCACGGCAGCCAGCACGTCGAGCACGAAGCTCTCCGTCACCACCGGCAATTCCTGCTCGTCCTCCGCGACCGGGGAAGCGCCCGCGGCCGGGCTGACAACCGCGCCCCGGCCGATCGTCTCACACTGTTCGTTGAAGGCCTGCATAGCGTGCTCCCACTCCGGTGGACGTGGCCGGAGAACCTCGCGCTACAATCGATCCATCGCAAACGCCATCACATGTCTACGTTTGTAGCCAAATGTCAGGAACTTTTCATCAGGGAAAATACATACAAAGGCATGCATCTTCAGGGCGCGGCCTAAACCTCCGGCACGAGCCCGGCCGCCAGCGCCAGCCGGACCGCCTCGGCCAGGCTGCGGCAGCCCAGTTTCTCCATGATGTTGGCGCGGTGGATCTCGACGGTGCGGGGGCTGATGCCGAGCACATGGGCGATCCCCTTGTTGGCCCGCCCCGCCACCAGCTGCACCAGAACCTCGTGTTCGCGCGGGGTCAGCAGAGCGAGGCGGGACAAGGCGGTCTCGGCCGCCATGGTGTGCTGGCGGGCGTCCTCCAGGCGGGCCAGGGCGCTGCGCACGGCGGCGATGATATCGTCGGCCGAAAATGGTTTCTCGATCAGATCGACCGCGCCGGCCTTCATGGCGCGTACGGCGAGCGGCACGTCGGCATGGCCGGTGACCACGATCACCGGGTGCCGCACGCCACGGGCCGCGAGTTCCGCCTGCAGCGACAGCCCGTCCATGCCGGGCAGGCACACATCGACGATCAGGCAGCCCGGGGCCAGGTGCGCCGCCACCGCCAGCAGATCCTCGGCCGACGCATAGGCCGCGCTGGCATAGCCGAACGAACTGAGCAGCACGGCGAGCGAGCTGCACACCGCCGCGTCGTCGTCGACCAGGTAAACCACGTAGGGGGCCGGTTTCGCTCTGGCCAGTCTGGCGGCGGGATCAGGCAACGGGTGGCTCATCACCTTCCTCCTTACGTCGTGCCGGCGGCAGGATGACCCGGAAGGTGGTTCCGCGCGGCCCGGTCTCGACGGTCAACCGGCCGCCGTGCCCCTCGACGATGCTGTGACAGATCGCCAGCCCGATGCCCATGCCGTCGCGCCTGGTGCTGGTAAACGGCCTGAACAGCCGCGCAAGAACCTCAGGCGGCAAGCCGGGACCGTTGTCCGAGACCGTGATCTGGGCGCCTGCCAATGCCGCGCCCCCCCCTGCCTCGGCGCTGGCTGCCTCGGCGCCGGCGCGGCTGGCGGCCAGGATGATGCGGCCGCGCCCACCGGGCGGCGGCTTCTGGCTGGCGATCGCCTCGGCGGCGTTGCGGATCAGGTTGAGCAGCACCTGCTGCATCTGCACCCGGTCCGCCAGCACACGCAGCCCGGCCGGCGGCCGGCGGACGGTCAGCGCCGCCTCGCCGAGCATGTCGCCGGCACGGGCCAGCTCCCTGGTGGCGAACAACAGGTCGCCCAGCTCCACCGCCTCCGGCGCGGCCTCGCCGCGGCTGATGAAGTCGCGCACCCGGCGCATGATCTCGCCGGCAAGCTGCACCTGCTGGCTGGCGTCGCGCACCGCATCGGCGGCGGGGCCGCTGCCCGCCAGCAGGCGACCGGCGGCGGCCAGGAAGTAGGTGGCGGCGGCCAGCGGCTGGTTCACCTCGTGCGCCAGTCCGCTCGCCAGGGCGCCCATGGCGGACAGGCGGGTCGCACCCAGCAACCCGGCCTGGGCTGCGTGCATCTCCTGCAGCGCCTGTTCGGCACGATGCTGGCTCTCGCGCAGCACCGCGAATTCCCGCACGCGGGAGGCCGGCACCTCGACCGCGGCGTCAAGGCCCGCGGCAACCGCCTGCGCCCGTTCGCCGAGCCGGGCGAGCGGGCGGGTGAGTCGCCCCCCCAGCCACCAGGCGGCAACCGCGGCAAGCAGCACGGCGGCGGCCGCGGTGACGGCATGGCCGATCAGCAACCCCGTCCAGGGGTCGCGGCGAAGCCCGTATGGCTCGCTCGCCACCACCAGCCAGCCCGGCGCGCGGGCCGGCCGGGCGACCACCACCAGCCGGCGCGCGCCATCCGCCGCGTCGTCCCCCGGCAGAATTCCCTGATGCGCGACCGGCCGGCCGCGGGAATCCAGCACCTCGACAGCCACCTCGCGCCGGATGACCAGTCTGCCGATCAGGTCGGCAATACGCGCCTCGGTGAGCACCACCTCGAGCACGCGCACGACGGCCCCGTCGCGGGTCAGTGGCAGAAACACCATGGCCCCTTCGATGCCCAGGCGGTCGGGGCCCAAACCGGGGCGGGCAATGACGTCGGTGACGCCGGCACCGGTCGCACCGGCCACCTGGCTGTCGCGCTCCGGCATGCCCGCACGCAGCGCGATCGGCAAATCCAGCCGCTGCGCCAGCGCGGCAATGGCCGCCTGCATTCCGTCCGGACCGCCGCCCGGCGCGGCCTCGAGGCCGGCCGCGAGGCTGGCCAGCAGGGCGGCAAGACCGGCGAGTTCGCGGTCGAGGCCGACCGCCACCCGGTCCGCGGTGGCATGCAGGCGCCGTTCCTCGTCGGCACGGCCATAGGCGATGTCGGCGGCGCCCTCCAGAGTCACCGCGACCAGCACCGGAATGATGCCGACGACCGCAACCCCGACCATGCACCAGCGCAAGGACACCAGGCGCCGACCGGACACAGGCTCGCCGTCGGCGCACGGCGGCACCGGACGCGGGGCGCTCAGGCGGGATGTGAAGCCGACGACACTGTCCTCCGGATCTGGCCGCTCCCACCGGAACGTTCCAGGTCGGCCGGAGAATGCATCGATCAAGTTACGAAATCAATTCCTTCGCCTGACGGAACGCTGGGGCGGCCAGGCGCAAAGCCGCGGGCCTGGCTTATTCCGCCGCGTCGGCCTCCTCGCTTTCCGGCGCGGCCATCATGGCGTTGGTGACGATGCCGGCGGCGGCGCGCACGCGCTTTTCGATCGCCTCGGCCATCTCGCGCTTGTCGCGCAGGAACTGCTTGGCGTTCTCGCGGCCCTGGCCGATCCGGGTGCTGTCGTAGCTGAACCAGGCGCCCGACTTCTCCACCACCCCGGCCTTGACGCCGAGGTCGATCAGCTCGCCGACCTTGCTGATGCCTTCGCCGTACATGATGTCGAACTCGACCTGGCGGAACGGCGGCGCCAGCTTGTTCTTGACCACTTTCACCCTTGTCTGGTTGCCGACCACCTCGTCGCGGTCCTTGATCTGGCCGATGCGGCGGATTTCCAGGCGGATCGAGGCATAGAATTTCAGCGCGTTGCCGCCGGTGGTGGTCTCCGGGTTGCCGAACATGACGCCGATCTTCAGCCGGATCTGGTTGATGAAGACCAGCATGGTGTCGCTGCGCGACACACTGCCGGTGATCTTGCGCAGCGCCTGGCTCATCAGCCTTGCATGCAGGCCGACATGGCTGTCGCCCATCTCGCCTTCCAGTTCGGCGCGCGGCACCAGGGCGGCGACGCTGTCGATCACCAGCACGTCCACCGCGCCCGAGCGCACCAGCGTATCGGCGATCTCGAGCGCCTGCTCGCCGGCATCGGGCTGGCTGATCAGCAGGTTGTCCACATCGACGCCGAGCTTGCGGGCATAGATCGGGTCGAGCGCGTGCTCGGCGTCGATGAAGGCACAGGTGCCGCCGCGCTTCTGCGCCTCGGCGATGGCGTGCAGGGCGAGCGTGGTTTTGCCGGAGCTTTCCGGGCCGTAGATCTCGACGATGCGCCCGCGCGGCAGGCCGCCGATGCCCAGCGCGAGGTCCAGCCCGAGCGAACCCGAGGGGATCACCTCGATCTGCTCGTCGCCCGCACGGGCGCCCATGCGCATGATCGAGCCCTTGCCGAACGCACGTTCGATCTGCGCCATCGCCGCATCGAGCGCTTTGTTCTTGTCCATACGAACTCTCTCTCCCGGGCTGCAGAAATCGGCCCCAGCATGATCCGTTGCGCCGACTCTGTCACACGCGCGAGCGCCGCCGCAACGGCCGACGGAGGGGCGTTTAAGGATTTGTTCGTTATATGTTCGTGAATCCCCGGAACGCAAGAACAAAACGTGCCCGTGCGTCCAATCAGGTTACCCCAACCCGGTCACGCCAGCCCAGTTACGCCAGCCCGGTCACCCCGACTCCAGTGCCTCCGTCCGGACAGCAATTGCCGCCATGTGCGCCCGCAGCTCCGGCAACGGATAGGGCTTGGACAGCAGCACCGTCGGCGGCACCGGCCGGGCCAGCAGCACCTGCACCTCGGGGTCGCGGCGCAGCGCCGCCTCGGCATGGCCGGAGACGATGATCGCCGGCAGCGCCGCCCCGCCGGGCCGGGCGCGCAGCGCGGCCACCAGGGCCGCACCGCTGCATCCGGGCAGCTCCATGTCGGTGACCACCACCGCGAAGCGGACCAGTGCCGCCGCATCGGCATCGGCCCGGTCGAGTGCCGCTTCGGCGGACTCGGCCGAAACCACCTGCCAGCCCCAGGACGCCAGCGCCCGCTCCGCCAGGCGGCGCGCCACCGGCTCGTCCTCAACCAGCAGCACCCATCCATCACCTGCATTTCCGCCACCCGGCCGTTCTACGGGGTCGTCGTCGATGCGCAGGGCCACGCGCATGCAGGTGCCCGCCCCCGGGGTGCTCTCGGCGGTCACGAACCCGCCCGCCGCGGTCACGATTTCCTGCACCGTGGCCAGACCGAGCCCGGTGCCGCGCTCGCTGCGGGTGGTGAAGAACGGCGCGAAGATGTGCGGCAGCACGTCGGGCGCGATGCCGGTGCCGGTATCGCGCACCTCGATACCGGCGAAACGGCCGCCGTCGCGCGGCAGCCTGCGGCAGCGCAGCATCAGCACGCCGCCCTGCGGCATGGCGTCACGCGCATTGGCGGCCAGGTTCAGCAGCACCTGATCGAACCCGGTCGGGTCGATGCGCACCGGCAGCGCGACGTCCCCGGGGTCGATCTCCAGCCGCACGCCGCGGCCGAGCAGGTGATGCAGCAACGGGACCAGGTCGTCGATCGCCTCGCGCACGTCCAGCCGGCGCGCGACCGCGGGGGTTTCGCGGGCGAAGGCAAGCAGGTGGCGCACCAGCGCGGCACCGCGCCGCGCCGCCGCGCGGATCTGCACCGCATCCTCGCGCGTGGCCTCGTCGAGCCCGGGGCGGCCGGCGATCTGGTCGGTCGCGGCCAGCACCACGGCCAGCAGGTTGTTGAAGTCGTGCGCGATGCCGACGGCGAACCGCCCCACCACCTCCATGCGCCCGGCATGCGGCCCGTCCCGGTCCGGTTTCCCGCCATCCGCCATGTCACCGTCCGCCATGTCAGGTTCCGGCGCGTTCCGGCCCCACGCGTCATGCCCGGGGCCGTCCGGCAGCCGGCGGCTACGCGGGCTCACCGGCGCGCTCACCGGCGGGCTCCGCGGCCGCGCAGGCGCCAGACATAGGCGATGATCTCCGCCACCGCCTGGAAGTGCTCGGCGGGAATCTCGGCGTCCAGCTCGACCTGGTAGAGCGCGCGGGCGAGCGGCGGGTTGGCAACCAGCGGCACCTTGTTCTCCTCGGCGACGGCACGGATCCGGGCGGCGACGGCGTCCACCCCCTTGGCCACCACAAGCGGGGCGCCACCGGCGGCGCGATCGTAGACCAGAGCGACAGCGTAATGGGTCGGGTTCGTTACCACCACCGTTGCCTTCGGCACCGCCGCCATCATGCGCTTGCGCGCCCGCTGCATGCGCAACTGGCGCAGCCGTCCCTTCACGTGCGGGTCGCCTTCCGATTCGCGCATCTCCTGGCGGATGTCCTCGCGGCTCATGCGCAGATCGCTGGCATGCTTCATCTGCGTCCGCACGACGTCGAACAGGGTCACCGCGCCCTGCACGGCCAGCACCGCCAGCAGCACGTGCATCAGCAGCCGGGCGGTGTGGTCCAGCAGATCCGATGCGGTCCAGAACATCGCCGCGCGCAACGCGGGCAGCGCGCCCTGCAGCACCATGACCAGCACGGTGCCGGCGGCGGCGGCCTTCAGCACCGCCTTGGCGGTATCGAACAAGGTGGTGGTGCCGAACAGCCGTTTCAGCCCGGCCAGCGGCGACAACCGGGCGAGATCGGGGCGCAGCGCCGCGGGATTGATCAGGAACCCGGTCTGCAGCAGCGCCGACGCGGCACTGGCCAGCAGGGCCGCCAGCGCGAACGGCGCGGCAGCGACCAGGCAGGCCAGCAGCGCCGCCCGCAGCGCCGCCAGCGGATCGGTGGCATGCGCCTGCGCCAGCATCACCGCCAACTGGTTCGCCAGACCGCGCGCCGAGGCCGGCGCCACCATGGCCAGCACCATGGCCGTGGCACCGAGCACCGCGAAGCTGCCCAGCTCGCGCGAGAGCGGTACCTGGCCTTCCTCGCGGGCCCGCTGCAGCCGCCGCGGCGTTGCGGCTTCCGCCCGGTCTTCGGCGTCGCCCCCCGCCTCCGCCATGGCCTACAGCCCCGGCAGCAGCGCGAAGTGCCGGCTCAGCTCGCTCTGCCAGGCGGAGACCATGCCGGCGCCGAGCAGGAACAACAGCGCCAGCCCGGCCAGTATCTGCCCGGGCATGGCGGCAGCAAAGACCTGCAGATTGGGCACCAGTAGGGCCAGCAGGCCGAGCGCGCACTGCCAGAGCAGGCCGGCAAGCACGAACGGGGCGGCCAGCCGCAGGGACAGCGCGAACGCCTCGCCCACCGCTTCCACCACGCCCTGCGTGCTGTCCGCCACCGGCAGCAGCGTGCCCGGGGCAATCAGGTGGTAGCTGCCGGCCAGCGCCGCCAGCGGCAGCGTGTACAGCCCGGAGCTGAGCACGACGACCGGCACCGCCAGCGAGAACAGCCGGGCCAGCGCGGTGGATTGCGCCCCGAGATCGGGGTCCGGCTGCACGGCGCTGGCCAGTCCGATCATGCTGGCGACGAATTGCCCGGCCACCGGCAGCGTCTGCACCACCAGCCGGACCAGCCAGCCGAGCCAGAGTCCGGTGACAATCTCGGCCGCCACCATCCCGAACAGAACCCAGGGCGCAGGGGGAACCGGCGGCAGCAGCGGCGCCAGCACCGGCAGCAGCAGGGCGGTGAGCACCAGCGTGAAGCCCACGCGCACGGTGGCGGGCAGCTCGGCCTCGCCGATGCCGGGCAGCATCGTGCAGGCCGCGCCGATCCGGCTGAACACCAGGACCAGCCCGAACCCCCAGGCCGGCAGCTGGGCCAGCAGCGCTTCGGCCTCCATCAGCCGCCGGCCGCGACGATTCGGTCGAACACCTGGTGGGTGAAGTCGGTGAGCTGCCCCATCATGAAGCCGCCGGTCAGCGTCAGCGCGACGCCGATCGCCAGCACCTTGGGCACGAAAGCCACCGTAGCCTCGTGAATCTGGGTGACCGCCTGCAGCAGCGAAACCACCAGCCCGACCGCCATCCCGACCGCCAGCGGCGGCCCGCACAGCTTGAGGATCAGCAGCAACGCCGCGTGCAGCATCAGCCCGACATCGGTTTCCTGCATCCCGCCCTCCTGGTGGGAATCGCGCCGCCGGAGCCGGCCAGACCGGCTAAAGCCGGCTCAGATCGGCATGCGCATGATATCCTGATAGGCCTGCACCACGCGGTCGCGGATGGCGACCGTGGTCTGCAACGCGAGTTCCGCCTTCGACACGGCGGCCACGACATCGGTGATGTTGCCGCCGCCGGTTATGGCGGCGGTGGATTGCGCGTCGGCGGTGCGGCCGGCCTGCACCGCCCCTTCGAGCGCGCGCGACAGCACCCCGCCGAAATCGGCCCCCGGGGAAACGCCGGCGGCAGCCCCCTGGGAAGCCAGACCGGACGTGCCGGCATCAACCGCCCGGTAAGCCTGGGCGGCCGCGGCGGGTGACATGGCGAGCGGCGACAAGGCCATGGCGGCGACCTATTTCAGCAGCTCGATGGCGCGGCTGAGCATGCCGCGGGCGACCTGCATAACCGAGAGGTTGGCGTTGTAGGAACGCTGGGCGGACCGCATGTCCATCATTTCGACGAACGGGTTGACGTTGGGCAGACTCACATAGCCCTGCGCGTCGGCGGCCGGGTGCGAGGGATCATAGCGGCGCGGCAAATCGCTGTTATCGACGCCGATCTTCTTGACCTTCACCAACGGTACGCCGAGGGCGCGATCAACCTCCGAGGCGAAGGTGATGGTCTTGCGGCGATAGGGCTGGGTGCGCGGATCGCTGCCGGTGGTGTCCTGGTTGGCGAGGTTCTCGGCGATCACGCGCAGCCGCGTGGTCTGCACGTCCATGCCGCGGGCGGAGATGTCGAGGGCCTTGGTGATGTCCATGCGCGCCTCCGCAATTCACCCTGGCCTGCTCACTTGCCCAGCGCCAGGCTGAACATTCCCAGGTACTTCTTCCACAAATCGCTGACCAGCATGTGCGCGGTGTCGGTGTCGGCCACCTTTTTCAGCTCGACGTCGAGCTGCACCGAATTGCCGTCCGGCGAGCGTTCACCCGTGAGCACCTGCAGAGCCGGGTCGTTCGCCGAGGTGCCAGGAAGATGCATCGGATTGGTTAGCACCGGCGCCACCCCGGCCTGTGCCAGCGTGGCACTGAAAGGTTTCAAGTCGCGCGACCGCCAGCCCGGCGTGTCGGCGTTGGCGACATTGTCGGCCAGCACGGCGGAACGGCGGTCCAGGTAGGACATCCGGCTTTCGGCGAGGTCGAAGAATCCGACGCTGGTGGGGTCCACGTGTTCCTGCCCCTTGCATTGGCCCTGCCGGCCATCCGGCCCCGCCGGCGCCTGGGTTCGAGATCAGCATCGTCCGCGGATCTGAACGTCAGGTTAACGGGCCGGTTTCGGCGCCCGGCAACGCTTCGTTCATCCGGATGCGGTTGTATGCGGCCGCATGGACAGGCCGACCAACACCGATCCGCCCTCACCCTCCCAGCGTGCGACGGCCCTCGCCGAAGCGCTGGTCGGAACGCTGCGCGTGGCGCACGCCCTGGCGCAGGCCCGGCGCAGCGTCGATCTCGCCGGGCTGGACCAGGATATCGGCCGGCTCTGCGCCGCCGCCCTCGACCTGCCGACGGCAGAGGGGCAGGCGATGCGGGGAACCCTGGCGACGGTGCAGGCCGAACTGGACGCGCTGTCGGCCTGCCTGGCGGCCCTGGCGGAGGACGAGGCATGAGGCGCGCCGGGATCACCGCGCTCCTCCTGCTGATCCCGTCGCTGGCCGCGGCGCAGTCGGTCAGCATCGACCTCGGCGCCGCCGGCGGGGCCGGCGCCACCTCGCGCCTGGTGCAGCTGACCGTGCTGGTCACCGTGCTGTCGCTGGCGCCCAGCCTGCTGGTGATGGTGACCGCCTTTACCCGCATCGTCGTGGTACTGTCGCTGCTGCGCAGCGCGCTGGGCACGCAGGGTGCGCCGCCGAACACGGTGCTGATCGGGCTGGCGCTGTTCCTCACCTTCTTCGTCATGCAGCCGGTGTTCGACCAGGCCTGGACCACCGGCCTACTGCCGATGAGCGAGGGACGGGTGAGCGAAATGGAGGGCCTGCGGCTGGCCGCCGAACCGTTCCGCCATTTCATGGCCGGCAGCGCGCGGCCGGAGGACCTGCGGCTGTTCCTCGACCTCGGCAACATGCCCGACCCGCCCGGACCGGAGCAGGCACCATGGCGCGCGCTGATCCCCGCCTTCATGGTGGGCGAGCTGCGCCGCGCCTTCGAAATGGGGTTCCTGCTCTATCTGCCCTTCCTGGTCATCGACATGGTGGTGTCCACCGTGCTGATGAGCCTGGGCATGATGATGCTGCCGCCATCCGCGGTGTCGATGCCGTTCAAGCTGATTTTCTTCGTGCTTGTGGACGGGTGGCGGCTGGTGGCGGGTAGTTTGGTGCAGAGTTTTCCAGGGTTCCACTGACGGCGGGGCACGGCCGGGGCGCGGCCCCGGACCCCGCCAGGGGCGTTGCCCCATAGGCGTTAAATTACCGCTTGACCCGACGCGACGGGGTACGATTCTGGGGGCGAATGCAGAGCACAGCATCTCTTCCGGCGGACCAGTTTGAGGAAGTTCTGCGTCGGCTGCCCGCCGACCTGGACTTGGACG
>CAIXDS010000408.1 GCA_903918195.1 uncultured Acetobacteraceae bacterium | reverse complement strand
TGCTGCCCGCAACGCCGAGGCGTCATAGTCGCCCCGCAGCGCAATCGTCATGGCGAACCTCCTTCGTTCGCCACCTTGAATCAGAAGCCCGCCGCGTCGGTCTCTTCACAGATGAGTCATATGCAGCAGGCGTTGGTATTAATGCATTTTGGCTTTGGGTTGAGGTCATCGGTCGATCGGCGGGTTGTGTACATTCACGGAGGTTAAGAGCATGCAGTAGAAGATCGTCGATGTAATCTCCAACCTCACGTCGGAACAAGAAACGAGCATGGAGTCGGGCGCGGCCAATATCGAAAAAGGATTTATCGTGCATATTTTCATTGATTTCATCGCCTATTAGATTGCTGACGACGACATAGATTTCGTATCTCTTCACGAAAAGATCGAGTCGTAGCTTACTGCGAGCGATCTGCATTTGAACGCGGGCAATGTAAGCGCCCGTCGCGCTTATCACGATTGCCGCAATCGGGATAGCGTAGCTATCGCAGACAACAGGCATGTTGCATCTAATCCCTTTTGCGTGCTCACCAATAGGCGCAAAGAAACGTATCCGCAACTGAATTTTCGCCGTCAAATTCCTGGCGCGCTTCGGATCGAATGGCGTGACTCGCGCTGATGGCCTAAAATCTGATCATCCCAAGAAAGAAGAGATCCTATCCACCATGCCCGCGCCCTACGACCTGATTATCCGCAACGGCACCTGTGTGCTGCCCTGGGGCACCGAACAAACCAGCGTCGGGGTCCGGGACGGCCGCATCGCCGCGCTGGGCGTCGGCAGCGACGCCGAGGCCACGGAGACCATCGATGCCACGGGGCTGCACGTGCTGCCCGGGCTGATCGACCCGCATGTCCATTTGCGCGACCCCGGCAATGCGTCCAATCCCGCCGAGACCATGCCCACCGGCACCAGGGCCGCGGTGCTGGGTGGTATCGTCGCGGTGTTCGACATGCCGAACACGAAGCCGCCGCTGGTCGATGCGGCCGGGCTGGCGGTGAAGCAGGACTATGCCGAGCGGGTCGCCTGGTGCGATATCGGGTTCTATGTCGGCGCCACGAAAGGCAATATTCCGGACCTTGCCAGCC
This sequence comes from uncultured Acetobacteraceae bacterium, assembly GCA_903918195.1. Lineage (GTDB taxonomy): Bacteria > Pseudomonadota > Alphaproteobacteria > Acetobacterales > Acetobacteraceae > Rhodovastum. The sequence continues at coordinate 57,971 of CAIXDS010000408.1, read as the reverse complement.
TGGAAACCGAACGCGGCGTGTGCGCGATAAAAGTGTTTGCCGGCTCGTCCACCGGCGACCTGCTGGTCGATGACGACGACAGCATCGAGCGCATCATGCGCGGCGGGCATCGCCGCGTCGCCTATCACAGCGAGGATGAGTCCCGGCTGCAAGCCCGCAAGTCGCGCTTTCACTGCGGCGACCCCTATGCCAGCCACATGGAATGGCGCGATGAGGAGACGGCCTTCCTGTGCACAAGGCGGTTGATGGCGCTGGCGCGGCGGACCGGCCGGGCGGCGCATATCCTGCATGTCTCGACCGCGCAGGAACTTGCGTATCTGAAGGATTTCCGCGACGTCGCCACCTGCGAGGTGCTGCTGAACCACCTCACCCAGGTGGCGCCGGACTGCTACGAGCGGCTCGGCGGCTACGGCGTGATGAACCCGCCGATCCGCGGCGAACGCCATAGGGAAGCGGCCTGGGCGGCGGTGCGCGACGGCACGGTGGATTGCATCGGCTCGGACCACGCGCCGCATCCGCGCGAAGCGAAGGAAAAACCCTGGCCGGAGTGCCATTCCGGGCTCACCGGCGTGCAGACGCTTGTTCCGGTCATGCTGGACCACGTGAACGCCGGCCGGCTGTCGCTCGGGCGGATGGTGGATCTGATGTGCGCCGGGCCGGCGCGGGTTTATGGCGTGCTGGGCAAGGGGCGGCTGGCGGCCGGCTACGATGCCGATTTCACCCTGGTGGACCTGCGCCGCCGCCGGCGGATCGAGGAGAGCTGGATCGTCAGCCCCTGCGGCTGGACGCCGTTCGCCGGCCGGGAGGTGACCGGCTGGCCGGTGGCGACCATCATCCGCGGCCGGACGGTCATGCGCGAGGACGAGGTGCTGGGGGTGCCGCGCGGCCGGCTGGTGGCGTTTGCCGGGTAGCTACAGATTCGGCCAGCGCGCGGTGCGGTTGGATTCCTGCTCCGGGGTGAGGGTGTCCGGGCCGTCGGCCACGCCATGCACGGGCTGGTCGTTCAGGGCTTTGGGGTTCACCCAGCAATCGACCGTGCCGAGGCTGCGGGTGCAGAACGGCGGGGCGGCCGGCGGGGGCTCCTCCGGCTTGCAGTAGGTTTTGCCCTCCTCCAGCCGCACCACCGAACAGTTGCGGCCGGAGAGGCCGGAATAGACCAGGTCGGGCACAGCGCGCCCGAACACAACGACGCTGCCCGCATTGGCGGCCCCGATACCCGCGAAGGTGGCATAGGGCTGCGTCCAGGGGGCGCAGCCCGGCAGGACAAGAACAAGCATCGACAGCAGCACACGGCCCATGCCGCGAGATTGGCGGCGAGAGATGAACACTTCGTTGTCGGCGGCATTTGCCCCGGGCCGGCGCCGTCGCTATGGTCCGCCGCCCGATGCTTGAGGAATCCCCGTGCCCGACATCTTCGACGAAGTTGACGAAGACCTTCGCGCCGAACGCGCCCGCAAGGCGCTGCAGCGCTATGGCGGCCTGGTTCTGCTCGCCGCCGTGCTGGTGGTCGGGGCCGCGGCAGGCTGGCAGGTCTGGAAGGCGCATGTGGGGAAGGAAAATGCCCGTGTGGCGCAGCTTTTCCTGTCCGCGCTCGATGGCGCCGCCGGCCCGCCCGGCGATGGGCGCAAGGCCGCAGCACTTGAGTTGACCGAGGTGGCGCGCGACGGCAATGCCGGTTACCGCGCGCTGGCCGGGCTGCGCGCGGCGGCGCTGAAGGCCGATGCCGGCGATGCCGCCGAGGCCGAAGCGCTGTGGGCGCAGGTCGCCGCCGATGCCGCGGCCGACCGTCTGCTGCGCGACGCCGCGGTGCTGCAATCGGTGCTGCACCAGATCGACAGCGGCGATCCCGCCGCGCTCGCCGCACGCCTCAAGCCGCTGGCCGCGCCCGACAATCCCTGGCACGCCCTGGCCGAGGAGGCGCAGGCGCTGCTCGATTTGCGGCAGGGCCACACCGACGCGGCGCGCGACACGCTGAAGCGCCTGGCGCAGGACGTGACCGCACCGGACGGGGTGCGCGGGCGCGCCAACGGCCTGCTGGCCCGGCTCGGCGGATGAGCGATATGCAGGGCAAAACCGGACGCATGTCGCGTCGGGCCGCGATGCTGCTGCCGGCCGTGCTGGGCGGCTGCAGCATGTTCGATGGCTGGTTCGGCGACAACAAGAAACCGCTGCCCGGCAAGCGGGTCTCGGTGATGAACGCAAACCGCGGCCTGGAGGTGGACACCAACGGCGCCAGCGTGGTGCTGCCGCCGCCGGTGGCCAATGTCGACTGGCCACAGGCGGGGGGCAACCCGTCGCACCACATGGGCCATCTGCAGGTGCGCGACGCGCTGGACCCAGCCTGGAAAGCCGGTATCGGCGAGGGCGGCGGCTATCGCAGCAAGATCACCGCCCAGCCCGTGGTGGCTGCCGGGCGGGTGTTCACCATGGACAGCGACGCCGTGGTGACCGCCTACGATATCGGCAATGGCGGGCGCATCTGGCGGGTGGAAACCCAGACCGAGGACGACCGCAGCACCAATGTGGGCGGCGGCATCGCGGTGGACGGCGACACGCTGTACGCCGGCACCGGCCGTGCCGAGGTGCTGGCGCTGGAGGCGGCTACCGGCAAGATCCGCTGGCGCAAGACGCTGAGCACCCCGGTCCGCTCCGCCCCCACCGTCGCCGAAGGGCGCATCTACGTGCTCACCCTGGATAACCAGTTGCATGCGCTGGCGGTCGATGACGGGCGCCGGCTGTGGGGTTACCAGGCCAGCGCGCCGGACACCAGCGTGCTCGGCCTGCCCGCGGCAGCCTATGCCGAGGGGGTGGTGGTGGCCGGATTTGGCTCGGGGGACCTGGTGGCGCTGCGCGCCGCCACCGGCTCGGTGGCCTGGAGCGACAGCCTGGCGGCGACGCGCGGGCGCAACAGCTTGGCCGACCTGTCGGCGGTGCGCGGCCTGCCGGTGGTGGCCGACGGCCGTGTGTATGCCGGCAGCCTGGGCGGGCTGACCGTCTCGCTGGACCTGCGCACCGGACGGCGCCTGTGGGAGCGTGAGGTCGCCACCGGCGACACGCCCTGGGTGGCCGGCGACTGGCTGTTCGTGCTCGCCACCAGCGGGCATGTGGCGGCGATCGGGCGGGCCGACGGCCGGATCGCCTGGGTGACCGAACTGCCGCAGTTCGAGGATGTCGAAAAGAAAAAGGACCCGATCCACTGGATCGGCCCCGTGCTCGCCGGCAACCGGCTGATCCTGGGCTCCAGCAATGCGCTGACGCTGACCGTCAACCCGGCCACCGGCGACATCCTCGGCCAGCAGACGCTCTCTGGCCCGGTAGCCGTGGTGCCATCCGTTGCCGGCGGGACGGTCTATGTCATCACCGATGACGCGACGCTGGTGGCACTCCGCTGACCCAGAACATGCTCCCTGTCGTGGTCATCGCGGGGCGCCCCAATGTGGGGAAATCGACGCTGTTCAACCGCTTGGCCGGGCGGCGTTCCGCTCTGGTGGCGGACACCCCCGGGGTGACCCGCGACCGCAAGGAGGCCGAGGCCATGCTGCGCGGCCGGCGGGTGACGCTGGTGGACACCGCGGGGCTGGAGGAGGCGGCGCCGGAGACACTGGCCGGGCGCATGCGGGCTTCCTCGGCCGGCGCGGTGGCGACCGCCGACCTGGTGCTGTTCGTGGTCGATGCGCGGGACGGCATCATGCCGGCCGATGCGCATTTCGCCGCCTGGCTACGCCGCCAGGGCCGGCAGGTGCTGGTGGTGGTGAACAAGGCCGAGGGCCGGGCCGGTTCCAATGCGGCGCTGGAAGCGTTTTCCCTGGGGCTGGGCGAACCATTGGCGGTGTCGGCCGAGCATGGCGAGGGGCTGGCCGACCTGATGCGCGAGATCGCCGACCGCCTGCCCGAGGCGGCGGAGGCTGAGGAGGAGGAGGAGGGCGGGGCTGACCGGCCGCTGAAGCTGGCCATTATCGGCCGGCCGAACGCCGGCAAGTCCACCCTGCTCAACCGCCTGCTGGGCGAGGAGCGGATGATCACCGGCCCCGAACCAGGGCTGACCCGCGATGCGGTGGCGGCGCTGCTGACCGATACCGACGGCACGGTGATCGAACTGGTCGATACCGCCGGCATGCGCCGCCGCGCGCGCGTCGAGCAGGCGCTGGAAAAGATGTCGGTGAGCGCGTCGATCGAGGCGCTGAAAATGGCCGAAGTGGTGGTGCTGGCGGTGGACGCCACCGAGGGGCTGCACGAGCAGGACCTGCAGATCGCCCGGTTGGTCGAGCGCGAGGGGCGGGCCTGCGTGCTGGCACTGACCAAGTGGGATGCGGTGGCCGACCGCAACGCCGCGCGCCGCGGCGTGTCGGACCGGCTGGAGACGAGTCTGGCGCAGATGAAGGGTATCCCGGTGGTGACGCTGTCGGCGGTGACCGGCCAGGGCCTGGACAAGCTGCTGCCGGCGGTGCGCGCGGCGCATGCGGTGTGGAATACCCGCATCTCCACCGGGGCGCTGAACCGCTGGTTCGAGGGCGCGCTGGAGCGGCATCAGCTGCCGCTGGTGAACGGCCGGCGGCTGAAGCTGCGCTACATGACGCAGGCGAAGGCCCGGCCGCCCACCTTCATCGTGTTCGGCACCCGCGCCGAGCAGACGCCGGAGGACTACCAGCGCTACCTGGTGAACGGGCTGCGCGAGAATTTTCAACTTCCCGGCACGCCGATCCGGCTGCAGTTCCGGGGGACGGAGAACCCGTACGCGCCGACATAGCCCGGCGGGCCTATCGCCGCCTGAACCGTGCCCGAAAGCGCGCCGCAGCCTCAGGCGTAACCTGAGGCGGGAAGGTGGCGGGCGGGCTGGTCACCACGGCGGTTGGGCGTGACACGTCGCTGACGGCGGAAACGGTTTTGCGCTCATGTCCGACCGCCAGAAGGTCCGGTCCGTAGCGGTTCGCACCGCGCGTGCCGCGCAGGAAGAAGAATTCAACCGACGCCCAGAGTACCGGCAGGGCGATCAGCAGATTGAACAAAACGATCAAATTCACGGTGGCCAGGTCGGGCGCGCCGATGGTCGCATGCGCCGCCACGACAAGCTCGAGCAGAATACCGAACACGCCCGGAAGTCCGAGCATACAGACGACCCATGTGGTTCCGTGCCCGCGGTCATGGGCGCGCTTGGTGCCGAGCGCCAGGAGCGGCCAGAACAGCAAAATCTGCAGCAGCAACCCAGCATCGGTTGGAACAACGTGCTGCAGGATCGTGTTCGGAATGCCGATCGCCAGCGTCGCCACGATATAGGGTCGCCGATTGAGACGGCCTTTGAACGAGAACAGGATCGCTGGAATCGATAGCTTGGTGCGTTGCCCCGGGGCTGGTCCGGGTGCTCCCTCGGTTCCGGCGGATGGCGGGACCGGCGAAAGCCGGGCCACAACCGCCAGCAGCAGGGCGCTGCCCGTCACCAGCACCAGGTTATCGGGGAAGTGCAACAGGCAATAGAACCAGTCCTGCAAGCTCCGGCTCGCCAGGGCCGGCCAGGATGGCTGGGTTGGCGCCGGGCTGCCGACAACAAGCGCGAGCAGCGCACTGAACGGCTCGCTCAGCGGCGGCCACAGCACGATCACGGCGCCGATCCCGCACGCCCAGAACGGTCCCGCCCCGGCCGATCGGAGCGGCAACAGGATGGCCAGCAACAAAAGGGCGCCGATGCCATCGCCCAGGACGCTGCTGAACAGGCGGCCGGCTTGCAGGAAGACGACACCGGCTGCACGTCCGAAATAGGCATAAAAGAACAGGCTCGACAGCACGCTGATCACGCAGCTGCCGAGGAAAATCCAAGGGATCGCCGAGCGGCGGTCGGTTCGCATCGGCAACATAAACCTGCTCCTGATGGTCGGACAAGGATTGTTCACGGCGGCGTCAAGGCTGCCGTTGCCCGTCGCAAACCCCGGGGTTCCCGGATGCCTTCACCGACGCGTTACAAACTGTGCCAAATTAACCGCGCAATGACAATGGTCGCTGCGCCCGTTGTCGCCCACCACCAGAGGCAGGCCGGTTCGGGGATTGCGGTGCGCGGGGAAAGGCTGGAACGTGGATCAAACCAGAACCAGGCCCGCCCGCGCGGGTGCAGAGGGAATGCCCAATGGAGCAACTCGAACAGCGCACAATCGCAAAAGTGTCGGCCCGGCTGATCCCCTTCCTGATCATCTGCTACTTTGTGGCCTACCTCGATCGGGTGAACGTGGGCTTCGCCGCGATCACCATGAACAAGGATCTCGGACTGACCGCGACCATGTTCGGCTTCGGCTCGGGCATCTTTTTCCTGGCGTATTTCCTGTTCGAGGTGCCGTCCAACCTGTTCCTGGACCGGTTCGGGGCGCGCAAGTGGATCGCCCGGATCATGATCACCTGGGGCCTCATCTCCGGGCTGATGGCCTTCATTCCGCAGATCGGGCAGGTCACCGGGCTGGGCAACGAGGTCACGTTCTACGGGCTGCGCGTGTTGCTCGGACTGGCGGAAGCGGGGTTCTTTCCGGGCATCATCTTCTTCCTGACGCTGTGGTTCCCCTCGGTTTACCGGGCACGGATCATCGGCCAGTTCATGGCGGCGATTCCAATATCCTCGGCGATCGGCTCGCCCATTTCCGGCCAGATCCTCGGCATGCACGGGGTGGCCGGGCTGGCCGGCTGGCAGTGGCTGTTCATCCTGGAGGCGGCGCCCGCGCTGGCGCTCGGTGCGGTGACCTATTTCTATCTCACCGACCGCCCCGCCGATGCGACATGGCTTACCGCCAACGAGCGCAGCTGGCTCGACGGGCGGCTGCGGGCGGAGCGGGCGCAACGCGAGGCCGTGCATGACCTGACGGTGTGGCAGGCCATAACGCATGGCCGTGTCTGGGCGTTGTCGCTGGTTTATTTTGGTGCGGTGGCGGGGCTGTACGGCGTTGGTTTCTGGCTGCCGCAAATCGTCAAGGCATTCGGTCTGAGCAACGCCATGACCGGCTGGGTGGTGGCGATTCCCTATGTCGTGGCGGCGGTGGTGATGGTCTGGTACGGGCACCGGTGCGACCGGACCGGCGACCGCACCGGTTACGCGGCGATGGCGCTGCTGGTGGCGGCGATCGGCATTGCCGCCTCGACGCTGACCCACGACCCGGTGCTGACGATGGTGGCGTTCACGATCGGCTCATGCGGGGTGTTCGCGGTGCTGCCGGTGTTCTGGACGCTGCCGACGGCGGTGCTGTCGGGCACGTCGGCAGCGGCGGGGATCGCGGTGATCAACTCGGTGGGCAATCTGGCGGGGTTCGCCGGGCCGTCCATCATGGGGATAGCCAAAGACCTGAGCGGCAGCTTTTCCGGCGGGCTGCTGATGATCTCGGGGGTGGCGATCGTGGCGTTGGTGATCGTGCTGCTGCTGGGGCACGACCGGGAACTGGAGCGGGTGCCGACGCGGGTGCGGGCGGCGGAGTAAATGAGGTCCCGGCGGCTGCCAAGGCCGGATGGTCGTGCATATCCGCCAACACCTGCCGGAGATCGGGCGCCTTGCGCGGGTGAACTCCAGGAAATCGGGATGCAAAGCCGTCCGCCGCCGCGGTCTGTCGTGCGCGCATCGGCGTTTTCGACCGTCCGGAGATTCTACCGTTTTCGGCAACTGAATAGCAGGGCGCCAGCTAAATACGTGGTTCGGTCAGGCATGCCGCCAGTGCTACGCCTCGTTCATTCGGTTCCCACGCTTGCGACGTAGAAAGCCGACCAGTCCGAAGGATGCGGAAACTGCCGCCGCGTCGTAATCTGCGCTGACTGAAGAGCCCGTGACGGCGATTCCCCGCGCATCCAGACTCGATAGAATTCGATCGCGAGCATCTTGGTCGCATCATCGGCCACCGGCCACAGGCTGCCGATTACGGTCTGCACACCGGCGAAGAAGAATCCCCGCTGCAAACCGATCACGTCCTGCCCGCCGGAGATCTCGCCGAGGCCCGTTTCGCACGCGCTCAGGAACGCCAGTGAGGCCGGAGTCTGCATATCGTAAAGCCGCGCCGCCGTGAGCATGTCCAGCTTTCCCTCGGCTGAGACCAGCGCCAGACCCGATTGCAGCGGCTGTTCAGGGTCGTACAGGGCGTGCCCGGCGAAATGGATCATATCGTGGCTGGCGGCCAACTCAATCACGCGGGCAACTGTCGCCTGCGGCTCCATGAGCAGCGTCGACCCTGGCAGGAGCTGCGCCACAGCCTGCGCCTCCTCCGCCGCGGCGGGCAGCGTATATTTCGGGTCGCCGTACAGCGGCGCTCCGATCACCAGTGGCCGCGTGCTCGCCCGCCGCGTTGCCGGCCGGGTCAAGAGCTGCAGGTTCGGCACGACCCGGATGGCGTAGCGATCGACCAGGAACCGGCCATCCTCACCGACGGCGGCAAAGGGCACATGGTGCAATACGCCCCCGGGAACGATAACCAGCGACGTCGCGTCGACGCCCTCCAGGGCCGGTCCCAGTGCGGAGCGGTACAACGCCGCGGCCGGCCCTTGCCAATCCTGGTTGGTCCCGCCCGATGCGCTTTGTGTCGGGCTTCGCCTGTCCTGGTTGGTGCTGAGGACTTTCAACAGCGCCGTCGCAGGACCCACCACGTCATCGTTCGCCAACGTGTGCACCGAAAGCCGATTCGGCGTGAGCGTGAATACCTGCCACTGACGTTCGCCCTGGAAAAACACCAGGTCGACCTGACCGGGGCCAATGCTGCGTTGCAGCTGTGCCAGATCCGGCGGCTCGACGGTTACCAGGTCCGCAACGTCCGGCGCGTCGTTCACCAGCTGGCGACGCGCCGCCCGCAGCCGTACCCGAGCCGCGTCGGAATTGGCTGGGACGGCGAGTTGCGCCTCGCCAATGGCACGGTCGAATGCAGCAAGCAACTGGTTGGCCGCCTGTGCCGCCGGCGTGGGTGGCCCGAACCGGGTCCGGGTGGCCAGCAGTTCGACCAGAGTGTGGCTCTGGGCGCGCACCGTGTAGAGTAATGCCTCGTTCGTCGCACCGCGCCGCACCAGCAGATCGATCAGCCGGCGATAGGGCAGCTCCTTGTCCCCCGCCACAGCGATGCGCGCCGCTTCGGCGCCAATCGAGCCGCGAACCGACTCGATGACCTCGACCGCCTCGCGCAGCAGGCGCTCGGCGGTTTGAAAGTCCCCCGCCCGACCGGCAAGCTCTGCACGGTCTGTGAGCGCGCGCCATTTGACGTCGCGGTAGGCATCGATGAAACGGAAAGCGAGCAACGTGTCGTACCTGCGCGCCGCCTCCTGGACGTTACCAGTGCGCAAGTACGACAGTGCCGCCAGATACTCGACGTACGGATTCGCGGCAGGCGCCAGGGTTGCTTTGCCGAACACGCCGAAATCGAATTCATCGAACGGATCAAGACGGAACACGGCGGTGCCGATCGTGTTGCCAAACACGTCGGCATGGCCGCTCAGCCCGTAGTCGCGCAGAAGACGCGGATAGGCCGGGTTCTCCAGGACGGCGAGTGCTGCGGGAAAATTCCCGAGCGCAGCGTACAGCGAGGCGGCATCGAACACCGGACCGGGCTCGAATCCCCGGCGCAGTTGGTCCGCGGTGGCGCGGGCCTCATCGGAGCGGCCAGCGCGCAGGGCGGCCAAAGCATGGACGTAGCGCCCGCCGGGCGTTGTCAGGCCGGTGCTCAGTTGTTCGGCCTGTTCGGGCCGTCCGATCGCCAGGGCCAGCACTGCCTTCTTGCCCGGAACCGCGCGTCCAATGTCCGAGGCGCGTACCGCCGGATCCACGGTGGCGCGTTGATCGATCTGGTCGATGCAGTCGAGCGCGCCGCCGAGGTCCTGATATTTCAGCAGGACGTCGCAAAGCAGCGCCAGTTCGTGCAGCGGCAGTTTGTCCGGCGGAACCTGCTCGTAGCGGTCGCGGAAGGCAGCGAGGTTGCCGGCGTCGAGATCTGCGCGGTCGTTCGCCGGCAGCGCCGTCCGCGCGAGCAGTTGATTGGGCGCACCGCATCCGCACGGCAACAGCGCCAGCGCTATCAGGCCAACCGCCAGACCGGACCTTCGCAGATAGGCCAAGCCGCGCCGGAAAGCCGGGCCTGGCGGCAAACCCCAGACCGGTCCGCCCCGCGAGCGCACGTCATTGCCAGCCACGGGCACAGACTCAGACATCCATCGGCCGCCTAGAAGCGATACGTCAAGGCGAGCTTGTAGGAACTGTAATGCGCCCCGACCGCGAAACCCGTGCCGAGGCGCAGTGAGTCCCACACCTGCGTGTTGGGGCTTTGCCGCGAGCCGATGGTGAAGCCGAATTCGTCGTAGTGTTCCACATAGACCTGATTGCCGCCGACAAAGGTATCCGCGACATAGGCCTGCCAGCTGGTTGGACTGCCGAACAGGGTAAACGGCAGCGATCCTTCAAGCTGGAGACCGTTGGTATAAAGCTGATTGAACATGTCGTAGTTCACGGTGACCTTTGCAGCCGAGACCCCGCCAACCTTCACCAGGGAGATGGCATTACCTATCGTCAGCTGCAAGTCGTCGAAAAAGATGTCGTAGCGGCTGGCAAGTGACCCCGCATACTCCACCGCTGCCGCCCCAACGTCGAGCGAAGCGACGGCGCCGGCCCGAACGGCCGGGGTGAGATACCAGTTCTCCAGCACCGGGATCCGCAGCGACGTTCCGAACGAGCCGTATCCGGTGGACGCACCCTGCGTATTCACATATGTCAGCGGCATATCGATAGTGACGGCATACCGTTCGTCAGAGAAGGGTATGGTGTAGCGAATGGGTAACGTAATGACTTCGCTGGAATAGCCCCCTGAGTTCACATAGCCGACTTCGCCGCCGAGAGTGAACAGGTTGGGCTGCCCTTTAAGTCCGCCAGATGGGAGTCCGGGCGCCGTCAATCCGATGCCGGTACCAATGACAAAATCATCACGGGCCATCGTATTCTGTAAGCTGTTCGGGTTGCCGGCGACCGGATCAACGGGCGAATGTCCAGCCATATACTGGAGCAACTGTGTCGTCAATCCGCCCTGATTTTGTAACAACCAATCCTTGAGCATATTCTCGCTTTGGTTGCGAGTTGCGCCCGCGAAATTTATATTGATGCCGGCGCCTGGGACGGTGAAGTTCAGCACGGTCGAGTTGAGCGGGAAGGTGGCAACCGCCGTCACGCCGCGCAGGTTCATTACTGCTGAAGCTGCGGAGGTGTCACTGTAGGTGCTTGCCAGGGATGAAAGGTTCTGGGATTGCAGTTGGCTGATTGCATCCGAAATGTTATTGAATCCGGAAGTGCCACCGCTCTGGGTTGGTGCAGTGACGCTCACGTTGACAGTGTAAAGGTCGGTCGCCTTGGCATCGTTCACCAGAACAAGCGTGGTGATTGTTGCAGCGACCACGTGCAGACGGCATCTCATCGAAACAGCTCCTGGGCGGTGGCGAGGTCTGCTGAGACCTTGCCGGTTGCAGCGCCGGGGCGCGGATCACGGCGACACAACTCCACGGGAGAAATTCACTTCACCCTCGAACTGTGCTCTGGAATCGTAGGTCACGCGAGCCTTCCCAATTGCTAGTACGGCGTATCGAACCCGGATAACATGCAACGATGTCGTGTGGCAATCGATCTTTGGGTGCGTTAATCGACCGCAGTTTCTGCGCGAGTTGCAGGCCAGGCGTCGCCGGCGCCCGACGAACCGGTGCCCGCCTCGCGGCACACCAACGTATGCACTGCGGTGCATTGCCGCCCGGCCAGAATGCCAATGGATTCAATTTGTTGTAACTTTGACTCCGATTTATTTCGTGCCGCCGCCGCTTGTTTCAATATAGGTATATTAAGATATCAATACGATCTGCTGAAAAAAATATTTCTGACCAATACGAGAATCGTAAATCGGAACGAAATCTTAAAAAACTGTGCAGGTGCGTTTGCCGGATGCGCGATGGAATCCAGCCCACAACTAGCTTTTTTCGACGTCATAATGAAGAACGGAAGCGCCGGCGGAAGGTTGCTATATCCAAAGGTTGCGTCATCGGCGGAATCTCGGTACCCAGATGAAAGGTTAAGATTGCACCGGAATCGTTCGTGAAATATGAGGCGGAACGTGCTGGATAATCACAAGGCGCCGCTGCGCCAGGCCTGCGAGGCTCAGAACTGGCACGTCCTAGGCCTATTCGCCCTGTTGTTCCCGCTCTGCGTCCCCGCGCTCGCGCAATCTCCTCCGGCACCCGGATCGCTCCAGGTTTCACCGATTCCGCGCCTGGAACCGCCCAAGATGCCGCTCGTCGGGCCGGGTCTGCAGGGACTGCCCGCGGGTCCGCTCATCAACACGGCGCCGGAACAGCCAGTCGCGGTCGGCAGCGTGAGCGTCGAGGGGGTGAGCGTCTATCCGTCGGCCGAGACCGATGCGCTGGTGGCCGGGCTGGTCGGGCCGGCCATTCCGTTGAAGCAGATCGAAGAGAGCCGGCTGGCACTGGTGCGCAAATACCGCGACGGCGGCTATCCGCTGGTCAGCGTGCAGGCGACCCGCAGCCCGGACGGCACGCTGCACTTCGTGGTGTTCGAAGGCCGCATCGCCGAGGTCAAGCTGGAGGGCGATATCGGTCCGGCTGGCACCCAGGTGTTGCGCTTCCTGCAGCGCCTGACTGAAAGTCGTCCGATCAACGTCGACTCGCTGGAGCGCTGGCTGTTGCTGGCGCAGGACGTACCAGGGGTCGCGCTGCAGGCTGTGCTGCAGCCGTCCGACAGCGAACCCGGTGCGCTCACCCTGGTTGCGACCGTGAAACGCACGCCGATCTCCGGCCTGCTGGCCGGCGACAACCGTGCCTACAAGCTCACCGGCCCCGTGGAGGCGCTGGCCACGGTCGATTTCAACAGCTTCACCAGCCTTGGCGAGCGGACGGAAGTCAACCTGTTCTATGGGTTCAACAACACCCAGATTTTCGGCCAGGCTTCGACCGAGGTGTTCGCCGGTTCCTCCGGCCTGAAAGTGCGGGTGTACGCCGGCGCGGGCAATACCACGCCCTCCGGCTTCCTGCGCAATAATGGCTATAACGGCGACACCACGGTCGCCGGCCTGCAGGTGAGCTATCCGCTGATCCGCGCCCGCCAGCAGACCCTCAACCTGGTCGGCAACTTCGATTTGCTGGACTCGCTCATCACCGCCTCGACGCCGTCCGGTGGCTTGAATAGCCAAACCAGCAAGGATTCGCTGCGCGTGCTGCGGGCCGGCGTCGATTATGCGCGGCAGGATTTGTGGGCGGGGGATACCCGTCCGGCGGTGAACGGGGTGACGGTCCGGGTCTCGCAAGGCTTGTCGGGGCTGGGCGCCAGCTTCGACACGGCGAACCCGGCACGGGCGGGCGAACAGCTCAATTTCACCAAGGTCACCGCCGAGGTTACCCGCGACCAGACCTTGTTCACGCCCTGGTCCGGCGCCTCGGTATCGCTGTTCGGATTGGCCACGGGGCAGGGCAGCGGCTCGGTGCTGCCGCCGGCCGAGGAGTTCTTCCTCGGCGGCAACCGTTACACCCGTGGCTTCTATGTCGGCGAGGTCAGCGGCGACAGCGGGTTGGCCCTGACCGGCGAACTGCGGCTGACCACCGGTACCGACGTGACGATGTTCGGGCACCAGATCGACATCGGGACTCAGTACTATCTTTTCTACGATTGGGGCGAGGTCTGGCAGAACCAGAAGACCGACCCGAACAACGCCCTGCGGTCCATGGGCTTCGGCGCGCGCATTTCGCTCACGCGGGCCTTCGAACTCGATCTGGAAGCGGTGCGGCGGTTTACGTTGCATCCCGACGGCATCAACGCATTCAAGCTGCAGGCGGATGCAGTCTACGCCGGGGTGCTGGTCCGCTTCTAGCGGCCGCACCGATCGGATGAGCAACTGGCGACTGGGAAGGGCGGGGCCCGGACAGACGGGCCGGAGGGGGGTAGAATGGCGACAGCACGCAGGATGGCGGGCCGACCCGACAGCACGGCTGCGATGATGGTGGGCACTCTGCGCCGCAGTCGCGCGGTGCTGCTGTGCAGCACCGCGCTGCAGGCGGCGGCGCTGCTGGTGCTCGTGGTGCCGGCGCAGGCCGGTCCGCTGGCCCCCAACGCCCAGCCGCAGGGCGGCCAGGTGGTGGCCGGGCAGGCCAGCATCATCCAGAGCACCACCTCCACCACGGTGCAGCAGTCGAGTTCCCGCGCCGCGGTGGACTGGCAGAGCTTCAATGTCGGCTCGGCGCAGAGCGTGACGTTCCAGCAGCCCAGCGCCAGCGCCACCACGCTGAACCGGGTGGTCGGGCCGGACCCCTCGGCGATCGCCGGCCGCATCACCGCCAACGGCAATGTCGTGCTGGTCAACCCGTCCGGCGTGGTGTTCAAGCAGGGCAGCCAGGTCAACGTCAATTCGCTGGTGGTTTCGACCGCCGGCATCGGCAACACAGACTTCATGGCCGGGAAGACCAATTTCTCCATCCCCGGCAGTCCAAACGCGATGGTGGTCAACAACGGCACCATTACGGTCAAGCAGAGCGGGCTGGCCGCCCTGGTGGCGCCGGCGGTGGCGAACCACGGCGTGATCAACGCCCGCATGGGCCAGGTGGTGCTGGCCGGTGCCACCACCCACACGGTCGACCTGTATGGCGACGGGCTGCTGGCGATCGACGTGACCGGCCAGGTGAAGCAGGTGCCGGTGGGCGCCAAAGGGCAGAAAGTGACCGCGCTGGTGACCAACACCGGCACGATCCTGGCCCAGGGCGGCACGATCACGCTGACCGCGGCGGCGGCCGACGGCATCGTGACGAATCTGGTGACCGCGGGCGGAAAAATCTCGGCCGATGGCGGCCGCAACGTGCCGGGCGGCAGCATCGTGCTGAACGGGGTAGGTGGTTCGCTGGTGGTGCAGGGGGACCTCACCGCCCGCGGGTCCACCGGCGGCAGCGTGCAGGCGCTGGCCGATGGCGGCGCGACGCTGGCCCCCACGGCGAAGATTGACGTTTCCGGCCGCAACGGCGGCGGCACGGTGGCGCTGGGCACCACGCTGGCGCGGGCTGTTGCCGGTCCGTCGCTGGTGGGTGCGCCGATGGCGGCCTCGGTTACGGTGGCGCCGGGCGCGGTGGTGAAGGCGAACGCCACGCGTAAGGGCAATGGCGGCACGATCACGCTGCTGAGCAGCACCAGCACGAGCATGGCCGGCACGCTGAGTGCGCGCGGCGGAGCGCAGGGCGGCAATGGCGGGTTTGTCGAGGTGTCCTCGGGGAAGAATTTCAGCCTGACCGGCAGCATTGACCTCGCGGCGCCGCTCGGGACGCCTGGTACGGTGCTGCTCGACCCGTGGGATCTGACAGTCATTTCGGGGAAAAACGGACCCGGCAGTCTCGATGCTACGCTCGGCCAAGCGCAGAATAACGGGACCATCTACGCCAGTGATGGGAATCCCTACGGCACTGACACCATTACGGATACCAAGATCAATGGTTTCGGTGCCACCGTGCGGTTGCAGGCGCAGGACGCCGTCACCGTGAACAGTGGCGTCGCCATCTCGCTGGGCGCTGGCCTTGGCTTCACGCTCGAGGCCGGCAACGCCATCACGGTAAATACAGGTGCCTCTATCGCAGCGGGCGGCAATATCCTATTGGCAACCGGCAGTTCGGCGAACCTTCTTACTCCCATTCAACAGGTTCAACCGGGAGGGACGCTTGCGCAGCCTGTCGGACGCGGGTCCAGCGGGCTGGCATTGTACGCCTGCTTGCCCCCTTCTTGCGGACAGGGGGCAGATCCAACACCGCCGGCCAGCACGCCGCGGGCGATCCAGCTTAACGGCGCCTCGATTACGAGTGGGGGAACACTCTCCCTGCTGGCCGGCGCTGGGGGCGATATTACCGGCACGGGACCGATCAATGCGGCCGCGCTGATCGCCTCCACGTCAGCCGGACAGGTGAGCCTGACCAGTGGAGCGAATACGGTACCGGTGCTGGGCAACGTTTCGGCCACCAAGGGACTCGATTTCGTGGATGGTGTGTCGCTGGCTGTGAACGGCACGGTGATCGGTGGCGCCGGACCCGTGACACTCAAGTCGAGCGGCGACATCACCATCGCCAATTCGATGACCACCGGCAGCGCGACGGCGCGGGGCGATCTGACCGTAACGGCGGGCGGAGGCATTACCGTCAACGCCAACAACGTGACGGACGGAAAGCCGCTCGTGATCACGGTAAACGGTGATGCCCTGTTCCAGGCCGGGAATGTCCAGGCAGGGGCAGCATACCAGCAGGGGTCAAGCATCGAGCTTGACGGCTCACTGATCGCGAAGAATGTTACTGTTACAGAGGGTGGAAACCTCGGCGGCGGGAACGTCACGCTTAATGCCGGCGGGGATATTATTCAGGATGCCAGGAATACTCAGACCGGCACAGGCGGAATTACAGCAGTGTCGCTGACCGGGGCGGCGTTCGGAGAGGCATGGTTTGGGGTAGGAACGACGGGCGCCACGGGATACAAGACGCTGAACCACGTCGCCGCGTTGGGCAACTTCTCGGCGTCCAGGCTCATCATCAGCGACAGTGGCGACCTGGTGGTAAGTGGCCCGCTAACTACCACCGGTCCGACGACGGGCGGTGCGGCAACCCTAATCGGCCGGCTGGAGGTCGATGTTGGCGGTGCTCTGACCGTGAACGCCCCGTTGCATGCCACCCAATCCGTGCTGCTTGACGGTTACGATCTGACCCTGAGCAAGTCTGCCACGGTGAATGGCAGCAGCGTCACGCTGTCAGCCTCGAACCAATTGACGACGGGGGCCACGAGCACCCTGCTGCTTGCCAGCGGTGCCCAGGTCATGGCGGCTGGCGACATCATTCTGACCACCGGTGATGCGAACAAATATGTTAGTGTACTACCCCCAATCCAGCCGGCTGGGCAGTCGACAATCAAGATCGACGGCGCGACGGTCACGAGTAGCGGCGGCAACGTTTACCTGCTGGCCGGCGCCGTCGTCGGGACCGCTCCGGGCGGTGCGGTCAGCATCACCGGGGGCGCCACGATTGCTGCACAGGGACCGAAAGGCACCGTCTCGATCCAGGCGGATTCCCTGACGGTGAGCGGCAGCCCGACGATCAGCGGCAACACCATCCAGATCGCCCCGGCTACGGCAGGGACCGTGGTCAACCTGGGCGGCGGAACCACAGGGCTGTTGATCGACCAAACCGCGCTCGCGGCGCTGGGCCGGTCCGGCACACTATCGGTCGGTGCCGCCTCCACGCCGCCCCTGACCGGCACCACCGCGACCACCACAACCACGGCGGGCATCGTCAATTTGGCCGGACCGGTGAACCTTGGGGCGAGCATCCTCGGCCTGTTCAGCACCGGCGACATCACCCAGGCCGCGACTGCGGTGCTGACCGTCGCGAACTTGGTCGGCAGTGCCGGCACGGCCGGTACAGCGGGCAACATCACGCTAAACGAGCCCAACGCCATCGGCGCCATCGGCCTGACCAGCACTGCATCGGAGCCGGCTGCCCTCACGTGGGCCGACGGCCTGACCGCCACCGGCAACATCGCCCTGACCAACACCCCCGACCTGCATATCGTCGGCGCGACCGGCCTGGTCTCTGGCGTGAGAACGGCGGTGCCGGCCGCCTCGCTGACACTGACCGAAACCGGCGCGCTGACGGTCGACGGTTCGCTCGGCAATTGCGGCACGGGGTTGCTGTCGCTGAGCGCCAACAGCATCACCATCGGTACCCCCGGCGCGACCCCGGGGCCGAAGGTGTGGAGCTTCGGCGCGGCGAATCTGAGCGCGTCCACCGGCGGCACCGGCATCACCGTCAACAACGGCGTGCTGAACGCCGTGGGCATTGATGTGACCAGCGGCGCGCTTGTGCAAAACGGCGGCGTGATCGCTTCCTTCGGTATGATGAGCCTGCCAGGGTCGTTTACCCAGAACGCCGGCACGGCGATCGTGAGCGGGGCACTGAGCGAGAGCAGTGGCAGCGTCCTTACCGTCGGCGGCACGCTCGCCGCGGGGTCCGGCAACCTTCAGGGTGTTACACTCGACAACACCGGCCTGATCACGTCAACCAACAGCCTGACGTTCGGCAAGGTCCAGTCGAACAGCGGCACGATCGTCACGCAGGGCGACCTGCAGGTCCAATCGATCACGGCACAGAGCGGCAATATAACCGCAACCGGCAACATCACGGTGGGGACCGGCACGGGTACGGCGGGCACCGCGAGCGGTGTTGCAGACAGCGGCGCTTTCTTGCAGAGCACCGGCACCGTGCTGGCGGGCGGCAACATTACCGTGTGGTCGACGGGCGCAGTGACGCAGGATAACGGCACGCTTGCCGCCGGCGGCACGGTGGCCATCACGGGGACCTCGCTTGCGCAGGGCACGCTCGGAACCGGCGCGGCGCTGATCTCGGGCGGGTCTGCCGTACGGCTCTATGCCACCCAGGGTGATGCGCGACAGGGCTCCGACGGAACGGTGGCCGGGTCCGGTTCGTTGGCAGCCGGCAGCGGAGGTATCGCCATCCAGGCGCCGAACGGCGACAACACCTTCGGGAATTTGGCGCCGGCCAGCACCATCAGCGCGCCCGGCACCAGCGTATCCTTTGCCTTCGTGTGCTCAAGCCTGTGCACTGGCAACAAGCCCGGCCCCATCGAGGTCGGAACGGCTGTTGCGGCGAGCGGGGGCAGCGGAACCGCCGACGTGCTGCTGCTCGGCAAAACAATCGACCTGTTCGGCGATGCGACCGCCTCCGCGGTCGGGCCGGCGCCGGTGCTCAACGCCGACACGCTCTGGCTGTTCTCGCTGGGCGACACCACGGAGAAAGCGAACGGCGTCATCGCCGCGTCGACGGTCAGCGGTAACGCCGGGTTCCTCGCCACGCCCGCCCTGCCGGGCGGGCTGCAGGCCCCGGCCAACTGGACGCAGACTGCCAACAGCAATGCCTCGCTCGGCACGGTGTCCGCGGCCGGCCCCATCAGCAACCCCAACCAGATCACGACGCTCGGCACCTATGCGGCCACCGGCGCGCTGTCGCTGACCAACAGCACGGACCTGACCATCAAAGGCGCAACCGCCGGCACCACGGCGACCATCACCGCACCCACGATCACGATGAACGGGCCGGTGACCGCGCCGACGGTGACGCTGACGGCAAACACCGGTACGCTGGGGATTAACGGCACGGTGGATGCGAGTGCGGCGGCGTTCCTGTCCGGCCAGACGGGCATCCTCGGCAGCAACGGGCTGGTCATCGGCAACGGCGCGCTGACGGCAAATAGCGCCAATGGCTCGGTGGAGCTAACCAACCCATTGAACGTGGTGGCGAGCGTCACGGGGTCGGCAGCCAGCACGTTCGGTCTGTGGGACAGCGTGAACCTGACAATCGCCGGCAACATCACCGCCCCCTCCATCCAGATCGGCGCCACCGGCTTGTTGACGGTGGCGAACGGCGTCACCATCACGACCGGCTACCAGCAGCTTCCGCAGGTGCCGGCGTCGCAGGCACCGCCTGACAGCAACGGCAGCACCGGGCTGAACCTCGCCATCTTCAACGGCAGCGGCACCATCGACCTCGGCCCCAACCTGACGATTCAGGGGACAGGGGGAGCGGCGCGGCAGACCGTGCGCCTCGCCCTGACCGGCGGCGGTCTGATCAAGTTCGGCAGCTTCAACGCTCCCGGAGCCGATCTTCTGCTGCATGTCGGCTCTGGTTCGGCCACGGGCAATATCAACGTTTACAGCCTCTCAGCCTTCTATCAGACGGGCTACTCCGGTCCGATCGACCTGACCGGCACCGTGGGCGGGCAGACCGGCGGCACTGCGGCCAGCCTCGGCCGCATCGCTCAGGAACCGACCGCCCCGCAACCCTTCGCGCCCACCACGAACGCCTCGGTCCTTCCGGGTTCGGCTTACCAGGTCAACAAGTGCCCGATCACTTCGGTGAACTGCGGCTTCCCCACATTGACGCCGCTGCTGGTGCTGCCGGTGGTGCCGCAGACCCAGGTGGCTGCCGCGTCCACCTTGCGGCTCCCCCCGCTGAAAGTCGCGGTCGTCGTGCCGGCGAACGAACTGGACGACCCCGACCTGCTGCTGCCGTACATCTCGGACCGGGACAACTGACATGCACCGCACCCCGCGGCTCCCCCGTCGCCTGTCCATCCTGCTGCTGTCGCTCGCCTGGCTTGCCGGCTGCCAGACCCCGCCGCCGGAAGCCTATGTCGGCGGCGCCCGTGCCGAAGGCGACGGCGTGGCGATCGGCCGCAACGCCGCCGGCGAGGTGTGCCGGCACTACGTGCAGGCGAGCGGTGGGGCAGATATCTATTGCGGCGAGTGGAAACAGCCCGCGGCGCGCGTGCGCCCGGTCACCGAGACCGGTGCGCTGGCCGAGCAGGCCAGCCGCTTTGCCGCGTCGCTGGCGCCCCGCGTGGTCAATTGCGGCCCGCCACAGCCGCTTGCCTTCGCCGGCGCCGATGCGGCACTGCAGATGGCATGCACCCGCGCCGTCGGCGGCTGGCCGCAGACCGCCCTGGTGGCGCAGGCCGGCGGCCGCTTCTGGTACGCCGACGGGGTGACGCCGGTCCTTCCGGCGATGGAGCGCTCGATCGGGGTGCTGACCGGCCGCGTCAGCGCCGAGGCGGAGCCATCCGCCGGGCCGCCGCCGGCGGCCACCCGCAGCCTCGGCGTCAACGACATCGGCCTGTACCAGGCGCTGATGCGCGACGGCGCGGACGCCAACCGCGACGGCAACTGGGAGCAGGCCGCCGCCCTGTTCCGTCGTGCCGTCGAACTGCAGGAGAAGGGGGCAGGCCGCAACGGCGCCGCACCGGTCGATGCCCTCATCGCGCTCGCCGTGCAGTTGTCCAACCAGGGAAGGTTCGCCGAGGCGCACGCCACCTTCGCCCGCGCCGAGGCGCTGGCATCGGGCGCCAATGCCGCCACGGCACCGCTGCTGCCGGCGCGGCTCGCCCATTATCGCGGGCTCGACCAGCTCAACCAGGGCCACCCGCAGGAAGCGCTCGAGCTGCTGCGCAGCGCCGAGCGTCTCTATGGCGCCACCCTGCCTGCCGGCGTCACCGCGCCGGCGTCGCAAGCCTCGCTGGCCAGCCGCTTCGCCCCGACGCCGGCCAGTTCGCTGCTCAGCGCGGGCGCCAACGTGCGGCCGGCGCTCGATGCCTCCACGCTGGAAGCGCTGCTCGGCGTCATCGAGACCCGGCGCAACCAGGCGATCGCGCTGCGGGCGCTCGGCGACAGCCCCGGGGCGCTGGCCGCCGTCGACAGCGCCGAGGCGTTCGCCCGCGCGCAGGGCCTGACCAACGCCCGGGTCGCCGCCTTCGTCTATCGCACCGCCGGGGTGACCGTGCTCGGCAGTGACCAGCCCGGCGCGGCGGTGAGCAAGCTCGATGCCTCGGTGACGGCCTTCACCCGCGGCCTGCCGCGCACCCTCTCGCTGGCCGAAACCCAGTTCCGCCGCGCCGAGGCGCTGCTCAAGGATGGTAAGCCCGCCGAAGCGGTCGCCGTCTGCCAGGTCGCCAGCGAGCTGTTGCGCGATCTCAAGCAGGGGGTGGACGGCACCCTGCTGCAGCCATGCCTGGCCGCCTATGCCACCCAGGCACGGGCGGTCGCCGACCCGCAGCCGCTGTTGGCGGAGATGTTCGAGACGGCCCAGCTCACCCGCGGCGCCATCACGGCCGAACAGATTCAGCGGGCCGCCGTGCGGCTGGCCGCGGCGCCCGAGGTGGGCCGCGTGCTGCGGGCGCGCGACGACGCCGAGGCGACGCTGGCCGAACTGTTGCGGCAAAAGGACGAACTGTCGAGCCCGGACGCCGCCCCGCCGGCGGCCCGCATGGCCGAACTCGATGCCCAGATCACCCAGGCCCGCGCCGCGCTGGCGCAGACCGACGACGAGTTGCAGGCGGCGCTGCCCAACTACAACGCCCTGGTGCAGCAGGTGGTGCCGGCGGCGACGCTGTTCGGCGTGCTGCGCCCGGGCGAGGCCTTCGCCGCCATCAGCCTGGGCGAGACCGAGGGCTGGACATTCCTGCTGCGCGACCACGCCATCCGGGTCGGCCATATCGAGGGCGGTGCCGGGCGCATCGCCAAGCTGGTGGAGCGGGTGCGAGACAGCATCAGGCCGACCGGCAACACCCTGCCCGCGTTCGATGTCGCGGCGGCGCAGGAGCTGTATACCGCGACCCTCGGCGACGTGGCACCGGGGCTGGACGGCGCGACGGCGTTCAGCGTGGCGCCGACCGGTGCGCTCCTGTCGCTGCCTTTCGAGGTGCTGCTGACCGGCCCGGCCTCGGCGACGACGCTTGCCGACGCGCCGTTCCTGGTGAAGCGGTTCCCGATCGTGCACGTGCCGTCAGCGGCCAACCTGGTCAGCCTGCGCCGTCCTGGAATCCCCGCGGCCAGGCCGTGGTTCGGCTTCGGCGATTTCCGGCCAATCGACCGCGCGCAGGCCGCGCGGCTCTATCCGGGCACGGCTTGCGCCCAGAGCGCGGCCCAGCTCGCCAGCCTGCCGGCGCTGCCCGGCGCGCGGGCCGAGTTGGAGGCGGTGCGGCGCGAACTGCGGGCCGGGCCGGCCGACCAGTTGCTCGGCAGCAGCTTCACGCGCAGCGCGGTGCTGAAGCAGAAACTGCTGGACTACCGCATCCTGCACTTCGCCACCCATGCGCTGCTCCCCTCCGAGATCGCCTGCCAGCAGGAACCGGCGATTGTCACCTCGGTCCCGCTGGGCGAGCAGGGCGCGGGGCTGCTGACCGCGACGGACGTCCTGCTTGGCCTCAAGCTTGACGCCGATGTGATCGTGCTGTCGGCCTGCAACACCGGCGGCGCGGGCGGGCGGGACGGCGGCGAGAGCCTTTCCGGCCTGGCGCGCAGCTTCTTCTTCGCCGGCGCCCGGGCGCTTATGGTGACGCATTGGGATGTCGATGATCAGGCCGGGGCCTATCTGGTGACCAGGACACTGGCTGGCCTGCAGGCCGGGGCCGAGGGGGGGCTCGGTCCGGCGCTGCGCAAGGTGCAGTTGGAGATGCTGGCGACCGCGGGCTACGAGCAACCATTCTTTTGGGCGCCGGTGGTGGTGATCGGCGAAGGTGGCGGGCCAGCCGCCGTGGCCGGTCTTTCGCCGCCTCGTTTCGCAGGTCTATAGTACGGCCCAGCACAGGGCGGGCGCCGCAAGCGGGCAATGGAGCAGCGGAAACTCGGAAAATACGAAATCCGCCGCGTCCTGGGGCGAGGCGGCACCGGCGTGGTCTATGAGGGGTGGGACCCCGACCTCGCCCGTACCGTTGCCCTCAAGACCGTCCGGCTGCCGCCGGTCGAGGATGAGGATGCTGAGCAGCTTCTCGTGCGCTTCCGCCAGGAGGGGCAGGCGGCGGCGCGGCTGTCTCATCCGAACATCGTGCAGGTCTACGACAGCGGCCGCATCGACGGGCTTGCCTTCATCGCGATGGAGTTCGTCGAGGGCGGCTCGCTGAAGCAATTGCTAGGGTCGGACCATGGGTTGCCGCCGGCCGAGGCGGTCCGGCTGGTCCGGCAGGTGCTCGACGGGCTCGCGGCCAGCCACGCGCTCGGGGTGGTGCACCGCGACATCAAGCCCGAGAACATCATGCTGCGCGGCGACCTGGTCAAAATCGCCGATTTCGGCATCGCGCGGATCTCCAGCAACGAACTGACCCAGCACGGCATGCTCATCGGCACGCCGCCCTACATGTCGCCCGAGCAGTTCCGCGGAGAGGCGGTTGATTTGCGCACCGACATCTGGTCGGCCGGCGTGCTGCTGTATCAGTTGCTGACCGGGCGGCGGCCTTTCGAGGGCACCGACCCCATGGCGACCATGCACCAGGTGCTGACCACCAAGCCGCCGCCGCCCTCCACGCTGTGCCCGGCCGGTGCGGTGCCGGCGGCGTTGGACCGGGCGGTGATGAAGGCGCTGGACAAGCGGCTGACGCCCGATGGTCGCTTTGCCAGCGCTGCCGCGTTCTCGCAGGCGCTGGCGGGCGTGTTCAGCGAGGCGTCCGGCAGAGCCGGGCCCGACGAAGCGACGCGGGTGTTCCTGCCCGTGCGTCTGCCGCCACCGGGGTCGCCGCGGCGCCCGTCCGTGCCGGCCTGGACAGGTGCTGCGGCGGCACTGTTGCTGGTGCTGGCAGCGGTTGGGGCATGGTGGTGGCTGGCGGACCACGACACCCCCGCCAGGCTTGCCCCCCCCGCGCCGGTTCCGGCGCCCCAGCCCCAGCCCCAGCCTGTCCGGCCCGAACCTGTTCCGGCTCCTCCGGGCCGGCCCGAGCCCGCCCCGCCGGGGCTTTCCGTGGTTCCGCCGCCGCTGCCTGCGCCGAAGCCGCCTCCGCCCAGCCTGGCGGGTCTACGTGCCGTGCTGGCCGCGTCGGACTGCACACTGGTCAGAGGGACCCTGGAGCCGAATAACATCATCCTTTATGGCCTCGCCGCGTCCGACCAGCTGTTACCGATCGCGGATATCTGGCGGGCGTTGCACGAAGCTGCCCCGCCGGGCGGGTCTTATCAGTTGGCCATCCAGCAGTTCGAACGCGTGCCGGCTTATTGCTCGGCGCTGGAGGCGATTCGTCCCTTTGCCGGCACGATCACCGCCACCACGGTCGGCAGCGTCCGGCGGGAGCTCACGGTGCAGCTCGATACCCGGGACAGGCCTCTCCGCGAGCAGGCACCCTTTTCGCTCGCCGTGACGATGCCGGATTTCGCCGGCTGGGTGCAGATCGATTATTTCAGCGGCGACGAGGTTGCGCATCTCGGCCTGCGGCCCTCCGGCCAGGGGGCAAAATCCGTCTCCCCCGTAACCGTCCGCCGGCTCGGCGCCGGCGAGCGGGCGGTGGTCTATGACGGCACCGCGACTGATCCGGGCACCGACCTGGTCGTCGCCATCGCTGCGCACGACCCATTGTTCGTGCAGCCACGGCCGGAGACGGAGCCGGCGGCGCCGTATCTGGGGGCGCTACGCACTGCCTTGCGTGCCCGCCTGCCGGCCACCCTGTCGGCCCAGGCCGTCCGGGTTGTGACCGAGCGCTGACGCCGGTGGCGCGGCAGCGGTGCGCCGGCGGTGTCGCGCAGCCAGCCGGTCGGCATGGTGGCAAGGAAGCGGCGACGCAGCGCCGCCAGCTCGGCCGGACCGGCGCCGATCCAGCCGGGCGTGAAATAACGCTGGTCCGGCGTGAACATTAGGAACGCCTGCATCTCGTTCAACATCAGTTCCTCGATCCCCGGGTCGTATCCTAGCCTGCCAAGGAAGCGCCGAAATGCGGCGCGCTGGTCCGGTGACAGCGCATCTGCCCAGAACCGCCGCACGAAGTCGGCATAGGCCGGATTGGTGAAGAACTCCCCGTGTGACAGTTCGTGTCGCAGAATGACGCGCCGGGTGAAGGCATCGACGCCATCCGGACTGGTCTGCGACAACGAAATCACCGCCCCGGGCCGCGCGCCGTCGGCCAGCGCCTCCTGGTGCAGCAGCACGCGCAGCCGCTCCTCATCTTCGCCGAGCCGGATGCCGTCACGGTCGGCGGCCGCGAAGAACTGCGCCAGGTCGCGGACGCCGTAGTCGTGGCCGTAATAGTAGCTTTCGACCGTCTCCCCGGCCTGCGCGATCGCCGTATTCAGGGCTGCGGTGTCGAGCACCCGGTCGTGCGGGAGCCCCGCCTTTTCGAAGAAGGCGGCGATGCGGTTGAGCGTCTGCCCCTGTTCGCGCAGCGACGCATAGTCGATGACCAAAATACGCGGGTTGGCGGCAAAGCGGAACACGGTGGTACGGGAGGCCGTGTGCGCGGCAATCTCGATCTCGGACGCCATCTGCACGGGAACTGCGGCCTGATCCGGCGGTGCCGGGATGCCTGGTGACGGAGCTGGTTTCGCAATCCACCAGCCGGCCAGCGCAAGCAGCGTGATAGCCAGACCGGCAAGAAGCACGAGCACCGCACGTTGCCGGACACCACGACGCGGGCGAAGGCACACCGTGGGTTGGTCGTCGGAGGCGGGCTTGCCAGATCGCACTGCGCGCGGCCCGGCTCAGAGGCTGTCGAGCAAGTGAAATACCTGATGAACAACAGTCGACATCATTGTACGCCTCCGGTCAGACCGCAGCGTCGCGGGCGATCATGCCGACTCTCAGCTGCCCTGGTTCACCACGTGCACACGACGGTTGCGCGGTTCCGGGGTCTGATCCGGGGTCGGCACCAGAAGTCCGTCCTCCCCGAGGCCCCTGGCCGACAGGCGTGAGGCCGGGATGTGGAATCTGGTCACCAGATAGCTCACCACCGCGTCGGCGCGTCGTTCCGACAGCGACTGGTTGACGGCCTGATCGCCCACCGTGTCGGTGTGGCCCTCGATCAGGAAGCGCGAGTTGCCCATCGAGACGTCGGTCAGCGCCCGACCGAGGTCGTCGAGCAGCCGGGTGGCGGCCGGCGTAAGATCGGCTGAGCCGTTGGCGAACAGCACGTTGAGGTCCGCCGAGGGGCTGTCCGCGGTGGCGGAAACCGTACCGGGGTCGGCCGCTGCGGGAGACGCAGTGGCGGCGGGAGAAGCCGGCGCACCCGGCTTGGGCAGGCCGCGCGCGACAATCGGTTGCCCGGGGGCACGCGGCCGCAACTGGCCGATCAATGATTGCACATTTTGGTCGTCGGCACGAGCGCCGACCGGCATGGCCAGCAGCGCGACAGCGATTGCCGGAGCGATGACATGACGCACGGCGGATCTCCCTTCCTACATTGGAGCGGACCGGTTGCCACTGTCGCGGGTGCGGCATGTGGCGAAAGCGTTGTATCTTGCGAAGCTGGGTGCCGCTAGTGTTCCGATCGCGACAGATGCGTCCGCCCCGTCGCGTGAATCGGAACACGAAATCAAGAACTAGTGTTGCGGCCAGACGGCACTATCCGTCGGAGTCGCAACACTAGTACATCGTTTCCATGTAACCGATCCTATCCAAGGCGAGAATGGCGGGCGGGTCCCGGGCATTGGAGGCCTCGCCATGGAAGTCGCTCATCACGGTGCACTGATGATGCCGACGGTCTGGTCCAAGGGCAGCTTTGGGTGGACAGCGGCGGCCACTGGCTTGCCGGCGCCCGACCGCATTCATCTTCGACAGCGGACATTCCGACGCTCCCCACAGGATCGAGGCCGATTGGCCAGGTCTGGCCGGGAGCGGAATGGCAGCGTGCGCGAGATCGACGCGGCACCGGAAGTCGCTGTCAGGCATACGCTGCGGCCGAACCGAGACATCTCATTGTGACCGGAGCGACGTTACGGCCTGTTGCCGCCTGAATGCGAAGGTAGATCGGGCCTTGTGCGGAAGAAGGTCGTGTTGCTGCTGACGGACGAACTCCCGGTAGGGCTGGAACGGCCCCTGAGGCGTGCCGGCCTCGGACGAAGGTGCCACAGAGCGACCCGCTGCCCCCGCGGCGAACCCGAGGTTCTGCGCCGGTTGCGCAACATGGAAACAGCTAATTCATTCCGGTTTAACGTTTTCTTGCGAGCCTGTTGAACCGATATCGGCTATTCTGGCCCCACCCAGAGCGTGCCACGCCGTCTTGATCAACTCCGCATGTAACTGTGATCCGGGGAATGCCGGATCGCTTTCCGAACCCACTTTGGAGAAACGAGATGTCTCTGCGCACCAAGCCATCTGACCGGCACCGCACCGGGCGCGGTCGGCTGTTGGCCTTGCTGGGCAGTGCGCTCGGCGCCCTTGCCGTCGCGGCAGCCGGCGCAGAGGCCTGCTCGCGCGTGACCTATGTCGGTCCGGACGGCACCGTCGTCACCGGGCGGAGCATGGACTGGATGGTGTCCCTCCATACGAACCTGTGGGCCTTCCCGGCCGGTCTGCGTCGCGACGGCGCTGTCAGCGGCAAGTCTCTCGCGTGGACCTCGAAATACGGCAGCGTGATTGCGGGGGCCTACGACGCGGCCACCACGGACGGCATGAACGAGAAAGGGCTTGTCGCCAACCTCCTTTATCTCGCGACCGCGGAATACGGCGTGCGCGATCCTGATCGTCCCGGTCTTTCCCTCGCCGGCTGGGCTCAATACGTTCTCGACAATTTCGCGACGGTTGACGAGGCGGTCGAAGCGCTTCGGTCCGAACCGTTCCAACTCGTCGGCCCGCCGCTGCCCGGCGGGTTCAGCCCGACCATGCATCTGGCGATTTCTGATTCCTCCGGGGATTCGGCCATCCTTGAGTACATCCACGGCAGTCTGGTGATCCACCACGGGCGCCAGTACCAGGTGATGACGAACGAACCCAGTTATGATCAGCAGTTGTCGCTGAACGCCTACTGGCAGGAGATCGGCGGCCAGGCCATGTTGCCGGGGACGGACCGGCCCGCGGACCGGTTCGTTCGCGCATCGTACTATCTGGGCCACCTGCCGGTGACGTCGGACCCTGCCGAGGCCGTGGCCGGCGTCTTCAGCGTGATGCGCAATGTGTCCGTGCCATTCGGCATCGTCACGCCCGGGTCGCCGAACGTTGCACCGACATTGTGGCGCAGCGCGGCGGATCAGAGGCATCACGTCTACTATTTCGAAACGACGATGAGCCCGAACGTGTTCTGGGTGGACATGGCCGGACTGAACCTGGCGCAGGGCCAGCCGACCCGCAGGCTGGCCGCGGACGGGCAGGTCCATGCGGGCGAAAACTCGGCCGCTTTCGTGCCTGCCGAGCCGTTCGCCTTCATGGCTGCAGGCGGTCGCTGAAGGCCAGGCCCCGGCGTGCTCCGGCCGCGTGGCAGCGCGGCCGGTGACCGGGTGAGACAAGGAAATCCCGATGAATTGGATCTATCTGCTGATCGCGATCGTGGCGGAAGTGACCGGCACGTCGGCCTTGAAGGCATCGCAGGGGTTCACGGTGCTGCTGCCCTCGGTGGTTGTCATGGTGGGCTACGTCGTCGCGTTCTATTTCCTTTCGTTGACTCTCGGCAGCATTCCTGTGGGCATCGCCTATGCGCTGTGGTCCGGCATCGGGATCGTCTTCATATCGGCGGTCGGCTGGCTGTGGCTCGGCCAGCCCCTGGACACGACGGCGGTGATCGGCATCGCCCTCATCGTCGCGGGCGCGGGTGTTATCAACCTCTTCTCGAACGCGACGGCACATTAGCAGGGAAATTCCCCTGAGTGGCAGGCGCTGGTACAACCCGGCAATGTGACCTGGGACATCCGGAGTGAAGACCTATGCGACAATACCCAAATCGCAGTTCCGCAGTACTTGCTTGCGCGATTCTCGTCATGTCGGCCGGGATGGCCTCGGCCCAGATCGACCCGTTTCCCAATAGGAACCTGACGCTTTCCGAGAGCGACCTCGCCGTCATTGAAGAGGTTGCGGGTGGGCTGATCAGCGGAAAAGTTGTGCCCACCGGCACCAAGCTGGAGTGGTACAATGGTGAAACACAGCGGCGCGGGACAATCGAGGTGCTGGGTTCGAGCCAGCTCGACGGCCGGCCCTGCCACAAGCTGCGCTACACCTTCCCGATCAAGGCGCACCCCGGGTCGCGGGTCTACGACCTGAACTGGTGCAAAATGGCGGATGGGGACTGGAAGATCGCGTCCAAGTAACCGTGACGGCGTGAGTGCCTGTCCCTGAATGACGCCGACCCCCATGCTGATTGCACAACATTTTTGAAAGAGCATTTCGTGCCGCGACGCGATATCTTGGTGTCGCTGTTGGAGCGGGTGATTCTGCTCCACACAGCGCTGGTGTTAGCTTCGGCGCCCTCCTGGGCACAGACTATCGAACAGCCCAAAGACGTGGTCGGCGACAAGGCGGTCGCCGAAAGCGACACCGACCTCGCCAAGCAGCTCCAGAACCCCGTCGGCGATCTCGTCAGCTTCCCGATCCAGTACAATACAAATTTCGGGTACGGGCCACACCGGGGAACACAGTACGTCGTTAATCTGCAGCCGGTCATCCCGTTCCATGTCAACGACGACTGGAACATCATCACCCGCGCGATCCTGCCGGTCGTCTGGAACCCGAGCCTTTCGCCGGCGCCGGCCGTGCCGGTCGGAATCGCGCCAACCTCCTTTACGGCATTCCTCTCGCCCCGTCACGACGCCAACGGGTGGCTCTGGGGCGTCGGCCCGGTGGTCCAGGTGCCGACGATCAGCAGCAAAACTCTTGGCTCGAGCGTCTGGGGCGGCGGTCCGAGCGCGGTGATCGTCTGGTCGGGCGGCCCGTGGGTTGCGGGCGCACTGGTCAACAACATCTGGTCGCTCAGCGGGACACCCAGTCCCGCCGGCAACAGCTTCGCCACCTTCCTCGCCAATCCTTTCGTCGCCTACAACTTCGATTCGGGATGGTACATTTCGTCCTCACCGAACATCACCGCGAACTGGCAGTACAGCGGAACCAAATGGACCGTACCAATCGGCGGTGGCGTCGGACGGGTATTCCAGGTCGGTGCGCTCCCGGTCGATCTGTCGCTCAGCGCCTATTACAATGTCATCAGGCCGTCGGTCGGAGGGACCTGGCAATTGAGCACGCAACTCACCCTCGTCTTCTGACCACGCCGCTTCGCCCCAAGGAGTTGACATTTGGCTGCGTGGCCCGGACAGCCGAGAAGGGTCGGAAGCAGCCATCGGAGGGCGAAGCGGTGGATATGTTCGGTTCCTCGGAAACGCCATACGAGTGTTTCGATCCGCCCGGTGGTTTGCGCGCCCGTCTGGGCGACGGTGGCCTCGATTTATGCGGGTCTGGTGCGATTCAGGGCGAATCTTTGGAATCACGATGTCTCCCGGCGATTACCGCCAAATCGACATTTACGGTCATTTCCTTCACGAGCTGCGGCATCACCTCGTCCGCCGAATGCGCGGGGGAATTCGGCGTCGCGATTGATCGGATGGACGTTGCTCATGCAGGGGGGGGCGGGCCATGATGGGAGCAGATCAGCGCCAGGGGTTTACCGCGGTCGCCGCGGCACGGTAATTCGTCCAGGTGGCCAGATTCGTATTCCAATACGATGTAAATTTAGGTAACATTCTCAGACCGCGTCACGCAACGGAAACCGCTTCATGCTCGCAACGGTCAAGGCCATCTGCGAAAAACGATGGGATGCCAACAAGGGTGACTGCAGCGGCTTTCTCAAGGCTGTCGCCAGCGATTTCGGCATCAAGCTGACCGGGCAGGCCAACGTCATCATCGACACGATGGGCAAGCCACCCTGGACGCAATTGGGCAGCGACACCGCCAAGGCGGCACAATATGCCAAGCTGGGCTACCTGGTCGTTGCCGGCCTGAAGGCTATCCCGCACGGCCACGTCGCGGTGATCGTCCCCGTCACGCCCAATCCCTACCTCACGGGTTATTGGGGCATGCTGGGCGGAATCGGACGCAAGAACACCACTTTGAACTGGAGCTGGAACAAGATCGACCTGCCGAAGGTGCAGTATTTTGCCATCAGGCGAGCCTGACATGATTCGTCTGTCCGCCCTCCTCACCGTAATATTGTTCACCTTCTGGACCTTTGCCGCCTGCGCGGCCTGCGACTGGCGGCTTATCGACCCCGGTAACGGCCGGTTCACCACAGGCACCCTGTCGCTCGATCTCGGCGAGGCCGACACCAATCAGCCACCCACCGCGTGGCAGGGGCCAGTGACGATCGCCCGGCAGGACGGCGGCTCATGCACCGTCGATCCCGCGGTCGGCATCATCGAACGCCCGATCTTCGCTAACGTAACGATCCTGCTGATCTCCACATTTTCGGGTAGTAACCGCACCATTTTTGGCGTGGACGGAAGAAGCTGTAAAGTGCTCTGGAAAAGCCGACCCTTCACAGGAGATGTCACTCTGCATGGCGCCCGACTTATTCTCGGCAGGACTACCTTGATGCTCCAAAAATCCTGTCTGCCCTGATCACGCGGCAAGTCGATGCCAAGGCGACGGCCAGAAATAGGCGAATCACGGTGGGCAATCGGGCGTTGGGGTGATTGCTGACGCGGCGGGGAAGCCGTTGGCGTCGGCCTGTCGCATTCAGGACTCGACGGTCAAGGCGTCGTTGAACGAATTTCCAGCGACGACCATCTGTTTCATTGCCGAATCCTGATATCGATCCGGTACTCGCCACCACCGCGCGTCGTACCCACCACCAAAAGATAGGTTCCGCTCACTGGCAATATCCCAGACCATGTCCTTGTGTCGTCATCGTCTCCCGCACCAGGCAAGGCAGCGCCGTTGATATCGAAACCATTGCCCGCCGGTATGATCTTCCACGGCGGCTGATAGATCTGGAACACGATATTGTCGTCAGAGCCCCATCTCTGGACAACAACCAGTTGCTGACCGGTGTGCGCGCCAATCAAATAGCAGCCGCGGTCACCACGGGAAATGCCACCTTTCAGGACGGTGTCGCTGGCACCGGGCGCGAAACGCACGGCATCCGGCCTGTCGCAGGACGCATGGGCGGGCCATATTCCGAGGCTCGATAGCAGAAGCGCGACGCTGACTGGTCGCAGCAGATGCAACCGATTCATGTCTGTCCGCCCAGTGCCGCCAGAGTCTTTTGTCCGGCCACCCCGTCGGCGGTCAGTCCCTTTGCGCGTTGGAATCGCTTGACCGCGGTTTCGGTTGAGGTCCCGAACTGCCCATCCATCGAGACCGCATATCCGGCAGCGGTCAATCTCTTTTGCAGGGAAAGCACTGCCGCGCCAACGTCATTTCGCTTCAATCGCCCGAAGGACGCCGTCGGCGCTGATTGCGGTCCCGGCAATCCCAATGCCGCCTTTGCCTTGGCAAGATATGTCTTGCGAGCGCTGAGCCCGTTGGGCATGGTGTTTCCGATATGGCCAGTATTGATAAGCTTGCTGATACTCAGGATATCATCCTGATCAGCGTAGGCATTCAATCTATTCTGTTTCCAGAATTCGCAGGCGATCAACAGCGACGTCACGGGTTCGGCCGCTAACGTCGGTGCGTTCACAAGATCAAGGCCAAGAAGTTTGCCGTATGACGCGTAATTCCCTCGTCCCGTCAATTGAATCAGACCGCGCCCCTTGTACCGGACCCCGTCGCCTTCCTGCGTGTTGCCAAGGTCGTCCCGCCCCTCGTACGCGCTGCCGCTGGCATATTCCTCGGTGGTGGCAAAACCGTCCGACTCTTCGCAGGTCTGCGCGATGAAGTGCGCCGCGCGCAGGTCAATGTTCATGCTGTACTGCGTCAGAGTCTCGGTCAGTACTCGGCCAATCGCGTCGATGATCTTGCGCTGCGATTCGCCTTTTGCCTTGTTGGTCACATAGCGTGGCGCGACAGCGCGCAGGAGATCGGCGTCGTAACGGTCAGGCCTGACGAAGGACGCCCAGGCTCCTGGCCAAGATATCGGGCCGACAGGGCACATGTCGTCGGACGTGGACGGCCACGGAAATGAGACGAAATCCACGAATCCCTCCTGTCGGTCGCGGCGCGCCGATGATCCGGTCCTGTCGCCAGTACGCTGCCTGTTGTCGACAAGCATTGCAGGAAGTCGGGACGCCTGTCGATCTTCCTGTGGCAGGACCGGAGACCGGGTAACCCGCGTCGTCGGTCCGGGGCCATGGCCACGTGTATGGCGGGGTTCGCTCTGATGTCGCGTTCGGTCATGAGTGCGTCTGCCGTTTTCAGCACCACGACCGCCCAAGGCGGCATGATCGTGAGGAGCGTGCCGACAGTTTTGGTCGAGGAGTTACACGTTGCCCAGAGAATCGCGGCAGGGCATGGCCTTCCGCCGGTCGGGCCACCCGCGGTCAGGGGCCCTCCCGCACCTCCACCGTCACCGCCGTCACATTGTCACTCGCCTCGTGCGCCAGGGCGGCCTGGATCAACAGGTCCGTCAGCGGCGCTCCTTCGGGTGCACCCAGCAGCGCCACCAGTTCGACCTCGTTCAGGGCTTTCGTCAGCCCGTCGCTGCACAGCAGGAATCGGTCGCCGGGCAGCAATGCACCGGTCACCTTGTCGATCTCCAGCCCCGTATCGCCGGCTCCGATCGCACGGGTGATCACATTGGCCCGCGGATGGTGGTCCGCCTCGGCCGCCGGGATGTGGCCCGCATCCACCATCTCCTGCACCAGGCTGTGATCACGCGTCAGCTGCTGCAACTTCCCGCCGCGCAGCAAATAGATCCTGGAATCGCCGACCCATAAGCAGGCGAAATAGGCTCCGGCTGCGATCAGCACGACCGCGGTCGATGCGATCGTCGCCGGCGGCAGACGCGCCGCCGCCATGGCCCTCAGCTCGCCATGCACGCCCTGCAGACACCGGCGCAGTTCGGCCAGCATCTGCTCGCCTGACAACCCGGCCGGAACGGCCATCAGCGCCGCGCTGATCGCAGTGGAGGCGACATCCCCGGCCTCGCTGCCGCCCACGCCATCGGCCACTGCCCAGATCCCGGCCTCCGGGCGGTCAACATAGCTGTCCTCGTTCAGCCGGCGCTTTGCGCCCGGATGGGTTAGACTGAAGGAGCGGAATTCGAACGGGCCCGTCATGTCAGGCCCGCATCGATCATGCCGGCAAAACACCCGGGCGCCGGGCAGCCGGCCAGTTCCAGGTGCAGGCCGGGTACGCGTGGGCTGCCCGTGCTCCACCACGCTCCCGCACCGGCCACGCCGCCCGCTGCCGGTGGCGGCACTCCGGCCAATGCTTCCATCAGCATCTCGGGCGCGCGATCATGGGCCACCGCGTCCAGTGCCAACGACTCGGCCGCGTCCAGCCAGAGCCGGCCGGCCTCGGCATCGGGCGCCGCTACACGCCCGTCGAACACGGCGGCGACGGTCAATGGATAATGGCGGCCCGCCCGATCGACACTCGGCAGCAGCAATCCGAGCACGGCATCCGCGCCACACGCCCCGCCCGGCAGAGTAAATCGCCAGATTGGCGCTTCCAGCCATGCCGGCAGCCAAGCCGTTCCCAACGCGGCCCGGCTGGCCACCAGGGCCGCGCTCACCCAAGCCTGCCATGGCACCAGGAATGACCGCGGCAAGCCGGACCCGACGAAATCTCCCCGGCTGGGAAGTTTGCCGTCGAAGCCGCAGCGCGCCGTGTTCATCGCCTGCCGCGGCGACTTGCCGGACCGTCCGGGCGGCCGTCCCTCACGGGCGCAGCACCGGGCATTTGAACGAGGCCAGCAGTTCGGGATCGAACGGACTGCGCGCAGTACCAGCGGCCAAGGGCAGATCGAAGCGCGCCTGACGTTCGCCCTGCTGTAGCGTGACCGTGTTGCCGTTGCCGCTGCGGTCGAGCCTGGCCTCCTTCAGCAGCCGGAACAGCGCCCAGGGTCCGCTCTGTTGCAGCTCCGGCCCGTCGCTGGGCGGATCGAACACAACATGCACGTCGTTCACGCCGGTCGGAAACGGCCAGTCGAGAAGCGCGACGCTGGTCGGCCCGGTTTGCGTCCATGACGTGGTGATGCCGCCGAAGTCCAACGTGACCTGATGGGCGCCGGGATCCAATGGCCCCGGGCGCAGCGCGAAGTGCAGCCGCGGCTCGCTGCCGCCGAAGCCGAAGAAAATGTCGCGGATGGCCTGGGCGCGCTGGAACGCGGCGACGCCCTCCGCCGTTACCGGTGCCTGGGTGCCGGCCGGATCGCGCAGCCGCCAGGTCTTCTGGGTGGTGTCGACGTACGGGCGCACGAACTGGGTAAAGAAGGCGTCGAGACGCCCGTTCGGCGCGAACAGCTCGGTGAAGCCAGCCAGCGGCGCGTCGTCGCGCGCAGACGGGCGGAACGGGAAATGTTGCACCACCTGCTGGCACAAGGATTGCGC
Source organism: uncultured Acetobacteraceae bacterium (assembly GCA_903918195.1). Taxonomy (GTDB): domain Bacteria; phylum Pseudomonadota; class Alphaproteobacteria; order Acetobacterales; family Acetobacteraceae; genus Rhodovastum. The sequence continues at coordinate 22,260 of CAIXDS010000408.1, read as the reverse complement.
GCCATCCGCCCCGGAGAAGGCCGCCGTGGCGTGCTGGTGGCTGATGTCGTCGATCTCATCGTGGCCACGCTGGGCCAGCGTCTTCAGCCAGCGCGCGATCGGGAGCGGGGCTCCTTCCGCGATCTTCTGGAGCACCCGCGCGGCATCGAGGCCCGGCGTCAGCGCCGGCCCGCCGCCGCCGGCGCTGGCCGCCACCTGGGCGTCGATTTGCTGGCGAACCTGATCCAGCCTGCCCAACACAAGGTCCAGCTGGCCCTTTTCGACGAACTCCCGCAGCTCGCGGTAATGCGCATCCACCGCCAGGATCGCCGGGTCGGGCACCGGCGGTGGCTTCGACGCCGCGTCGCCGGACGCCGAGGCCGGCGGCTGAGCCACCCCTAACTGCCGCACCACCGCGGCCATCAGCAGCTTGATCGGCCCCTGCGGCGAGGTGAATACGCTGAAATCCGCCGCTGCCGCTGTGGCGCCGGCCGGCGGTACCACGTCCAGGTCAGCCAGCAGTGCGTCCCAGACGGCCTGATAGTCGTGCGCATAGAGCGCGAGCACGTCGTGCTCGGTGCGCTGGCGCGCCATCACATCGGCGGGATCGAAATGGGTGGCCTCGCCCAGCACCCAGCTTTCGCGCATCGCCTGCTCGGTCGTCTTGGGCAGTTCCGGCAGGATCGCAGTCTGCAAGCCCGCCAGGGTGAACAGCCCGGGGATCGGATCGGTCAGCGTCCGTCCGGACGGGCGGACCAGATGCTCGGCGGCCAGCGCGCCGATCGCATCGGCCGGAATGAAGGAGGGGACTGCCGCGGCTGCCGGCGACGACCGCAGCAACGCATAGGCACGCGCGGGCACGCTGATTTTGGCAAGCAGCGCCTGCGACTGTGCCAGCAGCACCGGGTCGTAGGGGACGGACCCAGCGTTCTCCTCGATCGGCTGCGCCAGCAATGCATCCAGGTGGGACAGCAATTCGGCGCGGAAGGTTGCCAGCGAGGCGCTCGCATAGGAGCTGGCCCACTCCGCCTGCATCCAGTCCCGCACCATCGCCCGGTCCATGGGGCCGCGAAGGCACAGGATCAGATAGACGCGGGTGGCGCGATACAGCGCATCGAGGTTGGTCGCCCGGGTGCGCAGGCGTGCCTCAACGCTGGAGATCAGCCGCGGCAGCAGGATCCGTTCCAGTGCCCGCCGATAGGCAGCTTTGGCCGCGCCGTGCAGCGTGTCGCGCTGCGACAGCCCGAACGCGGCGTCGTTTGCTGCCGGGTCGGCATCGCTGAACGGCAAGGCGCGCGCCTTGTCGAGCAGTGGCTTCACGCGTGGCAGGTCGGACGCCGCGATTGGCACCGGATCGAGCCGGGCCACCTCGAGGTCGTGCTTATACGCAGCCAGCGCGCTGTCGAAGCGCTGCTCGCCGCTGCTGGCGACGGCAGCCGTGAACCACAGTCCGGCAACGCCGCCGAGGATGACCAGCCCGAACACGCTCCAGGCAGCCGCGCGCAGCAGCCGGTGGCGGCGCGCGGCAAGCGGATTGCGCGTCACCAGCATCGCCTCGCCGAACACGACCTGCTTCAGCAGCGTCTCCAGGAAATAGCTGCGCCCCTGCATCGGACGCAACGCCTCCGTGCGGCGCTGATCGATGCCGAAGCCGCGCGCCAACGTTGCTGCCAGCCGGTCGATTGGACTGCCTTCCTGGGTGGCGGAGGCGAAATAGAGGCCACGCAGGAACGGCGCCGGGTCGAGTCGCGTGCCGCCGAACGCCTCGTCGACGAAAGCCGCCAGCGGTGCTTCGAGGCTGGCGAACTGGACCGGGAAGTCAGCGATCGCGGCGCGGCGTTCCGGGCTGCGCTCGGCCTGCAGCCGGTCGATCACGCGGACGGAAAGCTGCGCGGTCAGGGCCTGGAACTCCTGCGCGAAGCGGCCCGCCGGCCCGGCATGGTCGCTGGCCAGGGGAAACGTAACGCCCCAGACCTGGGCACGCCGCTCGCGGTCCAGATCGTCGAAGAAATCGGTGAAGCCGCGGATCAGGTCGAGCTTGGTGAACACCACATAGACCGGGATACGGGCGCCGAGCCGGCTGGTGAGCTCCTTGATGCGGGCGCGGATGGCCCGCGCATGTGCCCGCCGCTCGGCGGCCGGCGCCTGGGCAAGCTCACCAGCCGCGATCGCCACGATCACGCCGTTCAGCGGCTGGCGCGGGCGGGTGCGGCGCAGCAGATCGAGAAAGCCCTCCCAGCCGGCACGATCCGTCGCGGCATCGGAATCCTGGGTGGTGTAGCGGCCGGCGGTGTCGATCAGGACCGCCTCATCGGTAAACGACCAGTCGCAATAGCGCGTGCCGCCAACCCCCTTCACCTCGTCGGCGCCCAGTTCAGCAGCCAGCGGAAAGCGCAGCCCGGCATTGGCGAGCGCGGTGGTTTTGCCGGCGCCGGGGGGGCCGACGATCACGTACCAGGGCTGCTCATAGAGGTAGCCACGGGTGCCGCGCGCCTGGCGCAGCAAATGCATCGCCCGGTCGAGCCGCTCGCGCTGCTCGGCGACATCCTCGGCACCCGCGGGGGCGGCATCAGCCTGGGTGACCCCTGCACTCAGGTGCCGATCCGCCCGCCGCCGCGAGTGGTCGATCGCGGCGTTAACGCCGATCCAGCCAAATGTCATGACGAACAACGCCACCACGCGCGGCAGCGTACCCTCCAGTGCGGAGAGGAACGGGCCATACAGCCAGACCATCAGGCCGGCGGCGGCCATGCCGATCCCGGTCAGGACCCAGCGTGAGGTGAGGATGCGGCGAATCGGCTGCATCGGTTTAGCCCTGCCGCTGAAGGATTACGTCGATCCGCCGGTTTTGTTCGCGTCCCGCCGGGGTGTCGTTCGAGTCGATCGGCTGGCTGTCGGCGCGGCCTTCGATCACCAGTCGCGCAGGGTCGCGCAGCCGCTGCAGAATGATCACGCTCGCCGCCTTCGCGCGCGCCACCGAGAGCTGGTAATTCGACGGGAAGGGGGCGTCGCGGATCGGCTGGTTGTCGGTGTGGCCGGTCAGCAGGACCCGCCCCGACTCTTCGTTCAGGGCCTCACCGATACGCTCTAACAACGACATGAATGCCGGTTGCACGGTGGCGCTGCCGGACGCGAACATGCCGCGGTTGAAGATGCGGACCTCCACGGTCTGCGGCGTCTCCCACACGATCACTTCGCGGGCGTCGATTTCCGGCTGCAGGAAGCGATGCAGTGTCTGCGCCACCGCCGAGGGCTCAGGCGCCGGCGGCGGGGCGGCCGGCCGCGGGGCCGCGACCGACGGTGGGCGCTCCAGTCCCGGCATCTGCAGCGGCGGCAGCCCGGCGGCGAGGTTGAACGCCTGCTCAGAGGCGCCGTTGAGCCGGGCGGACAGGACACCCCACCACACCGCGACCACGGCAACCGCAACCATGGCCATCACCCAGACCGGCACCATCGCGCGCGCCGGGAGATACGGCGCGAGCACGCCTTTCCAGCGCGGCGACAGGCCCTGCTCGTAGGGCGGGCGCAACCGGACGATGGTTTGATAGAGGTCCTCGCGCAGGTGCTCGAGCTGCGCCGGGCCTTGGCGCGACAGCCGGTACTGGCCCTGGTAGCCCAGCGACAGGCACATGTACATCAGTTCGAGCAGCATCAGGTGGCGCGCCGGCTCCCGCTTCAGCGCGGTCAACTGGTCGAAGAACCCAACGCCGCTGACCACCTCCTGATGGAAAGTCGAAACCAGCGAGGCCTGGACCCAGGGGCTCGCGGCACCCCACGGCGTGTGCAGCACCACGTCATCGACGCTGGCGCACAGCGCATAGCGCGCCGGATGAAGGACCTCGGTCGGCAAGCCCGCCGCGCGGCCGCTGGCTTCGAACGCGCGCACCGCCTGGATGCTGCGCAGCCGCAATTCGCCGGGATCGGGCGGGCTGAATGTATCACGCAGCCGCCCCAGCAGTTGCAGCAATGGCGTCGCCGCGGCAATCAGCGGCGATTGCCCGGTCTCCAGCTTCCCGATCGGCTCCCCCGCCGGTGGCGGCTTTGGAGAGGCTGGCCCGGCGGCTGCCGGTGCAGCGCCGCCACGGGCGTGCGGCGGCGCGTCCGAAGGGGGAGTGGGGGCGGGCTGACGGCCGCCCGGAACCGGACGGAACAGCACGGTTCGTTCGTTGTCATCCGGTTCCAGGAATGGGTTGTCGCTCATGCGCGGACCGACCAGAGCTGCATCTGCAGATTGGGGAACTCGCCGGACACGTGGATGCCGAAAGCGGCCGAATTCTGCATCTGCGCCCAGTGCGGGCTGCCGCGGTCGAGTTCGAAATAGTTGGCGTCGGGGAAGAACGGCAATTGACGCGGCGCGACCGGCAGCGGACGGATGGCGATGCCCGGCACGGCCGCGTTGACCAGTTGTTGAATCTGCTCGATGGCGCCGATCTTCACCGTGGCCGGGAACAGCCGGCGCAGCGCCTCGCCCGGGACGGCGGCGCGCACCACCAGGTAGAAGGCCGCCCCCTGCAGCACGGTGCGGTCGGTCAGCGTGCCGCGGCGCACGCCATACCGCAGTTCCTGCAGCGGAATTTCGACCACCCCCGGACCGACCACGATCGACAGCAAGCGGCGCAGATCGGCGATCACCGGGGCGAAACTGGATTGCAGATCGTCGTGCCGATAGGCGGGATAGACCCCCGGACGGCGCGACGAATCAGCGAACGTGGCGAACTCGCCGGCCATCTGTACCAGCGTCTCGAAGAGCTGTTGCGGGTGCAGCACCGCGGCGGCGGCCCAATGGCGCAGCAGCGGCAGCCAGCGATTGGCTGTCTGCAGCAACAGGAAGTCGGCCTGCTCGGCAACGCCCCGGCTGCCGCCGCCGGTCAGCCGCGCCGCGAGTTCCTCGCTGCGTTGGTTGATCATGCCGACCAGCTCGGTGATGAAGCCGGACAGCGGCAAGGCCGCACGGCAGCACAGAACCGGCGGGATGAACCGCTCGTCCAGGGTGACCTTGCGATCGGGCAGCACTTCGCGCACCCGGGCCAGCGCGATGCCCTGATAGCCGGCGCGGTCGTCCTCCCCCAGGATCAACCGCAGCCGCAGCCGTCCGACCACCAGATCGGCGGGCTCCGGCGAGCCGGAATGCGTGTCCGTCGCCTGGAAATCGCGCGCGGTGAAACGCTTGTCCTCATCGCGCCCGGCCTCGCCCACCTGCAGTGCATAGGGTGCCGGGGACGGCAGGGCCAGATAGACAATGCTGTCGCGCACCTGATCGCCCAGCTCGAGCGGCGCCGGTTCGTCGGCGTCGCCGCCGGGGAAGCCGAAGGGCGTGCCGTCGGGAAACGCGCCGGCGGCCGTGTGCACCGCGAAACGGCCGATCGCCAGCGCGTCGCGGTCGATCGCCAGCTCGCCGAGGCCCCACCAGTACGGGCCGAGCGCGGCGACGCGGGATTTCAGCGCATGCTCGGTCCAGCGATCTTGCTGCTGGAAGTGCTGGGCACGTAGGAACATGCCTTCCTGCCAGACAACCCGGCTGCTCCAGCTCATGGCCGCGGTTCCCCCGGAAGGTCGGCGTCATCCAGGGCCACGCGCTCATAGGCGCGGGCGAAGGCGCGGCCGAACACGCTGTCGAAATTATCGGTGAGCGCCTGCGCGGTCCGCGCGTGCAGCGCCTCATAGTGCTCGAACGCGCGGGCCTTGCGCTGCACGGGCAGCAGACCCTGCTCGCCGACGGCGGCGCGGATGCGCGCCGGGCTCAGCGTCTCCAGCAGTTCGCGCACGGCGTCGCGCATTGCCGCGATCATCGCCAACTCGTGCAGGCGGATCTCGTCGAGCACCTCGGCGACGGCGCGATCCGCCGGCTGCCGGCCGGTCAGCAGCGCCAGCAACGCCGCCTCGGTGTTGGCGGAGAACTTGATCGGATTGTTGTCGGCAGGCCGCACCATGGTCGCCAGGATACGAAACTCGCGTTTGACCGCGGCGCGCGCGACCTGCACGGCGCGCAGCCGGTCGACCACCACGCGCAGCAGACCGCCGGTCTTCTCCATCATCGCGACCGGGTCGGCGTCACCGATATTGCGCAGGCCGATGCCATGCAGAAAGGCCGCCAGCAACGCGGCGTCAGCGATCCCGACCGGCGACGGTTGCGGAGTGGCGACGGCCGCTGGCGGGAGCGGCGCGGTTCCATTGGCGAACGATGGCACGGGCGGCGGCACTGCGGCTTCGCTATCCCAGTCCTCCGGCAGTTGCGGGCCGGCGGCGGGTGATGGCGGCGCAGGAAGCGGCGGGGAAGGTTCGAGGTCCCAGTCCTCAGGCAGCACTACGCGACCCGGTGGCGGTGCCTGCCAGGCGTCCGACACGGAAGGCGCATGGTCGGCGCTGGGCGGACCAATGAAGTCGCCCGGCATGGCCCGGCCGAACGGATTGAAGCCATCGGCAAACGCGCCGGGTGCTGACGGCGGAGTGTCCGCGGGACCGGGCTGCCAGAAGCCGCCATGCTGCCCGAATGGCCTGTCCGGTGCGGGATGGAACGGCGCCGGCTCCGGCGGGGGCGCGCTGAAGGCGGCCGGCACCTCGCGGCGCGCTTCGATCACATAGCTGCCAAGGCGGATGCGGTCGCCATCGTGCAACTCGGTGCTTTGATCAGGGCCGAGCGGCGTTGCGGCATCGTTGATGAAGGTTCCGTTCAGGCTCAGATCAGTCACCCGCCAGGTGTCGCCGAACGGTGTCAGCTGGCAGTGGCGGCGCGACAACTGGTTCCTGGGGTCGCCCAGCACCCAGCCGCTATCCCGCCCGCGTCCGATCACAGTTTCGCCGTCGATCGCGCGGATCTCCGGCTTCGCGCCGTCGGGCCAGGCCAGCATGGAGAGCTGCAATCGCATCACATGCCCAGTTTGCTTGTTGAGCCGCGTGTGGGCGCGACGGCTAACTTCCGGCACCCGCTGCCGCGGCTGGTTTCCCCATTAAATCGTCGCGTCGTTGGCGCGTGCAACCGCGGCGGCTGCCAACTGTGGCGGCTGAGATGTCCGGCGCAACTGCCCAAGCGGCGCATCAGGCGTCCGGTTCGGGGCCGAGGCGCCCGGCGCCACCGCCGGCGATGTTGCGCAGGCCGGTCAGGAAGCGCTCCAGCCGCGCCGTCTGGCGGCTGGGATTGCCGCGCACCGCGGCCAGCGCGACTGCCCCGGCCACGGCCGTGCCGGCCAGATGCGGCGCCGGCGGAACGGCCGGCTGGCCGAGCGGCGCCATCGAATCCCCGCTCCAGAACGCCGCCACCGCGACCCAGGCTTCCGGCACGCTGAACCCGGCCTGACGCGCCAACTCCATCGCTGTCCGCCTGCTCGCATCGTCTTGTTGGCGGACCCAGAGCTCGCCAGCCTCGCGCGTCCTGACCTCGATCTCCGGCTGCCCGTTCGGTGCGGTGTGCAGGACACACATGCTCGCCCACCACACCGCCTCGCGCCGCGGCAATGCAAAGGCACCGAGCCGGGCGGCGCTGATCAGGTCGCCGGACGCCTGCAGCCGGTTCAACCCTGCTTCGGTGTCCGGGCAGCCGCGCAGCAGGCTGGCGGGTTCGGGGGCAAGTTTCGCCATGGCCAGGATGGCATCGAGTTCCCGCCGCAGCTTGGGCAAAGACGCCATCTTCAGTTGATCTCGACCATGCCGCCCTGAATGGCCACCGTCGCATCAGCGGTGATTGTGATGAGCGGCGCGTCGACCGCCACCGAACCATCGCCCGTGATGGTGATCGCCATGCCGGAAATGCTGACCCCGCTCTGGTCGATCCGCACCTTGCTGGAGCCCACCGTCAGCTCGATCGACTGCAGCGCCGTAACGGTGATCTTGCCCAGCGACACCGCGATGCTGAGATCGCCCTGCTGCACTGTGAGGGAGTCGTTGCTGGCACTGATCTGGGTGGTGCGACCGTTGCCGATGGTGATCTGTTCGGCGTTGCCCACGGTGACCGTGCGGTTGTTGTCGACCTCCAGGGTCTGGTCGTGCTTGATCTTAGTGGACATGTCCTTCTGCGCCTGCAGATAGACCATTTCCTGGCCCCTGCGGTCTTCGAAGGACAGCTCATTATATTCGCTGGTACCGCCTTGCGGGGTGGAGCGGGTGCGCAGCCCGCCCTTGGTCTTTTCCGCCTCGGTGAAGATCGGCATCTGCTCGCCGTTGTAGAGGCCGCCGAGCACGACGGGCCGGTCCGGATTGGCGTCGATGAAGGCCACTGCCACCTCGGTGCCGACGCGCGGGATGAACTGCCAGCCCCAACGGCTGCCGGCCCATGGCTGCACCACCCGCGCCCAGACCGACTTGTCGGCCGTCGCCTCCTTTCGGTAATCCCAGAAGAACTGGACCTTTACCCGGCCAAGATCGTCGGTATAGATCTCCTCCCCCTCCGGCCCGAGCACGATCGCCGAATGCACGCTGCCCATGTCGGGGCGAGGCACCGAAAAGGGCTGACGCCAGGGGACGGTGGACCGAAAGCACTCGAAGCTGTTGGCATAGAAAGCCGGTGCGCCGTCGGTGGTCCAACTCTCGTCCAACGCCTCGAAGCTCAGCCAGCGGACCGCATAGACAATGTTCTGCTCGTTGGTCAGCGGGTCCTGTTCCAACGTGAAGCGACCGCCAGTCACCAGCGAACGGAACGCACCGGCACCGCTGAACACCGATACCGCCGCCTCGGCGGCGTCGACCATCAGCTTGCTGCGGTCGCCGACCACCTCATTCTCGTGCGTCGCTGCCGGCCACAGAAAGACGTCGCGCGCCGTCGCGCCGCCGACCTTCTGGTCGCCGAGTTGGGTCACTTGCAGTAGCTTTCCGGGTTCCGTCGGATCGTAGTCCTTCAGCGTGACCTTGCCATGCGTGGTGCCGCGTGGCAGGTGCCAGGCGGTGAGCACGTCCTCGGCCCGGATCTGGGCATTGAAGCGCAAGGTCGCGCCGGGGATGTCATGAAATGCGTCGTTGGCGTTGGCCACCACCAGCGTATGCTGGCCGGCGGCATGCTCGAAGAAGTAGAAGTAGCCGGCTTCTTCCATCAGCCTGGTGGCGAACTGCAGATCGGTCTCGTTGAACTGCACCGTGTAGGGACGCACCGGCGGCGTATCGTAGATGCGGAAGTCGCTGCTGTCGACGCCGGCATCCTGCAGCATCTGTTGCAGTATCTCCACAACCGACTTGTCCTGGAAGACCCGGCAGTCGATGGTCTGGCTCAGGAACCAGAATTTCGGCACCAGTACGGCGTGGTAGGCATACATGCCGGGGCGTGTCTGGCCGGCAGCGGCAAATTCCTGGAATATTCCGTGAAAATAACGGGCCACCTCGGCGTCGCGGCGCAGAATGACACAGCCGGGCTGGTGCAGCACCGTGCGGGGATCGATATCGGCCTTCTGCGAGACCATCTGGACCCGGTAGGAGAAGGGCTGGCTGATCGCCTCCTGCCCGGAGATCGCCGTCGGGATGAGCACGTCCGCGCCGAGCGGGCTGGTCATCTGGAGAATGGAATGCGAGCGCTCGTAACCGGACATGCCTAACCTGCCCGCCTAACCAACCAGTCGAGACGCCCGCCACGCGCCGGGCGCGGCATCGGCCCGCAACCCGGCAAACCGCTCACGACAACAAACTGGGCCGGGCCACCCCGGAGGAGATCAATGGCGCGGCCCGGACGCCCCATCGGGGGAGCCGATCAGATCGACGAAGCGGTTTCGAGATCGTAACCAGTGATCGTCGGATTCGAACTGCCGCCCTGATCCATATTATTGAAGGTGAAGATGATCTTGGCGAAGCTCAGAGAGTAGCTCTCGGACGGCAGACCTTCCTGCGCACCGTTCATATGGTAGCTGGCGACACCGCAATTATCCAGTTCCAGGCTCATGAAATTCACCATTCCTCCCGACGAGGTGGTGACGAAAGCAATCTTCACGGTCTGGTTGAAGACGCCCTGCAGGGCCGAGATCACGAGCTGCGGAGACGCACCGTCGGTCGGCTTGGTGATCAGAACGTTGTGCACCTGAAGCTTGCCGGTGGCGGAATAACCCGCTGTGCCGAGGCGGCTGTCGCTGGGGCGATCGACACCGAACGCCAACGATGTCAGTTCGATCCAGTTCTGGAATCCCTGTGCCGTTACAGAGCCGTTAGCATTAGGAAACTGCATGTAGATGGGCATGAACGCTCTCTCTCCCGTGGGCAACAACCTAAATCATCATCAGCTCAGTCGGTAGCAGAAACTTCCATCCTGATCCAGTGCCACCCCGATGCCAGACACACGATTTCCCGCCGCCATGCGGGCCAGCAGTCGCGCCGACAGGTCAGGCAGGAGGGTGCGCGAGAAGATGTGGTCGATGTTGCGTGCGCCCGATCCGGTTTCGGTGCAGCGCGCGGCAATGCTGCCAACCAGTGCCGGATCCCAGTCGAAGGCGGCACGATACGATTCGGCGACACGTGCCCTGATGCGGCCGAGCTGCGCTTCGACAATGCCGCGGATCACCGCATCGGGCAGCGGCAGATAAGGAACGATTGTGACCCGCCCGAGAAAGGCGGGCTTGAAGTACTTCAGCAGTTCAGGGCGCAACGCTGCGGCCAGACCGGCCGGCTCGGGGGCGGTGTCCGGGTCGGCGAACATTTGCGTGATCAGGTCCGACCCCTGGTTGGACGTCATGATCACCACGGTATTACGGAAGTCGATATCGCGACCTTCACCGTCCTTCATGGTCCCCTTGTCGAACACTTGATAGAATACGTCCTGAACGCCGGGGTGCGCTTTTTCCATCTCGTCCAGCAGCACGATGGAATAGGGCCGGCGACGGACCGCCTCGGTCAGGATGCCGCCCTCACCGTAGCCGACATAGCCGGGCGGGCTGCCCATCAACAGGCTGACCTTATGTTCCTCCTTGAATTCGGTCATGTTGATGACGGTCAGGTTCTGCTCGCCGCCATACAGTGCATCGGCCAGCGCCAGGGCGGTCTCGGTTTTGCCGGTGCCGGAGGGGCCGACCATCATGAACACGCCGATCGGCTTGCGTGGATCGGTCAGCTTGGCACGGCTGACCTGGATGGCCTGGGCGATCGCTTCCAGCGCGTGCGACTGGCCGATGATGCGCCGCTCCAGCGCATCGCGCAGCGCCAGCACAGAACGGATCTCGTCGCTGCGCATGCGCCCGGCCGGAATGCCGGTCCAGGCCTGTACCAGTTCGGCGACCGCCTGGCCGTCCACCACCGGATACACCAATGGCTGCTCGCCCTGCAGCGCCGCCAGCCGTGCCGTGGCATCCGCCAGGCGCGCCCGTCGTGCCGTTGCCTCCGGCTCCTCGGTGGCCGATTCGGCAGCGCTGCGCAGCGCCGTCCATTCGGCCACCAGGGCCTTTTCTTCCGCCCAACGTACCTCCAGCGCAGCGAGTTCGCCGGCGACCTCCGCCCGCTCCTCTGTGAGCGTTGCGTGACGTTCGGCATGGTCGGTGCCGGTGGCGGATTCGCGGGCCAGGATGGCACGTTCGGTGTCGATCAGCCCGATCCGGCGCCGCCTGTCCTCGATTGACGACGGCACCGCGGCCTGGCTCATCGCCACGCGCGCGCAAGCGGTGTCGATCAGGCTGACCGCCTTGTCCGGCAATTGCCGCGCCGGGATAAAGCGGGCGGACAGACGCACCGCCTCGCTCACCGCCTCATCCAGTACGCGCACGCCATGATGCGCCTCCAACGTGCCGACCAGGCCGCGGATCATTGCCACCGCGAGCGGCTCGCCCGGTTCGTCAACCCGGATCACCTGAAAGCGCCGGGTCAGCGCCGCGTCTTTCTCGAAATACTTCTTGTATTCGGCCCAGGTGGTGGCAGCGATGGTGCGCAGCTCGCCGCGGGCCAGGGCAGGCTTGAGCAGATTGGCGGCGTCGTTCTGGCCTTGCTGGCCGCCGGCGCCGATCAGCGTGTGGGCCTCGTCGATGAAGAGGATCACCGGGCGCGGGCTCGCTTTTACCTCGTCGATTACCGATTTCAGCCGGTTTTCGAACTCGCCTTTGATGCCGGCGCCGGCCTGCAGCAGCCCGAGATCGAGGGTGTGCAGGGCGACCCCGGACAAGGCGGACGGCACGTCGCCGGCGGCAATTCGCAAGGCCAGCCCTTCGACCACTGCGGTCTTACCGACCCCGGCCTCGCCGGTGAGGATCGGGTTGTTCTGCCGCCGGCGGGTCAGGATGTCGATAATCTGGCGGATCTCGCTGTCGCGCCCCAGAACCGGATCAATCCGGCCTTCGCGCGCCCGTGCCGTCAGGTCGATGGTGAACTGCGCCAGCGCGCCATCACGTGCCGCGACGGCTGTCGGCGCGGCCGGCTCGGCGCCCGCTGCCGCGGTTGGCGCCGCCTCGCTGCTGCCGGCCGTTGCTGCGGCGAAATCCTGCGCCAGCCGCTCCGCCCCGATCCGGCCGAGCAATGGCGAGGCATCGCGCGCGTGCCGCGCCAGCGCTTCGTCGGCCAGCAGCCCAAGCAGCAGATGCCCGGACCGGAAGCGTGCGGCGCCATGTTCGAGTGAGGCAAGCAGCCATGCCTGCTTGAACAGCTCAACCACCTCGGGCGCCAGGCCGGGGGCGCGGGCATTGCCGGCGCTCAGCCGCTCGAGCGACTGGGTCAGTTGCTTGGCAACCCGCCCTGGATCGATATCGTAATGCCGCAGCACCGCCAGCAGGTCGGTCCCGTCGCGGTCGAGCAGCGCCAGCAGCAGGTGTTCAAGCTCGACGTTGTAGTGCGTACGCGCCAGCGTAAGCCCGCCGGCGGCTTCCAGTGCCTTGCGGCACGTTTCGTTGCCACGTGCGACGAGGGATCGCAGGTTTACCGCGGCCATGGCCCACCTTCCCGGATATCCAATTCCTTGATAAACTAAACGAAAGTCTGTTGGATGGCCACATGCATCGTTGGTTGAGCATCCCGCGTCATGATTGACCTTGATGAACTGCTGGCTCCGATCGGCGACTCGGTGCCGCAGGGGGTTGACCTGCGCAACCCGTCCCAGCACACAATACTGTCAGATCTGCGCAGCATCTGGCGCCGTGCGCGGCAACTTGCGGAGCGTCAGGAGAAGGAGGCAGCCACCGACGGGTCATCGGTGCAGCACCAGGAAAAGGAGGCAGCCCCCGACTGGGCATCGGTGCAGCATCAGGCCGAGGCTATCCTTGCCCGACACAGCAAGGACCTTGAAGTGGCCGCCTTTCTCGCCGAAGCGATACTGTACACTGAGGGGTTCGCCGGCCTCGCCAACGGTGGCGCGCTGATTGCCGGCCTGGTCGAAGGCTTCGGGGACTCCCTCTACCCGGCCCCGCGGGCCGATGAACCTGGTGTCAGTGCCGAGGAGGCGCGGCTGGAACCGCTCATCCAGCTCGCGGGCACGAATGGGCGTTTGCTGCCGGCCGTTCGTCGCGTCGTTTTGTTCACGCTGCCCGACGGCAAGCAATTTACGTTTCCGGACTGCCAGGAGTCGAGGTCCTGGGCTGCGCTGCGGCCCGAAATGCGCAAGGAGCGCCTGGACGCGGTCAACAAGCTGAGTGCGCCGCGCCGCGCCGAGCGTCTCGCGGCTCCGGGCATGCAACCTTGGGACGCGGTACAGCAGGCAGCGCGTGCCGGCTGTGGCGACCTGCTGGCCGAACAGCGCGGCGACATCCGCGCGGCCCTGGATGCGTGGCGCGCCGCCGCCGCTGTACACCAGTCAGCGACCCCCGACCGCTTGTTCCCCGGCCAACCGCTGATCACCCTTCTGGAGGATGTATTGCGGACTGTTACCGAACTGGCCCCTGACCCACCGGCGGCACCGGACACGTCCGGACCTGCGGCAACGCCCTCGCCCGTCGCTTCCTGGCAGGACTCGTCCCGTCTGGACAGCCGCGAGGAAGCACTACGCCAACTTGGCGAAATCACCGCGTTCTTCCGCCGCACCGAACCGCACTCCCCGCTGGCCTACACGCTGGAAGATGCGCAGCGGCGTGCTCGCCTCTCCTGGCCGCAATGGCTTGCGGAGGTGGTGCCCGACCGGGCGCAACGGGAAGCCATCCTGGCGCGGCTTGGCATCCGCCCGGATATCGGCACCGGCTGACGTTACGATTTCGACGCAACGCATCGTCGCGCCGCTGTCATTCGCAATTGCAATGGTTGACCGGGCTGAGCTGCGCCGCCTAAACTGATTTCCTGTGATTGTTGCGTGGGCAGTGTCGCGGGTGGTCGTCTCCGGCCGCGCCCCACAGCGAAGGAGGCCGACGCGCCAATGAGCGGCAATATCCAGAACCGGCTGACCAAGGTCCGCAAGCCGCGTGTGCACATCACCCTCGACGTGCAGGCCGACGGGCGTCCCCGCAAGGAGTTGCCGTTTGTCATCGGCGTGCTGGGCGACTTCTCCGGCGACCCCGAGGTCAAGGTCAAGGACAAGAACGGCGATCCGGTCATAAAAGACGGCAAACCAGTCGTCCGCAAAGTTCCAAGCTTCACGGATCGCAATTTCGTTACCATCGATCGCGATAATTTTGATAAGGTGATGGAACGAATTCTGCCGGGCCTGACCTTCCGGGTGGATAACAAGCTGAATAACGACAGCAAGGAGTTCTTTGTCGAGCTCGCCTTCTCCTCGATGGAGGATTTCGAGCCGGCCAAAGTGGCCGCGCAGGTGCCGGCGCTGAAGGAACTGCTGGAGACCCGGGCAAAATTGCGCGATCTGCTGGCCAAGGCCGATCGTTCGGAGGAGCTCGAGAACCTGCTCGAAACCATCCTGCAGCGCGATGACGAGCTCAAGAAGGTCCAGCAGGATCTCGGCCCGCGCAAGGAGTGATCGGATGCCGGAAAGCCAGGCCGCGACGACCCCCGCGGCGCAGACCGAGACAGTCGAATCCTCCGGACTGCTCGATCAGATTTTATCGGCCACCAAGCAGACCGAGGGGGACCGCGCCAAGGAGTTGGTGCGCACCCTGGTCGAGCAGGCCCAGGCCAAGACGGTCACGTTCGACAAAAATCTTACCCGCACGATCGAGCGGGCGGTGGCCGATATCGACCAGCGCGTCTCGGCGCAGCTCAACGCGATCATGCACCACAGCAGCTTTCTGAAGTTGGAGGGCAGTTGGCGTGGCCTGCATTATCTGGTGCGCAACTCGCTGACCGGTCCCAACCTGCGCATCCGGATGCTGAACGCCACCAAGAAGGAACTCGCCCGCGACCTGAGCCGTGCGGTGGAATTCGACCAGAGCCAGTTGTGGAAAGCGATCTACGAAACCAGCTACGGTCAGGCCGGCGGCGAGCCCTTCGCGGCGTTGATTGGCGACTACGAGTGGGATGCCGGCCAGGAGGATGTCGAGACGCTGCAACTGGTCAGCGGTATCGCCGGCGCCGCATTCGCGCCTTTCCTTTCCGCGCCGTCTCCGGGCATGTTCGGCCTCGACAACTGGACCGAACTCAATACCCCGCGCGACCTGGCAAACATTTTCGACACATCCGAGTACGTCAAGTGGCGCGCCTTCCGCGACACCGATGACTCTCGCTATGTGACGATGGTGCTGCCCCGCGTGCTGGCCCGCCGGCCGTACGGCCAGAGCGGCACGCGAATCGACGAATTTGCCTTCGAGGAGGCGCCGATCGGCGCTGACGGCAGTGTGCGGAAGATGGAGCACCAGGACTATTGCTGGATGAACGCGGCCTATGCGTTGGGCACCCGGCTGACGGCGGCCTTCGTGGAGTCGGGCTTCTGCACCGCGATCCGTGGCGCGGACAGTGGCGGCAAGGTCGATAACCTGCCGCTGCATAACTTCCAGACCGAGGAAGGCGACCGCGACGACAAGTGCCCGACCGAAGTCAACATTCCCGACCGGCGCGACGCCGAACTCGGCCGGCTCGGATTCCTGCCGTTGGTGCACTACAAGAACACCGACTATGCTGTTTTCTTCGGTGGCCAGACCGTGCAGAAGCCGAAGAAGTACGACAACGACGACAGCACCGCCAATGCCGAGATTTCCGCCCGTCTGCCCTACTTGATGGCCACCGGCCGGTTTGCGCACTACCTCAAGGTGATGGCACGCGACCGGATCGGCAGTTTCATGGAGGCGTCCGATTGCGAGGTCTGGCTCAACGGCTGGATCAAAACCTATGTCAACGACAATCCGAACGTGAGCGAGGAACTGAAGGCCCGCTTCCCGCTGCGCGAGGCCCGCGTCGCGGTGCAGGAGGTTCCAGGTCAGCCTGGGGTGTATAACGCTGTCGCCTGGATGCGCCCCTGGCTGCAGATGGAAGAACTTACCGCCAGCCTGCGCATGGTGGCGCGCCTGCCGACCCCGAAGAAATAGCGGCGAGCCGGCACGCGGCATGGGCGCCGGGCCGGCAGCCGCGACCGTCGAGCCTCCGCCGTCTTTTCCGGGAGCGGGCGCGGGGACTGTTCGCGCTCTGGTGCTGGCCGGTCGGCTGCCTTCTGCCCGAACGGACACGCTCTGGCAGGGCTTCCTGGAAGCGGACGGGCCGGGCGCCGTTCGGACATGGTTTGGCGGCACGGCCATCGCCGCGCTGGCCAGTCGGCGCGGTGAAGGCAGGGCCGCCGCCCTGCGCGGCGCGCTCGATCGCGATATCCTGGCGATCGACCGACTGATCGCTGCCCAACTCGACGCGATCCTGCATCACCCGCGTCTGCAGGCGTTGGAAGCAAGCTGGCGTGGCCTGCGCTGGCTGGTGGACAGCACCGAGGAGGGGCCGGGCGATCGTATCGTTGTCCGCCTGTTCACCGCCAGTTGGCGCGAGCTGGCCCGCGACATGGAGCGGGCAACCGAATTCGACCAGAGCTATTTGTTTCGTATGATCTACGAGACCGAATTTGGCATGGCTGGCGGCGAGCCGTTCGGGTTGATGGTGGTGGACCATGCGGTGCGCCATCGGCCCGACCGCGACCACCCGACAGACGACAAGGCCGTGCTGGAGCATCTGGCCGCGATCGGTGCGGCGGCCTTCACCCCGATCGTCGTGGCCGCCGCACCGGAGCTGTTGGAGGTTGAGACCTTCGCCACTCTCGCCGCGGTGGCCGAGCCGGCGGCCTCGCTGGAAAACGACGAGCACGCGCGCTGGCGCACCCTGCGCGACGGTCCGGACCAGCGTTTCCTCGCGGTCGTGCTGCCGCGCGTGCTGGCCCGGCCGCCCTGGCCGGATGACGGTTCGCGCGGCGACGGATTTCGCTACGGCGAGCGGGCGCCGACGGTCGCCGAGCGGGTCTGGACCAGCGGCGGCTACGCGTTCGCTTCGGTGGCCGCCCGCGCCGCGTCACGCTATGGCTGGCCGGCCGATGTGCGCGGCGCTGACACCGATCGGGTTGGCGGTGGCCTGGTCACCGGGTTGCCCACCGAGCCGCACGCGCTGAGCCCGACGCTTTTCCTGCCCCGCTTGCCGGTGGAGGTGGTGTTCACCGACCAGCAGGAACGCGCCTTGATCGAGGCCGGTCTGATGCCGCTGGGCGCGCTGCCATACGGAGAGACGCTGGTGTTCGGCGCGGTCCGCACCCTCTACCGTCCGCCGCATCCGGCCGAAATGGCCGGGCGGGCGGCCTTCGCCGACAGCCGCGTGGCGACCCAGATCAACGCGATGCTGTGCGCCTGCCGCTTCGCCCACTACCTCAAGATCCGCGGTCGCCAGACCATCGGCCGGTTGCGCCGGGCGGAGGAGATCGAGAAGGAACTGCGCACCTGGCTGACCGGTTTCGTCAACCGCAACATCATGGCGACCGCCGAAACGCGGGCCGGGCATCCATTGTATGACGCCGCGGTGCGCGTGACCGAGCTGCCCGACAAGCCCGGCAGCTTCGCCTGCGCGATCATGCTGCAGCCCTATTTCCAGCTCGACAACGTGACCGCGAGCTTCAGTTTCGAAACCCAGATTGCGCCGCCGGCGAGCTGATGGCGGGCGGCCGGCAACAGGAGGAAGCCATCGTACAAGACCAGGCGAGTGTCGGCGCGCTGTTCCGCCAGGGACGGCTGCGCGATGCCATCGCGGCGGCGACCGCGCGGGTGCGCCAGGAGCCAGCCGATGCGGCCGCACGAATGCTGCTCGCGGAGCTGCTGCTGTTTGCCGGGAGCTTCGAGCGGGCGGACGCCCAGCTCGACACCGCAGCGACGATCGACCCGTCCTTCGGCATCGCCGTGGCGGAGTTCCGGCAGTTGCTGCGCGCCGAGCAGGCCCGCTCCCAATTGCTGAGCGAGGGACGGGTGCCGGAGTTCCTCGCCACCCCGACCGCTTCCCAGCAAGCGGCGCTGGCGGCCGTGGTGGCGCTGCGCGCGGGCGATCCGGCTGCCGCCGCGGTCGAGGCCGCTGCGGCCGAGGCGGCCCGCCCGGCCGCGGCGTTCGCCATCGGCGAACAGGTAGTCGATGATTTTCGTGATGCCGACGACCTGATCGGCGGTTCGCTTGAAGTGCTCACGCCCACGGGAAAGTATTTCTGGGTCCCATTCGAGCGCGTGGTCGCGCTGACCCTGCATCCCCCCGAGCGGCCACGCGACCTGTTCTGGCGCCGGGCAACGCTGACGGTGGATGGTGGGCCGAGCGGCGAGGTGTATGTGCCGGCGCTCTATGTGAGCGACCCGGCGGAGAGCGACGAGGCGCTTCGCCTCGGCCGCGCCACCGATTGGCGCGAACTGGCCGACGGCCTCACCCGCGGGGTTGGGCAGCGCATCTTCCTGGCCGGCGCGGAGGGCATTGCGGTGATGGACCTGGCACCGCTTGCTCAGGCGGCATGAGCGGGCCGGCGCCCCGCACCCTCGGCTCGGTGCTGGATCGGCTTCTGGACGACGCCACCGAGGCGCGCGGACAGTCGCTGCGGGTGCTGCACGCATCGGTGCGGCGCGATCTGGAGGCATTGCTGAACACGCGCCGTCCCTGGGCGGCGATTCCTGAGGGGTTTGCCGCCCTGCGCGGCAGCATTCTGGCCTACGGGTTGCCGGACTTCGCCGCCGGCGCCTTCAACGCCCCGGCCCAGCGTGAGGCGCTGTGCCGCGAGATCACCGCGGCCATCCGCCGTTTCGAGCCGCGCCTCGGGGAGCTGGTGGTGACCATGGTGGACCGTCCGGACAGCCTGGAGCCGGTGTTGCGGCTGCGGATCGAGGCAGTGCTGCGAGTCGCCGGGGTAGACGAGCCGATCGGCTTCGAGACGCTGCTCGACACCACCACGACGGACCTGATCGTGCGGGCCGACCAACGTGGGTGACGATGCCGATGTCTGATGACCTGCTGCGGCATTTTGACGCCGAATATGGGGCCCTGACCCGGCTGGCGGGCGAGTTCGCCGCGGCCCATCCCGCGGCGGCCGCCCAGCTGCGCCTGTCGCCCGGGGGGGTCGATGACCCGCACGTCGAACGGCTGCTGGAGGGCGTCGCCTTTCTCGGTGCGCGGGTGCGCCAACGGCTGGATGACGAGTTTCCGGAACTGACCGATGCTCTGCTGGGTGTGCTGTATCCGCACTACCTGGCGCCTTTCCCGTCCTGCCTGATGGCGCAGCTGACACCACGCAAGGGCCTGCAGGAGGCGGCCACCCTGCCGCGCGGCATGCTGGTGCAGACCGATCCGGTCGACGGCGTGCCCTGCCGCTTCCGTACCACAGCACCGGTGACGCTGTGGCCGGTCGAGATCGAGGCGGTTCGCCTCGCCGGGCTGCCGCTGCCGTATTTGCCGGAGCCGCTTGCCAGGAGCCCCGCCAGGGGTGCGGCGGGGGTGCTGCGGATGACGCTCCGCTGCACCGAACCTGCCGCCACCTTCGAGAGCCTGGGACTGGACCGGCTGCGGCTGCACCTGCGCGGCGCCCGGCAGGTCACACAGGCGATGTACGAGCTGCTCTGCGGCCACGTCGTGGCGGTCGCTTTCGCCGATAGCGGGACGGACCCGAAGCCGGTGGTGCAGCCGGCCTCGGTGGTGCAGCCGGCCGGCTTCGCGGCGGAGGAAGCGCTGCTGCCCTGGCCGGCCCAGGGTTTTTCCGGATTTCGTCTGCTGGCGGAGTATTTTGCTTTTGCCGACAAGTTCCTGGCCATCGATGTAACCGGCATCGACAGCAAGACGTTGGCGGGGGCGGGCCGGACGCTGGAGATTTTCATCTACCTCGACCACCTGCCCGCACAGCTTGAGCGGGCCGTGGACCGCACGACATTCGCGCTTGGCTGCGTTCCGTTGGTCAATCTTTTTCCGCATCGCTGCGAGCCGGTTGAGGTGGACTGGACGCGCACCGAATACCGGGTGGACCCGGACCTTCGCCGCCCGGCAACGCTTGAGGTCTGGTCGATCGAGCGGGTGCGCGAAACGCGGCTCGACGGGTCCGAGCGGCCCTGGCGGCCGTTTTTCCGCATGGTGCATGGTGATGCGGATGCCGGCCAGGCCGGCGGCTCGTACCTGCCGCTGCGGCGCCCGTCGGCGGCCGGGCTTGCCGGCAGCGACGTATTCCTGGCCATTGACGACCCGGCCTTCGACGCCGAACGACCCGCCCGGGCGCGGTTGAGCGTCGATGCGCTGTGCACCAACCGTAACCTGCCGCGGCTGCTACCGTCCGGCATCGATGCGCCGGGCAGCAACCGCGACCGGTCGCCGCCCGCCGGCTCCGGGCGGTTGGTGCTGCGCCTGGAGCAGGGCTCTGCTTCGGTGGATGCGATCGTGCCGCTGTCGGCCGCCACCGATACCTTGCGCCCGCCGCCGCGCGGCCATCGCTTCTGGCGGCTGATTTCGCATCTGTCACTGA
Source organism: uncultured Acetobacteraceae bacterium (assembly GCA_903918195.1). GTDB lineage: Bacteria > Pseudomonadota > Alphaproteobacteria > Acetobacterales > Acetobacteraceae > Rhodovastum. The sequence continues at coordinate 1,595 of CAIXDS010000408.1, read as the reverse complement.
GCCACCTTTCGGTGGTCGGCGGCGCCGAAGGGGCCGGCGTGCTGCGTGAGGTGCTGCGGCTTTACGATCTGCGCGACAGCGCTGAGACCCGGGCGATGATCTCTGGCCTGACCGCGGTCAGTGCGATGCCGGGGGCGGCCCGCCTGCCTGGCGCGCGGGCCGGCGCGTTTTGCCGGGGCCTCGACGTGCGGCTGACCTTCGACCCGCAGGCGTGGCAGGCGGCGGGGCTCTACCTGCTGGGCTCGGTGCTGGAGCGCTTTCTGGCGTTGCACGGCACGGTAAATGGTTTCGTACGCTGCACCGCGCTGCTGCAGGGGCGTCCCGATCCGGTGGCGCGCTGGCCCGCCCGTGCCGGGACGCGGGCGCTGCTGTGACGCAGCCGGACCCCGCCCCGATCCGGCACCTGGAAGCAACGCCCTCGGCGTTCGGCTTCGATGCGGCGCTGCGGGTGCTGCTGCACCAGGCGCGGGTCGCCGATCCGGCGGAGGCGGCGCGATTCCGCAGCCGGGCGGGGCTCGCTTTCGCCCCGGCCGATGTGCTCGCGGTGGACACCGCCACCGTGCCCCCGACGGCGGTGCTGGGCCTGCTCGGGCTGACCGGGGTCGCTGGCGTGCTGCCGCGTCCGTACAGCGAGTATGCGGCCGGCAAGGGCGGTGCGGCGCTGCGCGGGCTGCTCGATCAGTTGGCGCATCGCATGCTGGCGGCGCTGGGCCGGGCCGGGATGAAATACCGGCTGGACCGTGCGGTCGAGGCGGCTCGGCTGGAAGGCGACGGACGCCGGGCCGGGCATGTGCAGGCGCTGTTGTCGGTGGCCGGGTTCGCCGAGCCGGGCATCACCGCGCGGCTGCCGTTCGGCGCCGATGTGTTGCTGCACTATGCCGGAACCTTCGCATTGCGGCCACGTTCGGCCGAGCGGCTGGCAGCGCTGGCCTCGGACTGGCTGGGCCGGCGGGTGGAGGTGGTCGAGTTCACTGGCGCCTGGCTGGCCCTCGATCCCGACCAGCGGACGCGGCTGGGGATCGGGCGGGTGCCGGGTGCGTTCAGCCGCCTGGGGCATGACGCGGCGGTGGGGGTGCGCGCCTGGGACCCGCAGGCGCGGGTGATGCTGCGCATCGGTCCGCTGGACCGCGCCGGTTTCGAGGCGCTGCTGCCGGGCCGCCCGGCGCTGGTGGCGCTGGTGGCGCTGGTGCGTGCGTATTTGGGCTACGAGGTGGGATTTGGTGTCAATCTTGTCCTTGCGGCCGAGGAGGTGCCGGCGGCGGGACTGGCGGCGAAGGCGCAGCCGGGCGCCCTGCTCGGATGGAACACCTGGCTGGGGCGCGCCGGCGGATTTGTGGCGCGGGGGGATGCGGACGACCCGCGCTTCGCGGCCGAAACAGTGGAGGCACGGCAAGGGCGGCACGGCGGGCGTGATTGACCCGGCATCGCATTGCCCGGCTGGTCAATCGCCTCGTTCATACCAACGGCCCTAGACATTGACCTGCGCCCAACGGCGCGTCGCGATGGATCGGATTCGACCTGGAGTTGTGATGAGTCGCTTCCAGGCCTTGCGGCATGCGGCGACGACGGCGTCGTAGCTGTCGTAGACGACGTGG
>CAIXDS010000407.1 GCA_903918195.1 uncultured Acetobacteraceae bacterium | reverse complement strand
GCCCGCAGATCCTTTTGTGCCTGCGGGGCAAGGATCGCCGGGCCGCTCACTTGCGGGAGTTAGCCATTTCCTCGAGAAGAGCATCGGCGTCGCGCATCACTTCGTCGAGTGTCAGGAATCCGTCCCGTTCGCCTTCCGCGATGGCGTTGTCGAGCGAAGCCTCGAAGGAGGCCCGCTCGGCCTCGGCGCGCTGCAGCAGGCTGACGCCCGCCCGCACGACTTCGTCCACGTCACGAAACCGCCCCTTCGCGATGACTTCGTCAGCGAAGCGCTCCAGATCAGGTGGCAGGGTCACGGCGTTCATGGATTCCAACATAGGGTAGGGCGGGCCTCCGGCCAAGAAAATGCGCGTAAGGCTACCACAGACTGTGCTGGGCCGGTCAGCACCTGTCCGACCGGCCGGTGCGTCGATTCGGGGTTTGGTGGCCAGCGGCACCGCGGATATTGGTGGAGGGCATTGCAACGTCCAGCGTGGGGGGAAGGAGAGGGGCATGAGAGGCCGGACCGGCCCAGCGGACCGGCAACAAGATGTCGGGACACCAGCGTCGTCTTAACCCTCTGCGGTGGCCTGTGCACCATATGGTCGGAGAAGGTGCACTGAGCGGCGCCATGCCTGCGGTGACGCGCGATCAGGAGTTCGTGTCCCAGTCGCGCTCGTCGCCTGGCGGTGGCGGCACATCGGGGGCTGCCACCGGACAGGCCAGGACGTCCTTGCGTCTTGCTCCGCCGACGTGCTGCCGCAGGAGCGCACCATCGGCCGGCCACAGCCGACCTACTACGCGACGACAGACGCGATCGACTGGCTGAAAGACACACCGTCCTCGCGTGTTGATCGAGGCGGCGCGTTCGGGGCCTGGGAGCCCTTGCTCGCGGCGTTGGTCGTCTCGGTTGGCTTACCGGTTGGATCATGTCCGCGCCAAAGTGGGGCACGACGAATCGGGGCATGCCCTGCCGCACCCGCGCGGGTTGCACGTTACCACCGGCGCTTCCGCGCACCTGTGCTCAGTCGGGAATGTCGAGCCGAAGAATCTTTTCCGGAATGGTTCGCTCCGGATTGCGCGCCTGATGCACTGCCACAATCCCACAGGGCGACACGCGATGAGGCATAAATGCAACTCGTTGCGTACGAAAGCCATGCATCCGTAGGCGCATTTCGCCGCGGACCACGGCGGTCTCGGTATCCCCTTCCGCTCATGTCTCTATTTAGAGCGAAGCCGTCATTAATAGCGCACGACAACGGAGAGTAATATCGAATCGGAATGAACACAAACTGGAGCCGAGGTTCCGGAGATCCGAGTGCAGGCGGAAAACAATTCGCAATTCACGGTTGCGTTACCGTGATCGTTCGTGCTTCTACGCCGCCGACGCCGTGACGAATGGGCTGGCCAACCGGGGAACTACAATCCCCCACCATGGGTGAACTGTGTGTTTTCTGGTATGTCATTGCGCAATCGGCGATTCCAGGCCCATCATGGGCCCGGCGTGCCAAGCGGCGAGCCTCCCGGACCAAATAGGACACCGGCCGCTGTCACGGCTGCGTTTGCTGCCGCGATTGCGATGTCTGGCCCGGCACGGGCCGATCCGCTCAGCGTCGGCGAGTTCGGTCAGCTCGCGCTGCGCTGCGGCGCGTCTGTTGCGCCGTCCACTCTGGCCTCAATCGCGCGGACAGAGAGCGCTTTTCAGCCGCTGTCGATCAACGACAACACCACGGGAACCAGCGGTGTTCCTGCCAGCCGCGACATTGCGATCCAGATAGCGTCGAAGCTGCTCGAGGCCGGTCATTCGGTTGACGTCGGGATCATGCAGATCAACTCGGCCAACTTCGCCAGGCTCGGGCTGACTCTGGAAGCCGCCTTCGATCCGTGCAAGTCGGTTGCGGCCGCGGCGGTCATTCTGGCCGGCGACTATGCCGGCGGCGACACCCATGAAGGGCAGCAGGCGGCGCTTCGGGTTGCCATCTCCAGATACAACACCGGCGATGCGCAGCGCGGCTTTGCCAACGGCTATGTGCACAAGGTGGAGCTGGCCGCCCGGCATGTCGTTCCCGCCATCGACGTGGGCGCGGCGCCCGCCGCGATCGACAGCCAGGCGGCACCGGCGGCTGCGTTGGCGGTTCCCGTGGACCCGAATGCGCCGCCGTCCTGGGATGTGTGGCCGTCCTACGAATACGCCGCCGCTCGCCACCATGAGCCTCAGCCTCCGGCCGTTCCGAGGTCGGCGGCTGGTCCGGCGCTGCCTGCCGCTGCGGGAGGAGGACCGGCCGCAGCGGTCCCTGTCTCTGGTCCAGCCGTTGAAAGGTAACGAATGACCAATCGTCTCGCTTTGACTGCCGAACGCCGCATGACCGAAGCCTACGGGAAAGGGCTGCTCCTTCTTGACCGGCACAAGCCGGCACAGATCGCTGGTGCGCTTGTCCTGGCGGCGGTGGTGGCCTTCCCGGTGCTGGCGCATGCCCAGACCGTGACGGGCGGCGCGTCGCCGGCGACGATGATCAACAACATCTGCACCTTCATCCTCGGCCCGTTCGGCCAGTCGCTGGCGGTGCTCGGCATTATCGCGATCGGCTTGTCGTGGATGTTCGGCCGCGTCTCGCTCGGCCTGATTGCCGGCGTGATCGGCGGCATCGTCATCATGTTCGGCGCGTCCTATCTCGGCTCGACCCTCACCGGCGG
>CAIXDS010000406.1 GCA_903918195.1 uncultured Acetobacteraceae bacterium | reverse complement strand
TCGAAGTCGCCTGTTGGGCACATTGCCGCCGCAAAATCTTCGACGTGTGGGAAACCACCAAATCGCCGGTGGCCAAGGAAGCGCTCGACCGCATCGCCGCGATCTACGTCATCGAGACCAAGGCCCGCTTCGCCCCGCCCGCCGAGCGCGTGGCGCACCGCTGCGAAACCGCGCCGCTGCTCGATGCCTTCTTCGCCTGGGCCGAGGCCACGCTCGCCAAGCTGTCGGCCAAGTCGGAACTAGCCGAGGCGTTCCGCTACATCCTCAAACGCCGTGTGCAACTCTCGCGATTCGTCACCGACGGGCGTCTTGAGGCCGACAACAACATCGCCGAAAACGCCATGCGTGCCATCGCAGTTGGCCGCAAAAACTATCTCTTCGCCGGCTCCGACGCCGGCGGCGAGCGCGCCGCTGCGATCTACACCATCGTGCAAACTGCCAGGCTCAACGGCCTCAACCCCGAGGCCTACCTCACCGACATTCTGACCAAAATCGCCGCGGGCCATCCGATCAACAGGCTCTCCGAGCTGATGCCCTGGCACATGGCCACCGCAACACGGCCACGGCCGCCCGCCGGGTAGAAAAGCCCAACGCCCCAACCCTCGCGTCCACCATCTCCACGCCGCTCCCGCAGCCAGCGCGCACCAGGTGCGCCATCATCCCCCATCGCCGACGCCGCCGCTACACGCGGCTGACCGGGCGCTTACCGCCAAGCTGGCGCTCGCGGCGACGCGCCAGGGCTGTGTCGGCGGCGGCGGGAAGGCGCACGTAGATGGCGCTGAGCGGCTGGAGTTGGCCGCCAGGGGCTGTTCCCGTTCGCCGGGCCAACGTTCCCGGTGTGGCTTCCCGCCGACGGTGATAGATTCCTGGCAAATCGCGCCCGAACCAGCCGGAGACCGTCGTGGCTGAGCCGTTCCAGTTGTCACTGTTCCCCGATCGGGCAGCTCTCGTCCGCATCCGCCCCGAGCGGAACGAGTGGCGCTATTACCGCATCGAAGTCTGGCCTGACCTGTTTGGCCGCGCGCTCCTTCTGCGTCACTGGGGTCGCATCGGCACCCAGGGATGTCGGCGGCTCGATCCCCACCCCGATCCCGGTGCTGCGATCAATGCCCTCGCCGAACTCGTCCGTCGCAAGCGGCGGCGGGGCTACCGCGACCGACCGGCAAACGGCGCGTCGGTGCGCGCCCCTCGTGGTCTCTACACCTGTCCCTGCTGACCTTCGACCCCGCGCCGCCTGAGACGCAAACGATCACGCCACCCTGCCAGTAGGCGTTACCGATCGACCAAAGCGTACCATCGGACGGGCGCCATCCGAACTACAGCATGGCGGACATTCCGTCCGCCATGGATGGGGCTGCAAGCTGCGGACTTGCTGGGGTCTGCCGGTCCACAAATGTGCGCATCCCCGCTTCTGTCCCCATGAGCGGGCAGGGCAGCGGGGAGGGGAGAGTTGGACGACATTGTGCCGGCGCGGCGGGCGGCGTTGCGCCACGGGGCAGACGGCGCCGCCAGCAGGGCCGCGTCCACCCGGCTGCTCTACGGTGACCCGCAACGGTTCCAACCTGGTGCGCTGCCCGCGGCGAGCGGCCGCTCGCCGCTGCTCTTGGGGCGGTGGCGCTGTTCGCGCCGGCGAGGTCGAGGCCGGACGCGCACCGGCTACCATCACAAGGCGGCTGGCCGCGATCGGCTGGGCGCACAAGCTCGCCGGGTACAAACCGCAGCGCGCCGATGGCGGCGGGGCCGTCGCCAAGGTCATGGCCGATATCCGGCGGTCATGGGCCGCGCCGCTGGCGCAAGAGGCCGCGGCCGACGCGGGCACCGGATGCGGCACGCTGTCCCTCCCTTACCCCGCCAGCAAGCTCAGATCCTTCAGGTCCTGCTGACGTTGTCTGGCACGGCGCTGGTAGCTCGCCTGGGTCTTGGTGCACACCAGACTGTACGGCCGGCCACGCTGGTCGGTTGCCGTGTCGACGTCGCTGCCGGCCTTGCGGATGGTGTCCGCGACATGGCCGCGCAGGGCCTCGGCAGCCTTGAACACCCAGCTCTTCCGCGCCGGATCGTCGAGAAAGCCGGCCAGTTCCTGGCAATGCGCGCAGCGGCAGGCGAGCGCGTTCTCCCGCCGCCAGTCCGCCGGCGGCGCCAGCGGCAGCGCCGCGCGCGCCCGCAGATGCGCGACCACCGCGGTGCGAAGTTGCGCGCGCGCCGGAGTGTCGAGGCGGTTGCCGGCTTCGGCCAGTTGGCGCAGCGCGGGCACCAGGATGGCATCGAGGCCATAGGGCACGGGCCAGGCCAGAACGTGCGCCGCGGCGCGCCCGGCCAGCGCCGCATCGATGGCGTCGAGGCCGGTGAGCAGAGCGACGACGAACCCCGGTTTCACCGTTGGCACGCGCGCCGGCCAGGCCGGGTTCGCCGGATTGCGCACCGGCTCGCCCGGCAGGGTGGCCACCAGCCGGGCCGCGGCATCTTTCAGCCCCGCCCGGCGTTGTTTCGGCCAGGTTGTCCCCAGCCGGGCCAGCAGACCGGCAGAGGCGGCGGGCAAATTGGCGGCGGTGCCGGTGACGATGGCCTCGGCCAGTTGCGAGGCGCGCGCCGGCGGCAGGTGATCGAGCGCGGCGGCGATGGCGACGTTGTCGGCGGCGCCGTAACGGCCGCCGGCAGTGACCTCGCGCAGGAACCGCTCGATCGCCGCGGCATCGTCCAGCCGGGCCAGCAGCGTCAGCATCCGGGTGGCCTCGCCTGGCTCCTTGCCGGAAGACGGTTCCTCTTCCTCGCGATAGGGCGACCAGCCGCCGCGCGGCCAGCGGGCGATCATGTGGCCGGCCAGGTCATGCGCCTCGGCCGCGAGCGCCGGACGGGCGCCCGGAGCACTCGCCGCCCAGCTTCCGGCCAGCTCGTCGAGATACGGCAGGGTCGCCCGCAACCCGCCCTGGCTCAGCACTCCGAAGCGGCGGTCGGCCGGCCAGAGCACCAGCACCGCCCGCCGGTAAGTGCGCTCGAACGACGATCCCTCGTTGCCGGTCGGGCCGTGGAAATGTACTTCGTCCGGGGAGAGGTCCTCCAGCGCGCCCGGCGGGGCGAATTCGTCGTCCTCGGCGGGGATCGTCCCGGACATCCGGGCGCCATCGTCGGCGCCGCGCCATTCCGACAGCGTCACGCTGCGGTCGCACACCTCGCCGGCCTCGAAATCGTCGTCATCGTCGTCGTCCCGGTGCCGGCGCCAGGAGCCGGAGTACTCGGCGATGCCGCTTTCCTCGATGGTCAGCAGCGCCAGATGCACGTCGCAGCCGGCCTGCGCCGCTGCAGCCCGCACCACACCGGCCACCGCCGCATCGACGCCCTTGAGGGTTGGAAAGCCCAGCTCGGCCGGGGTGTAGGCATGTTCCAGCAGGTGGATCAGCTTGGCCGGCGTGCCGTCGGGCGCCTCCCGCCAGGCTTGCAGCAGGGCGGTCATCCGGGCCTGTTCGCGTGTGTAGCCGGGCGGCTGCGGCGGCTTGCCGCGGCCCGGGCGCACCAGGTTGTAGACCAGGGTCAGGCGGCTGCCCTCAGTGAGCGGCAGGACCTCATGCACGCAATCGGCATAAAAGGCCGCGAAGCCCACCTCGGCCGGATCGTCCCGGTGCAGGTCGAGTTGGACGCTGCGGTCCTGGTGACGGATCACCAGTTCGCCGCCGGCGAACAGCGACGGCAGCACGATCACCAACGTGCCGAACATGCCGTGCAGTTTCTCGGTATCGCGGTGGCCGTGGAAGAAGCCGCCCGCCTCGTAGAGCAGCAGCTTGTGCAGCGACGCGGTGATCGGGGCCTCCACGCCGAGGCCGTCGGCGACCCGGGCGAGGATCCCCTCCAAAGTGGCCGCCCAGCCCTTGCCGCCCAGGCGCACCTGCTCCGGGCCGATCTGCCAACTGCGGCGCACCGCCGGGTCGAGAACCGTTGCTTCGCCACGGCCATACGGTGCCGGTTCCGCCACCGCCGCGAGTTGCGCCGCCTGCACCGGCAGCAGCGGCAGCGCCACCGGGCCGACGCCCTCGACCTGGAGCGAGGGCGCGCGCAACTCGGCGGTGCCGGAGACGAAGAAGTCCCCCGGGCGGCGTACCCCGGCCAGGATGGCGGCAAGATCGGCGGCCAGTGATGACATGCGGCGACGGCTCCCCGGATGGATCATCGATGGGCGATGGTAGGGGGTGGCTGCCGTACCAGCCAGCGTCGGGAGGGCAGAGGCTGGGACTGGAGGGGGTCGCTGGAACGGATTGATCCGCTGGTTGCGCGCTTCCCCGCATGCCATGGCGGCAGATCGCCGCTCGGGAGTGCTCCCGGCGCAGGCCGGGCGTTGCCGCGGCTTCTATCCCACCTCGCCAGCCGCCCCGCGCGGGCGGACGATCGTCGGCTTTGGAACGGCAGGGCTTCCCCAGGCGCGTCCCGCTTCCGGTGGCGCCGCTTCGGATGGCAAGACTGCGGTACGTCCGGCCTGCACCGGACGTCACCATCATCCGGAGAACGCCACCGTCTCGCGGACGTGCCGTCGCTGCACCACCTCGGCCGCGATGAAGGCACCGACATCGGCGCGGCTCACCATGGACCGGCCGATCTTGCCCGCAGTGCTGGCCATCCAGTGCCCGGCTGCCGGCCGGTCCGTCAGCCCGACCGGATGGACCAGCGTCCAATCCAGTCCGGACGCCTTCACCAGACGCTCCTGGCGCTCCTTGTCGGCCATCACCTCGCGCATGAACAAGCGGAACACGACCCGGAACAGCAACGGTGCCGCGGCGCGCGTGTCGCCGACGCCGAAGGAGGTGACGCAGACGAGTCGGAGCACGCCGGCCGCCTGCATCGCGGCGATGACGTTGCTGGTGCCGGCCTCGCACACATAGGGCGGCCCGTCGCGGGTGGCGCTTGGCACCAGCCCGGCGCGGCGCTGCGGTATGCCAAGGCTGACGACCACGGCCTCCTGGCCCGCAACCGCGCGCGCCACGTCGTCGGGGTGCATGGCGTCGCCGCTCACAATATGCAGACCGGGAAGCGGGGCCAGGGCCGCCGGATCACGGACGAAGGCAGTAACCTCGTGCCCGTTGGCCAGAAGGGCGTGGACCACCGCGCGCCCGGTACCGCCCGTTGCGCCGAACACCACGATCCTCATGCGAACATCGTCCCGGCCAATTGCCCAGACCACATGGGGTGGCGATGCCGTCTGGCGAGGGGCGGCGTCGGCACCTTCCGGCCGCCACGCCCGATCACCGGGGCGCGCCGTTACGGTCAGGGGACGTTAAGAAACTCTGGCATTACCGTCCGCGGCACCCACCTCGTGGAGGCAACCGGACCGGGCTCGTCATGGGCATCCACGACATCGCCGCGCGGCGCAGCTTGGGCGACATCCAGTCTCTGGGCGCCTGGCGCGGGCAGGTGCTGCTGATCGTCAACACGGCCTCAAGCTGCGGCTTCACGCCGCAATACGCGGGCTTGCAGGCCTTGCAGGACCGCTTCGCCGGGCGCGGCTTTACCGTGCTCGCCTTTCCCTGCGACCAGTTCGGCCATCAGGAGCCCGGCGACGACGCGCAGATCCGCAGCTTCTGCGAGACGACCTACCGCACGAGCTTTCCGATCTTCGCCAAGATTGAAGTGAACGGGCCAGGCCAGCATCGGCTGTTCGCCCATCTGAAGGCCCGCAAGGGCGGGCTGCTCGGCAGCGCGATCAAGTGGAACTTCACCAAGTTTCTGGTCGGGCGCGACGGCACTGTGCTGGATCGGTTCGCTCCGACCACCACGCCCGAGTCCATCGCGCCGCGCATCGAGGCAGCCCTGGCGGCGTTGCCGCCGGCAGGATAAAGCGACGCATGCATTGCCCCGGTTTCCCAGCCGGGGGACGGTTTGCCGGCGCGGTGCGGCGGCATCAGTGCCGACATAACCAGGAGACAGATGGCAGCGTTGAGATACTGGCGCGGAGACGGTTACATTCACGTGGGAACAGCGCGATTCGCAGGCACCGCAAGCGGAGATATCCTGGCTATGGCAGATGCCGCGCAACGCCAGCGCAAACTGGCGGCGAAGGCCGCTCGCCGAAAGGCGGTGGTCGCCGAGAAGAAGAAACTCGAGGTGTCGTCGGCCAGTCTGGTTGGCCGCATCCGGGTGGCCTCAAAGGGGCCGTTCGTCCGGTGCCTGATGCCGTCGAACCTGTTCGATATCGGCATCGGTCATGTCGTCGTGGCGCGCGCGCTGCCGTCGGGGTTGCTCGGCAGCGCCTATTTTCTGGTCGACGTTTTCTGCCTCGGGATCAAGGACGTCTTCTATGCCGAGATCGGCGAGAACGAACTTCGATCCCGCCTTGCGGGGCAGGACGAGGCGCAGCGGTTCATCGAGGTCGAACCCGCCCGCGCGCGCAAGCTGATCCGGGATGCCGCAGCCTATGCGGCTGGTCTGGGGCTGCCGGCGGCCGAAGACACCCCGGCCATCGAGGCAATTTTCGGTGACGTTGATGCTGGTGCTTGCTCCGAGACCTTTGCGTTTGGCAAGGACGGCAAGCCTTTCTTCGTAAGTGGGCCGAACGACACGCCAGCACGCATCCGTGCCATAACCCGCGCTCTGGAGGAAAGCCGTGGCCCCGGCGGCTGGGATTACATGGTCGAAGTGACCCCCAGCCTGTAGGAACGCACGCGGAACGGCTTTTGTCGGCCGGTTCACCGAGGACAGATGACCAACAAGATCGCCGAGGAACTGGTCGCCGGAACGCGCAACTCTTTGCGTCCCGGGGTGCAGAAGCTGCGCAACTTCGTGCAGGGTCGGCCGTCGGCACGCAAGCTGATGGCCGAGGTCAAGAGCATCGAGAGCCTGGTCGCCGGTGGGCGCCATCCGCTACATGCGGCCTATTCCAGAGCCCAGAACTATCTCTCGGTGTTCTCGGAACTGGCTTCGACGCTGCGGGAGTTCAAGGATTTCACCGCCGTGGTCAGCGATGCTGAGGAAACCTACATGCCGGGCTGGCCGCCGATGAGCCCGGTGACTGTCAGTTTCTTCACCGCCTGGGCGTTGTTCGACCAACCTGTCGCAGCCACCGGCGAGACCATCTGCTCCTGCGCCGTCGAGATCGGCCGGGCCTTTGGCATGTCCGCCGATTTCGCATCGACCCTTGAGGCGATGGGTGGATCGGCCATGGGCATCTACCAACACCTCGGCTGGCGGGACGGCATGGTTGGCCTGCGCGACATCCTTGATTACGAAGAATACCGTTGTATCGTGCCGTCCGGCTATCGGGGTGCCAAGGGCGAACTCTGGTACGTCAGGCTGCTGCCGCCGCTGACCGAGGCATTCGCCCACGGCGTTGCCTTCACGTCTCCTTATGTGCTGCGCGGCACGACCGAGAAGGACTGGCGCGCCTTCTTCGAGCGTCAGGAACGGGGGCTGCCGCAGCTGGGGACGCCCGAGGAAACGGCGCTTCGCCGCAAGGCACTGTTCAAGCGGGGAGCCGAGCCAAATTATTGGAACGAATACGTTTTTCTCGCGTATTCCAGTGCCTCGGACAGCGCCGTCGTGCTGTATGGCATTCCGGACCGCCCCGAAACCCTGCCGCACGGCCACCAGCGGCGCCGGTGATCCGCCCGGGGCCGCATGCCGCGGTTTCCCCCGGATGGAGGGCGATCCTCGCTGTCGGCCCGGGGCAGCGACCGCTTACCGTAGCGCGCCGCGGCCCCTTGCAGCTCTACGGCATTCACACATTTTACCTGGCGGACGGCTGGCACCGAACCCAACGGCCCGGAAACAGAGTCCTCCTGTCCCTTGGACAGTATTCGGTGCCGGAAAATGGCTGCATTTTGCAACGACATCCTCAGCCTAAAAGACTGTTTCGTGGGGCTTTTCCGAGATGTGTGAATCCCGTAGCCTGCAGCTGCAGCCACGCAAAGAATCCTGGGCGTGGTCGCCGCCCCGCCGGTTTCCATACTGGGGGCTTATGCGACAATTCCTGCTGTGGCCGGAGACGTTGGAACGAAATTCCGGTTTATCACTCGCCCGAACCGAGCCGCCGATGGTTTTGGTCCGCTACAGCTATCCGGCGATCGCCCTGGGTGGAACCACCCCGGACGTGAGCTTCCCCGTGCCACGCCAGACCGCCACGCCTCTACGCCCGCCCCAACCAC
>CAIXDS010000405.1 GCA_903918195.1 uncultured Acetobacteraceae bacterium | reverse complement strand
GCTCAAAAGGCAAGGCACTTCACAAATCCTGACGGTTTTCCGTCAGGCCAACCACGGGAAGATTGACGACCACTCCCCTCCAAAACCGCCTGTGACAGATCAAGGCACGACGGATGATTCTGGTCAAACAGGCTCTCAATCTTGAATAAAACAGCTCGTGCGTCGTCCGGTGCGGCTACAAGAAGTTTATCGATGACGACTAACGCCCGCTCTATATTGCCAACATTCCAGGAGTGCGCGGCCGTCATCCACAGGACGTCTGGATCATCCCTGACTTCGTCGCTCGTCCTGGAAAGGGCAGCCAGGAATGCATTATCGCGCCGAGACTCAGCGAGGCTTCGCAAATAGAGCAGTGCCGGGGGATTGACGTGCGAGAGGTCTACCTCGTTTTCAAGTAGGTTGGCGGCCTCCTCCGGGAGACCTTGATCCACGAGATCAGAAGCAACGCGGAAGCGCCGCAACAAATTAGCGGAGGCGGGCAGTTTTCGAGCTAGCGTGAGCAGGCGCAACTGGACCTTTTCCGCAGCCAATCCGGATTTCTGGTCTGCTCTGATAAGGAGGAGCTCGGCCTCCGGGTCGCCGGGATCCAAAGCTTCAATTGCTTTTGCTGCCTCCCCGATCACGTCCGCCCGGTCGATCTTTACGGCAAGATCACCAGCGAGACGCCACCTGAGCACAGCGAGGCGAGACGACGGCGGATCAATTGCAAGAACCTGATCGAGCGCAGCCGCAGGGTTATTCTGCCCGACAAGCTCGGCCCGGAGCAACCGATTTTCGGCGTCAGTGTCGCCTTCCAGAAGGCTAATACCTTCGGCGACCCTTTTTAGGGAGATAAGACAGAGCGCGTGCAAACGACGGAGAGTGGCATCTGCTGAGACTAGATCACTCGCCGATCGAAGCAGTTGCTCCGCTTCCGCGTCGCGATTACACAGGCGGAGCAGGCCGCAGGCATTGTTAATGTGTGCAATCTGATCGAATCTGTTGGCAAATCCGACTGCCCGCTGATGCTGTACGAACTCCTTCATGTAATCGGCGGCAACGCTGATGTCGGCAGCCGAGAGAGCCGTTCGGGATGGCGTGTCTGATATGCGCCAGCGAACCCCTAAAGAGAGCACGGCGATCGAGAAGACGATCTGAAACTCTTTCATGTCCGCATGACGGCGAGCGATCTCCAGGCTCCGCCCCTCCCACCCTAGAATCTCCCGCCTTCGGAGGAACTCAGCCAATCCGAGGTCGGCATGGGAGGTGCCCACGAGGTCCGCGGGAATCAAAGACTGTGGGTCCCCTGCCCAGGTAGATCGAGCCGCGGCTTGGAGGAGGAACGCGACCGCGTGATTGTCCCGTGGCGACATGTTTAGAGCCTGTTGTGCCAAGGCCATCGCTTCGTCGAACTTGCCGCGGATGGTTCGCGCGAGCGCCAGGTTGGTGATGGCCTGAGAATTTGTGGGCCGGATGGCGTGCGCCGCCTCATAATGTGCCGCTGCCTCGAGTTCGCGACCGAGACAGAGAACAATCGAGCCGAGATTCGTTTCGATCCGAAATCGCGCCCAGGGCTTGTTGCTTGTGTCTAACTTAAGAAGTTCAAGGAGCCCTTTTTCGGCCAAAACTGGTTGACCATGAACCTTGAAAAGGTCGCGGTATGCATCAATCTGGCCATGGAGAGCTGGATCTTCGGTTGCCGCATCCTCAGGTTTCTGCTCACCAAACGGGGCCAGGTATCCGCTGCGCTGGAGCTGCTCGATAACCTGTGTTGCAACGTTGCTGGCTAGGCATCCGGAGGCGTTGCCTGGGCTAATTGATGCGGGTCGGATTGAGGCTATTGCCACTGCCGCAGGAAAGAAGGCGGCATAGGCTATGTCATGACGAGCAATCAGCGTCTGCATTGATTGCCAACCGTGAACCGAAACCGATATGTTACGTCCTTCTGACCGAAGTTCCTGCTCGGCAGCAACGGCGGCATCCGTCGCTGCTCTGTCGTCTTGGGCAGTGGTGGCAAAAATGATCTCTTTGAGATCGGCTTTAATACTTAAAGTATCTCTGCAGTCCCTAAGTATTTTTGTAAACTTGAGTGGTTTGTCGATTCGCCTACACTGGACTCCCACGTAGTGGGTAGGGTCTCCGTTGCGTTTGCCGAGGATATCAATCCCGCCCTGACCCTGTCCGTTACGGCCATATTCCTGTGCATTGGGGTCCCCAAAATCGGCGCGGTAAAGTAAAACGCAATTGCGCTGAAATACTTGGTGGTCCTTCGGCTTTGGAATCTCATGCTGCAGCCGTAGGGCGAGCGGAATATGAGCAACTGCGGGGTACGAGCTCAGTTGGGGCGCTTCGGGTTCCATATAAATTGAGTCCAGACTGGTCAGGAGTTATTCTTGGCTGCGGTTACATTCAGGATCACCAATAATTTACGCAGCTCGTCCTCCCGCTCGGTGTGCATTGGCGAGCCACGCCTCGCTGAGCCGCGCCCAGTTGGAGGCGGCGATCACTGGCAGCACGGCGCCGTCCACGTGCGGCCGCCCCGGATCGGGCTGCGGCACCAGCACCCAAAGGCCCGGCGGGCCACCCGCGGCTCCTGATGCCTGCGACATCGCCACTAGCATGTCCATCAGATCGTAGCGGGCCAGCAGGCCGGGGCGCGTCAGCAGCGCCGGGCTGCGCAGCGCAAGCACCTCGTCCCGCACACGGGGCGCGGCGCGCGCCGCCAGACGAAGCAGATTGCGGAAGTCGGCGCTGTCGCGGGCGGCGGCATCGGCGGCCAGCGCCCTGGGCCACTGCACCCGCCGCGCCTCGGCCTCGGCGCGCATGGCATGCAGCATCAGCCGCTCCAGGCTGACCACCTCGCGCGGGAAGCGCCGAAGCAACTCGGCCTCGGCATCGCGGACCCGGCGCGGTTCGGCCGTGAGGGCAAGGAAGGCCCCGGTGCGGGCGGCGTGGGCGATCTTCTCCTCCAGTGCCCGCGCATCCAGAACCTCGGGGGTGGTCTCGGGCGGGGACGCGTGGGTGGGGTGACGGATCGAGCCGACCGTCCCTGTGTCGGAATCGGGCACAACACGGGCGTAGTAGCCTGGCGGGCTGCCGGGCGGCGTTCGCCATTCCCGGTCGGCACCGACCTGGTCGAGCAGGGCATCCAGCGCGGGTCGGGGTGGCAGCGGCTCCGCCTCCGGAAAGCGGCCACGCACGCGGGCGCGCAGGTCGTCTTCCTTCAGCATGTCGGCGCCGGCAAGTGCGCCGAGGGCAAGGGAAAGCGCCTTCGCGATCGGCATGCCGCGCGGGTAGAGCTCAAGCCGGGTGGACAGCGCCGACCGGGCCGAGGCGGCGGCGGCCAGCTTAAGCGTCCGCCCCGGCGGCAAAGCCACAACGCCCTCCGGCACGGGGACAAGCCCAAGCTCCTCATCGACGCGGCCGGGACTGGGGAGCGGATCTTCCTGCGATAGCCGATCAGCCGCCCGGCCGAGACGGCGGGCGTATTCCGCCAGTTCCGGGGAGACGGCGATGAGAGTCAGCCCGCCCTCCGGATAGGCGGCGAAGCGCGTGTCGGAGACCGCCGCTTCCTGTTCCACCGAGGCGCGCACCACGGCCCGCGCCCTCCGGCTGCGCTCGCGCTCGTCGTCCTGCACGCTGCCGCGAACGGCCAGCAGCTGGGCCGCCAGTTCCTCGGCCGAAGCCACGCCTCCGGCGGTCTGCAGCAGGTTGTTGAGCTCCGCGCGAACAGCGTTGAGGTCCGCGCTCTTGTGCCAGCGGTCGCGGGCACCTTCGAGCGCATCGGCGACGCTGCTGCGTGCCGTTCCCACCGCAACGGCCACCTCGCCCGCGCCCGGCCAGGGCGGGGCGTCGTCGGGCTCGATGCCGAGGTAGCGGGCGAGGATGCGGTCCTCGGGCTTCTCGTCCCCGGCCGGGCGGCGGGCGATCAGCTGCTCGGCCAGACGATCGACGCTGGCGCGGGTCGAGTCCTCGTCGGTGATGCCGCCGGGAACGAGGTCAGGCCGGAGCTGGGCGAGACGTTTCGCGCGCTCGCGGATTTCGCGCCGCACCTTGTCGCCGACCCGGCTGAGGTAGCGGAACTGCTGCCGCGGGACACCGAGGAGCTGGTAGACGGTGTAGATCTTCATGCCGTCCAGCACCGCCCGCGCTTCCACGCCATAGCCCAGTTCGGCGATGCTGCTGGTGCGGTCCAGCCGACGGGCCAGCATTTCGATGCTGTCCGCCGGGATCTCGCTGCGCTCCAGCGGCGCGAAGGCCTGCCGCCAGGCCCGCAGCATTTCTTCCGCGTTGCCGAATCTTCCTTCCGGGGCACGGCGCAGGGCGCGGGCGAAGAACCCGGCGAGTCCGTCCCGGAGCGCCGGGTCGAAGCGCTCGACGGCGATGTTCGCTTCTTCATCAATAACCGCGGGGTCTGTCAGCCCGTCGCCGAACCAGGGCGGGGTTCCGGCGAGCATCTCGTGGAGCGTCACGGCGGCGGCGTAGCGCTCCGCCTGCAGGTCCCATCGGGGCGGGGTCCGGTCGGCCAGGAAGGGATCGAGGTACGGCTTCGTTCCCGCCTGGATATTCTCGGCCGGTGCCCGTGAGAGCGAGAAATCGAATAGCACGAGCCGATAGGCGCCGCCCCCGGCAATCCGTCCGATGCCGATGTTGTCCGGCTTGATGTCGCGATGGGCCACGCCTTTCTGTTCGAGGTGCTCCAGGGCCGAAAGCAGGTGCTCGCCGAAACGCCGCATCAGGTCCAGCGAGGGGGTCTCGCCGCCCCGGATCCATTGCGCCAGTGTCTGGTCGCCCGCTTTCTCCATCAGGATGGCCGGGCGTTCGCGCGCCGTGACCTCGGCGACGAAGCGGACGATATTCTGATGGTGCAGGCGGCGCAGAACCTCGGCCTCGGCGCGCACGCGGTCGGCATGCGCGGCATCGACGGCGACCTTGAGGACGAGTTCCTCCTCGGATTCGTCGGGCCTGACGAGCAGGGCATCGGCGCTGCCGCCGCGGCCGAGGCGCTTAATCACCATGAACCCGCCGTCGAGCCGATCGCCTGGTCCGGCGGTGGCGGGATCGGCAAGCGGCGGCGGGGTTGGCTCGGCCGGGAGGGCCTCTTTCTCCGCCTCGGCCAGGTAGTCGAGGAATTCGCGCGCGTCGCGGGGGCGGTCACGGACGACCGGAGCGGTGGCGGCGCGCACCATCTCCTCCAGCCACCGTCCGACCCCGTTCACCGCTCCGGAAAGCCTCAGACCGCCGCCTTCGCGCAGCAGTCCCGGCAGATCGAGCGGGCTATCCGCCGGGGGGCGACCGGCGAAGATGTGATAGGCGACGGCACCGAGGGAAAACACGTCGGCCTGCGCGGCCCCCTCCGCGCCGCCTGCTGTCGCTTCGGGTGCCACGTAGAGCTTCGCCGGGTCGGAGAGGTGGTCCTCGACGTGCTGCGTGCCGGAGGTCATCAGGGCACCGCTGGTGCTACCCTCGCCGCGGCTGGCGACCTGCCAGTTGGTGACCTGAAGGCGGGGTTCGTCGCCGTCGGGGTTGCGGACCAGCACGTTCTGCGGGGCAAGGCCGCGATGGTAGAGGCGCTTGCCGTGGGCGTAGGCCATCGCCTCGCCGATCTGGCGCACCAGCGCGAGCTTCTGAACGAACGAAAGGGTCTGCTGCTTCTGCGCCAGGAAACGGTCGAGGCGGAGCGCAGCGGGGTCGTACTCGAAGATGAGTGCCGGGCCGAGTTCCGCCTCGCGGTAGTCGAGGACACGCTGGATGCCGGGGTGTTCCACGCCCTCCAGCACGCGGAACTCGCGCTGCGCCGTGCGGGCGAGGCGGTCCCTGGCCTCCGGCGATGCGGCGCGGGCGTAAGGGTAGATGCGCACCCGGCGGAATACGGCGGTGGCGACATGGCGGGCGGCGAAGTCCTGCCAATTCTCTCCCTCGGTCAGCAGTTTCTCCAGTTCGTAGTCGCCGACGCGGCGCCCGCGCCCCGGAGGACGGATGCCAGCCTGCTCGATGGCCCGGCAGATGCCGCGTGCCGCCGCTGCATCGACCGGGCCGCGTCGGCCGAGCCCGAGTTCCTCGGCACGGAGAAGGCAGCCGATGATCCCGCTGTCCTCGGTGGTACCAGGATTTCCCCGCAGCGCCACCCGGTTGGCGGTTCCGGGGTCGATGGCTGGCTTCTGCCGGATGCCGGACAGAAAAATGAGGGGTTCAATCCAAGGCACTGCCCCTCGTGGCGCGCCCCTGCCGACGAACGCCTCCTGTCGGCGAAGCACAGAGGCGAGACGTTTGGCCTTCCGGTTCGCCAGCGGCAGCGGGTTGTCGGTGGTGACTGGGCGGCCGTCGGTCTTCCAGGTCCAGGTGTGGGCATCACCGCTCACGGTGCCCGGGCGGGACTTGATTTCGACGAGCACGAGGCCTGCCGGAGTGAGGACAAGCAAGTCCACCTCGTTGACGCGGCCCTCGTCATCAATGAACTCAAAGTTCGACCAGGCCCGCCACGGGTCGTGGTCGGGCAGAGATACGCGCACGTAGTCGAGCGCTTCCTGCTCCCACGGGAAGGAGGACTGGCTGACGGCGGTCCAGCGTGGCGGCTTCATCTGATCGATCGAAACTCCAACGGGCATCGATGCCAAGAATGCAAGGATTATGCAGTGCAACCGGCCGAGTGTCACCGTGCCTTGGTATTGCGCGGGCGACGAAGCGAGCGGCTTCTCAAAGAAAAATGGTCGCCCGCACGCCAATCGCGCATGAATGCAGGCTTGCGCATTTGGGCAGGAAAAGTGCGTTCTCCGCTGCGTGCTCGATCAGGGTAGCGGGGGCAGGTGGCGCCATGATGGGAGTGTTCGCAACCAGTATATCGGGAATGCCCAATCCAAAACACGAGAAATGATGCTGCCGCTTGCGGGCGCGCCGCCGCAAGAGTTCGTCGCTGCGCTCCCGGGCTTGCCACCCCACGCGTAGGCGCGTGGGTTCCCGCCTGCGCCCGCTCTTGCCCCGGCGCTCCCGAAGCAGCCGCTGGGTTGGGTCTTCGAGAAGAAGATCCAG
>CAIXDS010000404.1 GCA_903918195.1 uncultured Acetobacteraceae bacterium | reverse complement strand
TGCTGCCCGCAACGCCGAGGCGTCATAGTCGCCCCGCAGCGCAATCGTCATGGCGAACCTCCTTCGTTCGCCACCTTGAATCAGAAGCCCGCCGCGTCGGTCTCTTCACAGATGAGTCATATGCAGCAGGCGTTGGTATTACCCGCTGGCACCGCCATATCGAAGTGGCGCGGCTGGCCTATCGCGACCGCGACGCGTTCGTCGCCGACCCGCTGTTTTCTGCCGTGCCGGTGGCAAGGCTGACCCGTGCGGACACCCTGGACGGGCTGCGCCGGCTGATCCGCGACGACCTGGCCATGGCGCAGCTGCCCGCGCCCGGCGAGACCGAACTGCCGCACCACAGCGACACGGTTTATCTCTCCGTCGTCGATCGCGACGGCAACGCCTGCAGCTTCATCAACTCGCTGTTCGAGGGCTTCGGCTCCAGCATCCTGGCCGAGCGCCCGGGCGTGATGCTGCATAACCGCGGCCTCGGCTTCCGCCTCGAGCGGGGGCATCCGAACTGCATCGCCCCATGCAAGCGGCCGATGCACACCATCATCCCCGGCATGCTGACCCGGGACGGCGAGGCGGTGATGCCGTATGGCGTCATGGGCGGGCATTACCAGCCGATGGGACAGACCAGCTTCCTGACCAATTTTTTCGATTACGGGCTCGATCTGCAGGAATCGCTCGATCTCTGCCGGCTGTTTCCGTTCATGGGCAAGGTGCAGGTGGAGCGCGGCGTGCCGGCCGCGCTGTGCGAGGGGCTGGCCCGGCTCGGCCATGTCATTGAGGCGGTGGAGCCGCCGCATGGCGGCGGCCAGGCCATCTGGATCGACCGCGCCCGCGGCTGCCTGGTCGGCGCCTCCGATCCGCGCAAGGATGGCTGCGCCCTCGGGTACTGAACCGCCGACGGAGAGGCTGCCAAGCATGCAACCCTGTGACCTGACCGCGCGCGAGGCGCGGACGCTGATCGGCCGCAAGCAGCTTTCCCCGGTCGAGCTGGTGGAAAGCTGTATCGCCCGCGTCGAGGCAGTGGACCCGGCCGTCAATGCCATGGTCGCGCGTGACTTTCCCCGCGCCCGCGCCGCCGCCCGTGCCGCCGAGGCGGCGGTCGCGCGCGGCGATGACCTGCCACCGCTGCACGGGCTGCCGGTCGGCGTGAAGGACCTGGAGGAAGTGGCGGGCCTGCGTACCACGTTTGGTAGCCCGATCTTTCGCGACCACGTGCCCGTGCGCGACCAGGTGATGGTGACGAACCTCAAACGCGCCGGCGGCATCGTGCTGGGCAAGACCAACACGCCGGAATGGGGGGCCGGCGCCAACACCCGCAACGCCGTGTATGGCGCCACCGGCAACCCGTTCGACCCGACCCGCTCGGCCGCCGGCTCCTCCGGCGGTTCGGCCGTGGCGCTGGCCACCGGCATGGTGCCGCTGGCGACCGGTTCGGATGTCGGCGGCAGCTTGCGCAACCCCGCCGCCTTCTGCGGTGTCGTGGGCTTCCGTCCCAGCCCAGGTCTGGTGCCGGACGAGACGCGCGCGATCGGCTGGACGCCGCTGCCCGTGCTCGGCCCGATGGCGCGCACCGTGCCCGATCTGTGCCTGCTGCTCTCCGCTATGGCTGCCGGCGATCCGTCAGACCCGCTGGGCGCCACCGTCCCCGGCCGCCGGGTGCGCACGCCCGATTCGTTCGATCCGCTGCCGCGCATCGACCTGGCCGGGCTGCGCGTGGCGATCACGCCGGATTTCGGCTTTGCCCCGACCGAGCGTCATATCCGCGAGGTTTTTGCTGAAAAAACAGGTGGTTTCCGTCATGTTTTTGCGCTGGCGGATGAGGTGGAGCCGGACTGCTTGGGTACGGACGAGGCGTTCGCGGTGCTGCGCGGGGTGAATTTCCTCGCCGCCCATTTGGAGCGGGTGCGCACGCATCCGGCCGATGTCGGCCCCAATGTGCGCGCCAATGTCGAAGCGGCGCTGCGTTGCACCGCCGAGGACGTGGCCCGCGCCGAGGTTCTGCAGACCGTTATCACCCGGCGCTGGCAGGATTTTTTCACTGAGTTCGACGTCATCATCTCCCCGTCGATCACCATCAGCCCGCGCCCGTGGCGCGAGCTGTACCCGGCCGAGATCGACGGGGTGCCGACACGCAGCTATTTCCATTGGCTGGCCCTGGCCTATGCGGTGACCCTGGTTGGCCATCCGGCGGTGAGCCTGCCGGTGGGGACGGACCGCAATGGCATGCCGTTCGGCCTGCAGATCGTCGGCCCCCGCGGTGGCGATGCTTTTGTCCTCGGTGTTGCCGCCGAACTGGAAGCGCTGCTGGCGGGCGATCCCCGCACCGCCCGGCCGGTGCCGGATGTGTCCCGGCTGCAGGCCGCGCCGCCAATCAGCAATATGCCCGGGTTTCTCGGGGTTGGGTGATGATCGCTGCGCCAGCGCGGCCAGGACCGCCGTAACGTCCGGTAACCGCGCCTTTCTGCCGTTCCATGCATTGATGCAACGCAGCACCCGTGCTACGGCCCCGCCCCATGACGCCTGCGTCCCTCCCGCCAACCAATTCCCTGCCGCTGATTGCAGTCCTGAACGGCCCGAACATGAACATGCTCGGGCTGCGTCAGCCGCATCTGTACGGCAGCGCCACGCTGGACGACGTCGAGGCGCTGTGCGCCGAGACGGCGGAACAGCTTGGCCTGGCGATCGATTTCCGCCAGACCAACGGCGAGGGCGAACTGATCTCCTGGGTGCAGGAATGCCGTGGCCGGGCCGCCGGCATCGTCATCAACCCGGCTGGCCTTACGACCACCTCGATCGCCCTGATGGACGCGCTGCTGGCCATCGATCTGCCGGTTATCGAGGTGCATGTGACCAATATTCATCGGCGCGAGGCGTTCCGCCAGCAATCCTATGTATCCAAGGCCGCGGTCGGCGTGATCTGCGGCCTTGGCATCAACGGGTATTCGCTGGCGCTGACCGCCATGGCCGACTTGCTGGAGGCACGCGACGAATGACCGCAGAGCGGTTCGACCCCGAAACAGTCCGGCAGCTTGCGCTGATCCTGACCGAAACCGGGCTGACGGAAATCGAGGTCGAGAGCAAGGACAGCCGCGTCCGCGTGGTGCGGGCGCACCCGCCGGCCGCGCATGCGCCCGTGCATGCCGCGGTGCATCATGCGCCGCCGCCGCCGGTGCATGTGGCCGCCGCCCTGGCGCCGGCCGCGGAGGTCGCCCCCGCCGATGATGCCCACCACCCCGGCGCGGTGCTCAGCCCGATGGTCGGCGTGGCGTATCTGTCGCCGGAGCCCGGCGCACCCCCCTTCGTCACCGCCGGACAGTCCGTCATCACCGGGCAGACCGTGCTGCTCATCGAGGCGATGAAGACCTTCAACCAGATCAAGGCGTCCAAAGGCGGTACAGTGACCCGGGTTCTGGTGGCCTCGGGGTCGCCGGTCGAGTACGGCCAGCCTCTCCTGATCATCGAATAGCCGCCGGAGCCGGGCGGTGTTCCACAAAATCCTGATCGCCAATCGCGGAGAGATCGCGCTGCGGATTCAGCGCGCCTGCCGCGAGATGGGCATTCCGACTGTCGCCGTGCATTCCACCGCGGATGCCGAGGCGATGCATGTCCGACTGGCGGACGAGAGCGTCTGTATCGGTCCGCCGCCGGCGCGCGATTCGTATCTCAACGTCCCCTCCATCCTGTCGGCTGCCACCATCACCGGGGCGGATGCCATCCATCCGGGCTACGGGTTCCTGTCCGAGAACGCCTCG
Source organism: uncultured Acetobacteraceae bacterium (assembly GCA_903918195.1). Taxonomy (GTDB): domain Bacteria; phylum Pseudomonadota; class Alphaproteobacteria; order Acetobacterales; family Acetobacteraceae; genus Rhodovastum. The sequence goes on along the minus strand of CAIXDS010000404.1, from coordinate 30,225 downwards.
TTCGCGGAAATGGTGGAGGCGCACGGGCTGACCTTCATTGGCCCGTCGCCCGCGCATATCCGCATGATGGGCGACAAAATCGCCGCCAAGACCGCCATGGCCTCGCTCGGCGTGCCGCTGGTGCCGGGCTCGGACGGAGAGGTGGCCGATATCGAGGAGGCGCGGCGGGTCGCCGACGACATCGGCTACCCGGTGCTGATCAAGGCGGCCGCCGGCGGCGGCGGGCGCGGCATGAAAGTCGCCCACACGCCCGACGACCTGGAGGAAGCCTGGCAGGTCGCCCGCACCGAGGCGCGCACGGCGTTCGGCAACGACGCCGTCTATATCGAGAAATACCTCGACCGGCCCCGCCACATCGAACTGCAGGTGCTGGCCGACTCGTTCAACAACGTGGTGCATTTCGGCGAGCGCGACTGCAGCCTGCAGCGGCGCCACCAGAAGTTGCTGGAGGAGGCCGGCTCGCCGGCGCTGACCGCGGAGCAGCGCGATGCGTTGGGAGCCACGGTCACCGCGGCGCTGTCCAAGCTGGGCTACCGCAACGCCGGCACGCTGGAGTTTCTCTACCAGGACGGCAAGTTCTCGTTCATCGAGATGAACACCAGGCTGCAGGTTGAGCATCCGGTCACCGAAATGGTGTGCGACGTCGACCTGGTGCGCGAGCAGATCCGCATCGCCAGCGGCCGCCGGCTTGGCTACGAGCAGTCCGATGTCACCTTCTCCGGCCACGCCATCGAGTGCCGGATTACCGCCGAGGACCCGCTGACCTTCATGCCGACCCCCGGCCGGGTGAGCGCCTTCCATGCCCCCGGCGGGCTGGGCGTGCGGGTCGATTCGGCGCTGTATTCGGGCTGCACCGTGCCGCCGTATTACGACAGCATGATCGCCAAGCTGATTGTGCATGCGCCGACCCGGCAGGAGGCGATCGCCCGGCTGCGCCGCAGCTTGGCCGAGTTCGCCGTGGTCGGCATCCAGACCACGCTCACCCTGCACCAGCGCATTATCGAAGATCCCGATTTCATCGCCGGGGACTACACGATCCATTGGCTGGAGCGGTTCGTTGAGCGGAGCTGAACCGGAAGCAAGTCCAGGGGCGCTGCCTCTGGACTTCGCTTCGGTTCGTCACCGCGAGCCGGACACGAGGCTGCTGAGGTCGCGGCGAATTTCGGCCATCACCGAATCCCAGTCGCCGGGCTGCGGCTGACGGTACAGGCGCAGCGTCGGATACCACGGACTGTCGCGTCGGCCGAGGAGCCAGCGCCAGCACGGATCGAAGCGGTCCAGCAGCCAGACCGGTTTGCCCAGCGCCGCCGCCAGATGGGCAATGGCGGTGTCAACCGAGATGACAAGGTCGAGGTTGGCGATCAATGCCGCGGTGTCGGCGAAGTCGGCCATCTCGTCCATGCAGTCGGTCAGCGGGACGTGCCCGGGCGCCGCGGGGCCACCTTTCTGCAGGCTGAAAAACTGCACTCCGGGCAGATCGAACAGGGGCGCCAGGCGCTCCGGGGCGATTGAGCGCCGTCGGTCAACCGCCGCCAAGGCGGGTGAATGGCGGCAGGGATTGCCCGCCCATGCGAGGCCGATCCGCGGTCCCTGGTTGGCCATTGCGGCCAGGCGCGTCCGCCAGGCCGCGACCTGAAGCGGGTCGGCGTGCAGATAGGATGCGGCGGCAGGAATTGTGGTGACGGTGGTCCCCAGCGCCAGCGGCAGGCTGAGCATCGGGCAGTGGAGATCGAAATCCGGCAGTTCCTCGCCGCGCCCCACCACAAGATCGACGCAAGCCAGGGTGCGGAGCAGCCGGACCAGCGGCTGTTGCACCTCCATGACCACCCGCAATCCCCGATCCGCTGCCAGCCTGGCATAGCGGCAGAATTGCAGGGTATCGCCAAAGCCCTGTTCGGCATGGATCAGCAGCGTCCGGCCCGCCGCCGCCTCCCCGCGCCATTGCGGCGGCGCAAAATTGCGACGGGCCTGCATCGCCTCCGACCGGTTCCAGCGCCACTCATATTCCTGCCAGCCTGCCGCCATGTCCCCGCGCGCCAGCAGCAGCAGCGCCAGGTCGTAATGTGCCTCCGGGTCGTCCGGCCTCAGCTGGAGCGCGCGGCGGAAACAAGTGTCCGCCTCGTCCAGCCGCCCCTGGACCCTTAGCGCGTTGCCCAGGTTGCCGCGGGCTTCCGCGTAATCCGGTCGGAGGGCAAGGGCCTTGCGGAAGCAGCCGACCGCCTCGTCCAGCCGCCCCTGTTCCTGCAGCACGGTGCCAAGGTTGTTCTGTGCTTCGGGGTAGTCTGGCCGGAGGGCGAGGGCTCTGCGGAAGCAGGCGGCTGCCTCATCCGGCCGCCCCTGGTCGCCCAGCACGTTGCCGAGACTGTTATGGGCCTCCGGGAAGTCCGGCCAAAGGGTGAGAGCCCGGCGATAGCAGGCAGCCGCTTCGGCCAATCGCCCCAGTTGCTTGAACGCGATGCCCAGATTGGCATGGTAGGAAGCTTCCGTGGGGTTGATCGTAATCGCTCGGGTGATCATGTCGGCTGCCTGATCAGCGCGTCCCATCTGGCAGGCGACCATCCCGAGCAGGTGCAGGCCGTCGGCATTGCGGGGATCGACCGCCAAAACCTGCCGGTAAAGCCGTTCGGCGTCCTGCAGGCGCCCGGCCTGATGATGTTGAAGGGCAGCAACCAGCCGCTGTTGAACGGCCGACGGCGCGGCCTGCTGCACCGGCCTCGCCTGCTTCGCTTCCGCCCGGCGTTGTCTGCGGTTCATGTGTCTGCTGGTTGATCCAGGATTTCCAGAAGGGTGGGAAATGTCACTGTCTCGATTGAATTATCGATGAAGACCGGATCGATCAGAACCCGGGCGCTGCCGCTCACGCGATCGGGCACCTGCTGAGATACGAGGGCAGCACCCTGGCCTTCCTTCCGGTCCGCCGATCCGGCACAATAGCCGCTATGTCCCGCCGCTCTTTCGAGGTCACGCCGGACCTGATGCTCCGCGCCTATCGGGCCGGCCTGTTCCCGATGGCCGAAACGCGGCGTGGTGACCGGCTGTACTGGTTGGACCCGGAACTACGCGGGGTGCTGCCGCTGGACGGCTTTCACCTGCCGCACCGGCTGCTGCGCACCGTGCTGTCCGGCAGCCTGGAGGTGAGCGCCGATCGCGACTTCGCCGCCACCATCGCCGCCTGCGCCGACGCCGCGCCGGGGCGCGAGGATACCTGGATCAACCCGGAGATCGAGCGCTTGTTCATCGAACTGCATCGGCTGGGCCACGCGCACTCGGTCGAGTGCTGGCAGGATGGCCGGCTGGTCGGCGGTCTCTACGGCGTCGCCCTGGGCAGCGCGTTCTTCGGCGAGAGCATGTTCAGCCGGGTGCGGGACGCCTCCAAGGTGGCGCTGGTGCATCTGGTGGCGCGGATGCGCATCGGCGGTTTCCGCCTGCTCGACACCCAGTTCGTCACCAACCATCTGGCCCAGTTCGGCGCCATCGAGATCCCGCGCGACGCCTACAAGGCGCTGCTGGCGGACTCGGTCGACCGGCCGGCCCGTTGGGTGAACGCGCCCGACCCGACGGTGCTGGAAACGGAATTGCGCGCGCTGGCGCAGCCGGCGCGCAGAAAGGGCGGCAATGGTGCGATCTGACGCGGCTCAGGCAGGTGCCGCCCTGGCCGTGCTGCTGGCGCTCTCGGCGCCGGCGGCAGCCCAGGACCGGCCGGCTTTCCCGCCAACTCGCGACGTGGCGGTGACCTACAAGGTGACCAGCAACCAACCCAACACGCCGCCGGACGTGGTGATGCGCTACTCGGTGGCGCAGGACCGCATTCGCGTGGAGGGGGCGCTGCCCGGGGGCGGGTTGTCGGGCTATGTGCTGGTGGACCACAAATCCCGGCACGCCACCCTCATCATGGAGCAGCTCGGCGTGATGATGGACGCGCCGCCGCGGGCCGGCCTCGATCAGGCCTTCATGCTGGAAAACGGCCGGCGCTTCACCCGCACCGGCCGCGACACCGTTGCCGGGCAGCGCTGCACGCTGTGGGACATCGAGGGCGATGCCGGCAGCGGCACCGCCTGCGTCACCGCTGACGGCGTGCTGCTGCGCGCCAACGGGCACGACCGGAAGGGCCGCACCGCCAGCATCGATGCCACCCTGGTGGAATACGGGCCGCAGGCCGACGCGCTGTTCGTTCCGCCGCCCAACGTGCACAAGCTCGGCATTGCCGCCGGACCCGGCGGCGCCGGCCTGTCCGGACTGCTCTCCGGGCCGGGTGCCGCCGCGGTGCTCGACCGGTTGCGCGGTCACCAGCCGTGAGGCGGCTCGCTGCGGCGCTGCTGGCCCCGGCCGCTGCCATCGCCCCGATCATCGCCCCGGCGGTCGCCATCGCGCAGGAGCGGCCGGTGCTGACGCCGACCCGCGATGTCGATGTGGTCTACATGATGGTCCAGGTTGACGCGCCGGGCGGGCCGCGGGTGGTGGAGGAACGCATGCGCTGGGCGGCGGCGGCCAGCCTGCTCCGGGTGGATCCGCCCACCCCCGGCATGTGGGTGGTGATCGACACCAGCACCCACCGGATCGCCACGGTGCGCGACACCGACCGTTCGGTGCTGGAAATCCAGGCCCCTCCAGGCGTGTCCGGACATCCCATGCCCGGTCCGGCGCCTGCCAGCGGTGCCACGTTTCTGCGTCGCGGCACCGATAGCGTGGCCGGGATGCCGTGCACGGAGTGGCAGACCAGCGACGTGACCGGCGCGCCCACCCTGGCCTGCATCACCGCCGATGGCGTGCTGCTGCGGGCCAGCGCCGCCGGCCGGGTGCAGGTGGAGGCGCTGCACCTCGCCTACGCGCCGCAGGACCCGGCGCTGTTCCGCATCCCGGAGGATTACCGAAGAATAACGCCGCCGCCGGTGCAACGCCCGGCGCCCTGACGACTCCTCCCGGCATGACCCGGACACATAATCTCGGCTTCCTGGCGGTTTGGCGTGACCCGGCCGGCCGGTTCTCGCCCCTCAAGGCCGTCACCCTGCTGTTGCTGCTTTATCCGGCCACCGAGTTGGCGGTGCGCTGGGGGCTGCACGATCTCGGCGGCCGGCCGATCACCGAAGTGCTGCATGGCCTGGGCGAGTGGGCGGTGCGCTTCCTGCTGCTGACGCTGGCGGTAACACCGGCCCGCATCGTGCTGGACTGGCCCGGCGTGGTCAGGCTGCGCCGCATGCTGGGGGTGGGCGCGGCCTGCTATGCCGGCGCCCACTTTTTACTCTATTGCGTCGATCAGAAATGGCAGCTCGGGACGGTCGCCAGCGAGATCGCACGGCATTTCTATCTTGCCATCGGCTTCGCCGCGCTGCTCATGCTCGGCGTGCTGGCCGCCACCTCGACCGATGGCTGGCAGAAGCGGCTGGGCCGCCGCTGGAAGCGGCTGCACCGTCTGGTGTTCGTGCTGCTGCCGCTGGTGCTGTTGCATTATTTCCTGCAGTCCAAGTCCGACGTTACCGACGCGGTGTTTGTCACCGGGCTGGCGTGCTGGCTGGTGCTGTGGCGTCTGGCGCCGAAACGCTGGCAGGGAAGGTTGCTGTTGCTGCCGCCGCTGGCGCTGTTCGCCGGCCTGACGACCGCGGCCATCGAGGCGGCCTGGTACGGCCTGGCGACCGGCGCGCGGGCCTGGCGGGTGCTGGAAGCCAATCTCGACATCGCCTTCGGTCCCCGGCCGGCGGTGACGATAGCGCTGTGCGGGCTGGCGGTTTTCCTGGCCGCCCTGCTGCGCCGGACCCGGATCGGGCCGGTGACCCGGGCGCTCTGTGGATGGCGCGCCCCTCGACGGGTGTTGGTTTCTCGGGCAGATTGACCCGGCTGTCATCGCCCCGGAAACAGGATCGCCGTCATGTCGGACTCCGCCAACCCGCCCGCACCTGTCATGCCGCTGTTCTTCCGGCGCGTGGTCGGCGTGAATCCCGAGTTGCATGCGTCCCTGCGCCTCGACCGCAGCACGGGCTTTGGCTATGCCGCGGCGGCGCAGTCGGTGCCGATCGGGCTCGGTGAACTGGAAGTCGTGTCGCAGCATTATCCCATCCTGTTCGCCAGCGGCGCGCAGCCGACCCCCGTCGCGCTGCTCGGCCTGCGCGATGGCGAGAACCTGTTCGTGTTGCCGGACGGCTCCTGGCGTCCCGACGCCTACGTGCCGGCCTATGTGCGCGCTTTCCCGTTCATCTTCCTCGAGGATGAAGCCACGAAAACGCTTTTTGTCGGCATGGAGCCCGACGCCGACAGCCTGCGCGCCGATACCGGCGCGAAGCTGTTCGAGGACGGCAAGCCGACCGCCGCGCTGAACGAGAACGTGGCGTTCTGTTCGGCCTTCCGCGACAACCTCATCGCCGCCGCTTCGTTCGGCCGCGCGCTGGACGCCGAGGGTCTGCTGGAGGACGAGGAGGCCAACATCAGCTTCACCCATGGCGGCACGGCGCGGGTGCGCGGATTCAGGATCGTCAAGCCCGAGCGTCTCGACCGGGTCAGCGACGAGACCTTCCTGGACTGGCGCCGCCGCGGTTGGCTCGGCCCGCTCTATGCCCATCTGCATTCGATGGCGCGGTGGGGTCGGCTGATCGAACTCGCCGCGCCGCCGCCGCCGCTGACGAACTGAGCCGGCGCCGACCTGGGCGCTAACCTGGGCGCGAACTTGGAGGGCTGGCTTCGCGCGGCTGAACCGGGCGGAGAGGGGGGAACGCACCGCCATGATCGACGACGCGAAGCTGGCCGCGTTGCGGCAACGCTACGCCACCGCAAGCAGCGACGAGACAGCGAATCCGGATTACCGCAAGGCGCTGGCACTGGCGTTCAGCGCGCCCGGGCGCCGGCCGTTTCCCTATGCCGGCATCGCCACCCTGCTCGGCGCGCCCTACCGGCCCGAGGCCGCGTCGCTGCCGGATTTTGGCGGGCTGCAGGTGGCGCTGATCGGCGTGCCGATGGATCTCGGCGTCACCAACCGCGCCGGCGCCCGCCTCGGCCCGCGGGCGGTGCGCGCGGTGGAGCGGATCGGCCCGTACAACCATGCCCTGCGCGTTACCCCGCTGGCCGAGCGGCGCGCCGCCGATGTGGGTGACGTGCCGCTGCAGAGCCGCTTCTCCCTGGCCGACAGCATCGCCGACATCGAAGCCTTCTACGGCCGGGTGCGCGAGGCCGGGGTGGTGCCGCTGTCGGTCGGCGGCGACCATTCCATCACCTATCCGATCCTCAAGGCGCTCGGCCGCGACCGGCCGCTCGGCCTGATGCATATCGACGCCCATTGCGACACCTCCGGCCAGCATGAGGGAACGCGGTTCCACCATGGCGCGCCGTTCCGCCAGGCTGTGCTGGACGGCGTGCTGGACCCTGAGCGCACCATCCAGATCGGCATCCGCGGCGCGTCGGAGATGTTCGGCGATTTTTCCACCGCGTCCGGCATGACGGTGATCCACGCCGAGGACATCGACACGCTCGGCATCGACGCAGTGGCGGCGCGGGCGCGCGCCGTGGTGGGCGATCTGCCATTCTACATCTCGTTCGACGTGGACGCGCTCGACCCGGCCTTCGCGCCCGGCACCGGCACGCCGGAAGTGGGCGGGCTGACCCCGCGCGAGGCGCAGCGCCTGCTGCGGGCACTCGCCGGGCTGCCTGTGATCGGTGGCGACGTGGTGGAAGTGGCGCCGCAATACGACGCCACCACCGTTACCGCGCAGATCGGCGCGCAATTGCTGTTCGAGCTATTTTCCCTCGTCGCATTGGTGCCATGAGCGAACGGGATTTGATCCCGTCCCTGTTACAGGTCAGATAGGCGTTCGATCCGGCGCGCCCCACGCCGTGAGGGAGGAGGCCACATGTATCGCGACCGCATACGCATGAATTCGCTTTGGGGTCGCGTGATGAGCCCTGAGGAAGCCGCGCTGATGATCCGCGACGGCATGGTCGTCGGCATGAGCGGCTTCACCCGCGCCGGCGACTGCAAGGAAGTGCCCTTCGCGCTCGCCGAGCGGGCGCGGCTGGAGCCGCTGAAGATCACCCTGATGACCGGCGCCTCGCTGGGCAACGACATCGATCAGACACTGGCCGAAGCCAACGTGATCGCGCGGCGGATTCCGTTCCAGGGCGACCCGACGCTGCGCCGCAAGATCAATTCCGGCGAGGTGATGTTCATCGACCAGCACCTGAGCGAAACGGTCGAGCTGCTGCGGTCGCGCCAGATTCCGCCGATCGACATCGCGGTGGTGGAGGCCAGCGCCATCACTGAGGCCGGCGGCATCGTGCCGACCACCTCGGTGGGCAATTCCGCCAGCTTCGCCGTGCTGGCCGAGCGCGTGATCGTCGAGATCAACCTGACCATGCCGCAGGAACTGGAGGGGATGCACGACATCTTCTTCCCCACCTACCGGCCGTTCCGCACGCCGATTCCGGTGATCGCGCCGGAAACCAGGGTCGGGCTGCCCGCCATTCCGGTCGATCCGCAGAAAATCGCCGGCATCGTCATCACCCGCAAAACCGACAGCCCGTCGCGGCTGGAGCCGCCCGACGCCGAGACCCAGGCGATCGCCGGCCATCTCGATGCCTTCCTCACCAACGAGGTGCGGCGCGGCCGCCTCTCGCCCTCGCTGCAACCGCTGCAGGTCGGCATTGGCAGCATCGCCAATGCGGTGACGCACGGCTTCCTGGAAAGCCGGTTCAACAACCTGACCATGTATTCCGAAGTGCTGCAGGACAGCGCTTTCGAATTGCTGGATGCCGGCAAGCTGCGCTTCGCCTCCGGCTCGTCCTTCACCCTGTCGGCGGACCGCTATGCGCAGGTGCTGGCCGATCTGCCGCGTTACCGCGACCGCATGGTGCTGCGGCCGCAGGAGATCAGCAACCATCCCGAGGTGGTGCGCCGGCTCGGCATCATCGCCATCAACACCGCGTTGGAATGCGACATCTTCGGCAACGTCAACTCGACGCATGTCGGCGGAACCCACATGATGAACGGCATCGGCGGCTCCGGCGACTTCGCCCGCAACGCGCATTTCTCCGTATTCGTGACGAAATCGACGGCGAAGGGCGGGGCGATCTCCAGCATCGTGCCGATGGTGTCGCACGTGGACCACACCGAGCACGACGTGGATATCATCGTCACCGAAATCGGGCTGGCCGATCTGCGCGGCCTGGCGCCGCGCGAGCGGGCCGAACTGATGATCCGCAACTGCGCCCATCCGCGCTACCGCGAGGCGCTGCTGGAATATTTCCGCGCCGCCTGCCGGCGCGGCGGGCACACGCCGCATTTGTTGGAGGAGGCACTGTCCTGGCACGTGCGCGCCCGCGAGACCGGCAGCATGCTGGCCTGACGGAAGGGCAGGGGCAGAGCCGCCAGCCTTCCTGCACCGCCGGCGGTTCGGTCCATGATTGATGCAGCCTGGCGGGCGGCCTACCGCGTTGGTTTCCTGCTTGCCCGGCAGTGGTGGCGGCTGCGCCGTCCGGACCACGCCGGTGCGCTGGTCGCCATATGGCACGACGGGCGCGTGTTGGCGGTGCGCCAGACTTACCATAGCGTGCTGACCTTCCCGGGCGGCGGCATCGAACGTGGTGAGCACCCGGCCGAGGCGGCCTGTCGCGAACTGCGCGAGGAACTCGGCCTGCTGGTCGTGCCGGCCGCGCTGCATCTTGCCTGGGAGCAGGTGGCGGAGTGGGATTTCCGCCGCGATCACGTGCAGATTTTCGAACTCGTCCTGCCGGCCGCGCCGGTGCTGCGTCCGGACCGGCGCGAGGTGGGCGAGGCGTTGTTCCTCAGCCCGGACGAATTGCTGGCGTTTCCGCTGCCGCCGTTCGTCCGGGATTACCTCCGCTCGGGCCGTTGCTTCACGTCGCCCGCCGCCGCGTCTCGTTCAGGCTCCAAAGAATGCCCGCCGCGCTGATACCGGCGCCGAGCAGGACCATCGGGTCGAACCCTTCATGGTACAGCACCATGCCGACCGCGGCGATGAAGGGCACGCGCAGGAAGTCGATCGGCACCACCGTGGTCGCATCGCCGTGGCGAAAGGCGCTGGTGAGGCAGACATGCGCCAGCAAGCCGCTGGTGCAGAGCAGGAACGCCGCCGGCAGTTTCGCCAGCTTCAGACCGGTGAACATCCACACCGAACCGCCCGCGGCAACGTGACACGCGGCATAGAGCGGGAACTGCATCACATTCATCCAGAACATGATGGTGAGCACAGAGTTGGTCGCGGTCAGCACCTTCGTGGTGGTCAGCTGCACGGCGAACAGCATCGCCGCCAGCAGCACGACCAGGCCTTCCGGCCGGAACGACGCCGCCCCGGGCCGCAGGATCACCAGCACGCCGATGAAACCCAGCACCAGTGCGCCAATGCGGCCGGCGGTGATGCGTTCGCGCAGGAAGATCGCCGCCAGCAGCATGGTCCAGGCCGGCGCGGTGAACTCCAGCGCGAACACGGTGGCCAGCGGCAGTACCGTGATGCCATAGGCCCAGAAGGTCTGGCCGCCCCAGTGCGGCACATTGCGCAGCAGGTGCAGCCAGAGCGGGCGCGGCGCGCGGATGCGCTCGCGGGCAAAAGCCGCGGCGTAGAGCCCGAGGATGACGATGCCGGCCAGGTTGCGCAGCGCCAGCATCTCGAACAGGCCGAGCGTGCCGGCCAGTTCGCGCACCGACACGGCGAGGGCCGAGAACGACACCAGGGTGCCCGCCATCCAGGCGACCACCTTGCGCAGATCGTGCACGTCCGATGCGTGCGGAATGCTGCCGGCGCGGGCGGTGCTCAGCCGCCGGCCCCTTCCGCTTTCAGCTCCTCGATCGCCGCTTCCCAGGCGCCGATCGTGTGGCGGATGTCGTCGTCGGTATGGGCGAGCGAGACGTAGTATTTCGATTCCGCCTTGAGGATGCCGCGGGCGCGCAGCTTGGCATTGAAACGGCGCAGCAACGCCGCATCGCCGCGCAGCACGCCACGGTAGTCGCGGATCGCCTCGCCGGTGAACACCACGTCGAACAGCGGCGGCTCGCCGATGACCTGGGCCGGGATGCCGGCGCGCTGCAACAGCTCGCGCAGGGCCGACATCAGGCTGCGGCCGGTGGCGAACAGGCGGTCATAGGTGCCGGGCCGGCGCAGGATTTCCAGCGTCGCCAGGCCGGCGACCGAGGCCACGGGGTTGCCGGAGAGGGTGCCGACCTGGAACAGGAAATCCGCCTCGGCGACGCGGGCGCGGTCGAAATGCGCCATAATGTCGGCGCGCCCGGCGACCGCCGCCAGCGGCAGGCCGCCGCCGATCACCTTGCCCAGGGTGCAGATGTCGGGCACCACGCCGTAATATTCCTGCGCCCCGCCATAGGCGAAGCGGAAGCCGGTGACGACCTCGTCGAAGATCAGCGGAATGCCGTGTTCGGCGGTGATCTCCCGCAAGCCCTGCAGGAAGCCCGGTGCCGGCGGGATGATGCGCTGGAACGGCTCGACAATCACGCCGGCCAGCTCGTCGCGATATTCGCGCACCAGGCGGGCGACGGCGTCGAGGTCGTTGAAGGGGGCGACCAGTATGTCGTCCTGCACGCTGCGTGGAATGCCGGCCGAATCCGGCACCGGGCGCGGGAAGTTGGAGGGCCGCGTCGGCGCCATGCTCATCAGCGCGCCGTCGCTCATGCCGTGGTAGCCGCCTTCGAACTTCAGGATCTTGTCGCGCCGGCGGAAGGCGCGCGCCAGCCGCATGGCGTACAGGTCGGCCTCGGTGCCGCTGGAGACGAAGCGCACCTGCTCGGCACAGGCGACGGCGGCGACGATCGCCTCGGCCAGCAGGATGCCCGGGCGGTTGCTGGCGAAGAAGGTGGTGCCGCGCGGCACCTGCGCCTGCACCGCGGCGGTGACCTCGGGGGCGGCGTGACCGACCAGCATCGGGCCGGAGCCGAGCAGGAAATCGACGTATTCGCGGCCGTCCTCGGTCCAGACGCGGCCGCCGCTGCCGTCGCGGATCACCACTTCGGGCGGGAAATTGCCGAACCCGCCGCCGGGCAGCACACGGGCGGCGGTTGCGGCCAGGTCGGGGTCGGGGGTGGCACTGGTGTTGGGCATGGCGGCTTTTTCCCCGGTTCGGGCTGCGCCGTCCAGCGCCATCCGATGGTTTCGAGTCCCCTCGTTCAGCCCGGGTTCAGGTGCCGCACCGCAGCATCGGCCATGCGTCGCCGCACCTTCCTGCTGGTCCTGCCTGCGACCGCGGCCGTCCCCTCGGCGGTCCTGCTGGCCGACGACGCGAGCGATTCGGGGCGCGCCCGTGGCGCTCTGCAGCGCGGCGATATCCGTCCGCTCGCCGGCATCCTCGCCGCTGTCGAGCAGCGCTATGATGGGCGGGTGATCGACACCGAACTGGAATGCCGCCAGGGCCGCTGGATCTACGAGTTCAAACTGCTGCCGCCGACCGGCCGCATCTTCACGGTGCGCATCGACGCCGCGACCGGGCAGTTCATCGAGGCCCGTGGTCCCGCGCGGGAGCGGCCGTGATGCGGGTGCTGGTGGTGGAAGACAATACGACGCTCGCCAGCCAGTTGCGCGCCGCTCTCACCGCTGCCGGCTTCGCGGTTGACTCCGCGGCAGACGGCGAGGAGGGCCGGTTCCTCGGCGAGACCGAACCTTATGACGCTGTGGTGCTCGACCTCGGCCTGCCGCGCGTCGATGGGCTGTCCGTCCTGCGGCACTGGCGGGCGGCGCGGCACGCCATGCCGGTGCTCATCCTCACCGCTCGCGGCTCCTGGGCCGACAAGGTCGAGGGGCTGAACGCCGGCGCCGACGACTACCTGGCCAAGCCCTTCGCCATGGCCGAACTGGTGGCCCGGCTGAACGCGCTGATCCGCCGCGCCCACGGCCACGCCCAGCCCGAAATAGAATGCGGTAAGCTGCGCATCGACACCGCGGCGCAGAACGTCACGCTGGAGGGCGCGCCGGTGCGGCTGACCGCCATGGAGTTCCGGCTGCTGGAATGTCTGGCCCACCATCTCGGCCAGCCGGTCTCTAAGACCCGCCTCACGGAACATCTGTACGGCCAGGATTTCGATCGCGATTCCAACACGCTGGAGGTCATCGTCGGGCGGCTGCGGCGCAAGCTGGGCGAGCCGCTCATCGAGACAGTCCGCGGCCAGGGCTACCGGCTGGCGCCGCCCGCGTGATCCGCCGCCCGCTCAGGCTGCTGTTCGCGTCGCTGACCGGGCGGCTGGCGCTGCTCACCAGCGCGTGGGTGGCCTGCGGGCTGGTGGCGGCCTGGTTCCTGGTCTCCCAGCAGGCGTCGACATACATTGAGGGCCGGTTCGATGCCCGCCTGCGCGGCCTGCTCGACGCCGTGGTGGCGGGGGCCGGGATCGGCGACGATAGCGGCCCGGTGATGGCCCGGCCGGTCTCCGAGCCGCGCTTCGACCGGCCGTTCTCCGGCGTCTACTGGCAGATCGAGATACCGGGCGGCCGCATCGCCACCTCGCGCTCGCTGTGGGACCAGACGCTGCCGGCCGGTGTTCCGGGCCACGAGGGGGTGCTGCTGCACAGCGTGCCCGGCCCTGCCGGCCAGCACCTGCGCATTGCCGAACGCGACATCGCCCTGCCCGACAGCGGCGCGACGCTGCGGGTCCGGGTGGCGGTTGCGCACGATGAAACCTTTGTCGAGAAGGAAAGTATGCGGCACGGCCTGGCGCTCGGCTTCGCCGTGCTGGGCGCCGGGCTGGTGGCCGGCACGGTGCTGGCGGTGTGGCTGCTGTTGGCACCGTTGCGCCGGCTGTACCGGGCGGTGGCCGATCTGCGTGCCGGCCGCGGCGACAGCCTGCACGTGACCGCTGCCGCCGAGGTGCAGCCGCTGATCGCCGAAATCGACGCGCTGGTGGCGCAGAACCGCGCCACCGTGGAGCGCGCGCGCAGCCATATCGGCAACCTCGCGCATGCCCTGCGCACCGATCTGGCGGTGCTGCGCAATGCGCTGGAGGCGCCGGGCGGCGCCGACCTCGATCTGGCGCGCAGCCAGGTCGCCGCGGCCGAGCGCCTGCTGGCCCATCACCTGGCGCGTGCCCGCACCGCCGTTCTGGTGGGCGCCACCGCCGAGGACGTGCCGGTGCTGGAGGTGGCGACCGAGGTCGCCGCCGCGCTGCGCCGCCTGTTCGCCGGCCGCCTTCTGCACATCGCGGTGGAGGGCAACGCCGCCCTGCGCGCCCGCTGCGAGCGCCAGGACCTGTCCGAAATGCTCGGCAACCTGATGGAGAACGCCTGCAAATGGGCCGCCGGGCAGGTGACGGTGACGGTCGCCGCGGCGCCCGGGCGGGTGCGGGTGGAGGTGTGCGATGACGGGCCGGGCCTGCCCGCCGAAAAAATCCCGCTGGCCTTGGAGCGCGGCGTCCGCCTGGACCAGGCGGCCCCGGGCAGCGGCCTGGGCCTGGCGATCGTGGCCGACCTTGCCGGGTTGTATGGCGGTGGGCTGGAGTTGCGCCCGGCCGGGCCGGGCGGGCTGCTGGTGACGCTGTCGCTGCCGGCGGGCCGGCCTGACGCGCGCTCCTAAACGATATCCGCCGGCCGCAGCCGGCAGGATTCCGCCACCGCCCAGGTTTCCACCTGCAGCGTCGCATGACCGATGCGGAACCGCGCCGCCAGCCCGTGGCTGGCGGCCCGGATCAGCTCCTGGTCGTCCACCGTTTCCGCCCGCACCAGATGCGCGGTCAGCGCTGCCTCGGTGGTGGACAGGCCCCAGATGTGCAGGTCGTGCACCTCCATCACCCCGGGCAGATTGCGCAGCCAGGTCTCGACCTCCGCCTGGGCGATGCGCGCGGGCACGCCGTCCATGGCAAGGTTCATCGCATCGCGCAGCACCCCCCAGGTGGTGACGGTGATCAGCGCCGCGATCGCGAGGCTGGCGGCCGGGTCGATCCACAGCCGGCCGGTCAGCAGGATGGCGATGGCGGCCAGCACCACGCCGGCCGAGATGGCGGCATCGCCGGCCATGTGCAGGAAGGTGGCGCGGATATTGAGGTCCTCATGGCCGCGTGCGTCGTGGCCGCCGGTGAACAGCACGGCAGTGAACCCGTTGATGACGATGCCGGCGCCGGCCACCCAGATGACCGTGGTCCCGGCGACCGGGGAGGGCGCCACCAGCCGCTCAACCGCCGCAACCGCGATGGCGCCGACGCTGATCAGCAGCACGACCGCATTGGCCAGCGCCGCCAGAATGGTGCTGCGGCCCCAGCCATAGGTGCGCCGCGCCGAGGGAAGCCGCCGCCCGAGCACGAAGGCCGCCCAGGCCAGCAGCAGGCCGAGCACGTCGCCGGCGTTGTGGGCGGCGTCGGCCAGCAGGGCCATCGAGTTGGCGGCGATGCCGTAGACAATTTGGGCGGCCACCAGGCCGATATTCAGCACCGCGCCTAGGGCAAACGCGGTCCCGAACCGCGCCGGCGCGTGGCCGTGGTGGTCATGGTCGTCGTGGTCGTGCTGGTGATCATGCGGCATGCAGCCACCCTAGCGCAGCGGCGGCCACGCCGCCCAGCAGCACCACCAGCCAGGGCGGCAGCTGCCAGACCGCCAGGGCGAGAAACGCCGCCAGCCCGATGGCGAAATCCGCCCGACCGGTGATCGCCGAGGTCCAGACCGGCGTGTATAGCGCCGCCAGCAGCAGCCCCACCACGGTGGCATTCACCCCCAGCAGCGCCGACTGCACCGCCGCGCGCCGCCGCAGCGCGTCCCAGAATGGCAGCACGCCAACCAGCAGCAGGAACGAGGGCAGATAGATCGCCACCAGACACAGCGTTGCGCCGGCCAGCCCCGACGGCGCCGGCCCCATCGCCGCGCCCAGATAGGCGGCGAAGGAAAACAGCGGACCCGGCAGGGCCTGCGCGGCGCCATAGCCGGCCAGAAACGCGTCCGGCCCGATCCAGCCCGGCGGCACCACGGCCTGCTGCAGCAGCGGCAGCACCACATGGCCGCCGCCGAACACCAGCGCCCCGGCGCGGAAGAACCGGTCGAGCAGCGCCAGCGCATGCCCCCCGCCGGCGGCCACCAGTAACGGCAGTCCGGCGAGGAGGGCGAAAAACACCGCCAGTGCCACCACTCCTGCCCGCCGCCGCACGCCGAACTGCAGCAAGCCGCCCGGCGGGACGGCCGGCGCCGGCAGCGCCAGCCAGCCGATCACCCCGCCCACGGCGATCGCCCCGACCTGCCCCGCGGCCGAGGGCACCGCCAGCGCCATGATCGCCGCGCCCACCGCCATGCTGGCGCGCAGCCGGTCCGGGCAAAGCGTGCGCCCCATGCCCCAGACGGCCTGCGCCACCACCGCGACGGCGACGATCTTCAGCCCGTGCAGCCAGGCGGCGTGGGCCACGTCGCCCACCAGCGACACGCCATAGGCGAAGCCGGTCATCAGCACCGCAGAGGGTAGGGTGAAGCTGGCCCAGGCGGCCAGCCCGCCGGGCAGGCCGGCGCGCAGCATGCCGATTGCCATGGCCGTCTGGCTGCTCGCCGGACCCGGCAGGAACTGGCACAGCGCCACGATGTCGGCGAAACCCGCCTCGTCCAGCCAGCCTCGGCGCTGCACCAAGTCGGCGCGGAAATAGCCGAGATGGGCGACCGGCCCGCCGAAGCTGGTGCAGCCCAGCCGCAGGAATGCCGTCAGCACATCCAGCACCGGGCCACGCGCGCCCGCCGGCTCCGCCATCCGCGCCCCCACCCATTGCCGCAACGAAGAGAAACACGAACGCGAGCCGCCGGCAAAGGTCGTGCAAAAGATGTTGCACACGCAATGCGTGCACTTGGTGTATGTCGGCGCCGGTTACCAGACGTGTGGGCGCGGCCCGGCGTCCGGATTCGGCGCGGCGCGAACGAGGAGTAGGCAATCTTGACGGGACGCTTCCTGGTCACCGGCGGGGCCGGCTACGTCGGCAGCCACCTGGTGGCGGCATTGCTCGAACGTGGCCTGTCGGTCACCGTCATCGACGACCTGTCCACCGGCCATCGCGCAGCGGTGCTGCCCGGGGCGCGGCTGGTCGAGGGTGACGTCGCTGACCCGTCGGTGCTCGAGCCGGTGCTGGCCGACGGGCCATGGGAAGCGGTGTTCCATTTCGCCGCGCTCTCCGTGGTCGGCGACAGCATGCGCGAACCGGTTCGCTACCTTTCGAGCAACGTCGGTACCGGCGTGCGGCTCATCGAAGCCTGCGTGCGCCACCGCGTGCCCCGCTTCGTGCTGTCCTCCACGGCAGCGCTGTTCGGTATGCCCGACTGCCTGCCGATCGACGAGGAAGCGCGCATCGACCCCGCCTCGGCCTATGGCGAAAGCAAGGCCATGCTGGAGCGCACCCTGGCCTGGGCCGACCAGGCACACGGCCTGCGCAGCGCCTGCCTGCGCTATTTCAACGCCGCCGGCGCCGACGCCGAAGGCCGGCTCGGCGAGGCGCACGATCCCGAAACCCATCTGATCCCGCTGGTCATCGACGCCGCCCTCGGCCGCCGGCCGGAGATCGCGGTGTTCGGCCGCGACTGGCCGACCCAGGACGGCACCTGCATCCGCGACTACGTGCATGTGGCCGATCTCGCCGACGCGCATCTGCGCGTGCTGCCGGTGCTCGACCACCGCAGCGCGGTTTACAACCTCGGCAACGGCCAGGGACACACGGTGCTGGAGGTGATCGAGGCGGTGCAGCGGGTCAGTGGCCGCCAGGTGCCGGTCCGCATGGCCGACCGGCGGCCGGGCGACGCGGCGGTGCTGGTGGCCTCGAGTGCGCGCATCATGCGCGAGACCGGCTGGAAGCCGCGCTTCGCCGCGATCGACGACATCGTGGCGACCGCACTTGCCTGGAGAGAGGCGCATCCGGCGGGGTACCGCTTGCCCACCGCTCGCCGCACGGATCACCCCGGTCTGGGATAAGACGCGCGCCGCGCGATCGGGGCGGTGTTACCGGTCACACGCTGGCGGGGTCACACGCTGGCGGCGGCGAGTTCCGGGTCGGCTGACGGGTCGGTCACCACCCTGACACCGGCCGGATACAGCCGGTAGCCGCCCTCCTCGTTCAGCAGCAGGCGCATGCGGGTGGGATCGGCCTCCAGCTTCTGGCGCAGCCGGTACATATGCGTCTCGACCGTATGGGTCGTGACGTTCGCGTGGTAGCCCCAGACATGCTGAAGCAATTCGGTGCGGGTCACCGGAGCGGTGGCGCGGTAGAGGTATTTCAGCACCGCCGCCTCCTTGCCGGTTAGCCGCACGCGGGAACCGTCAGGCTCGATCAGCACCTTATCGCCGGGCCGGAAGCGGAACGCGCCGATCGCCAGTTCGGCATCTTCGCTGATGTCGTGCACCCGCATCTGTGCCCGCAGCCGCGCCATCAGCTCGGCCACCCGGAACGGCTTGGTGACGTAATCGTTCGCGCCGGCGTCCAGGCCGCGCACCATCTCGTCCTCATCGTCCAGCCCGGTCAGCAGGATGATCGGCACGTTGATGCCCTGGCGGCGCAGCCCGGCGCAGAAATCGCGGCCGTTGCCATCGGGCAAGGCGAGATCGAGGATGATAAGGTCGAAACGACAGCCGCCGGCAAGGGCCGCCCGCGCCGCTTCTGCCACGCAGCCCACCTCGGTGACCAGGTAACCGCCGGCGATCAGCGGACGGCGCAACGCCGTGCGCAGAGCAGGATCATCGTCCACCACAAGAATGTGCCGCTGCGCCGTCATCAGTTGCCCATCTCCCTCGCCACCCGTGGTGGCGGCCCGATTCCCTCAGGATGCGTGAAGGTTGTTTGCAAAATGGCAACCACCCGGCAACTCTCAATCCTGGGCATGCTCACCCCGAAGGGAATCGCTTTCAGGTTGTGGCGGCGCCGGACGGAATGTCTCGCCACAGCGACTTATACACGGTGATCGCAACGGTGCTCCAGAAGAAACCACCGTATGGCATGAAGGCGCACACCACTCTCCTGCCGGCCGGTCGGATTTGACCAAAAAATGGGATATTGTTCGAAGTCGATCTCTCTGGCGCGTTGTTTACGGAAAATAAACATAAGCTCCCGGACGCCGTTGTTGTGATCGTTGCCTGAAATCGTTCAGGCTGACAGGTTCCGCGTGGCCCGACTCGTTCTCGCCGGTTGGCGTCCACATTCGGGCGGTGCCGGCTGAATGCCGCCATGCGATCATGATACGATTGCGCATGCAGCTTCCGGCCGAGACCATTCTCCTGCCCTTCGAGGACGGGCCGTACCGCCTGCAGATGGGGCTGCTGGCGCGCGACCCGTCCGCGCTGATCGAGATCGACGCGCTGTACCCGGCGCAGATGGCGTTGCGACGCAGCCTGCTGGCTGGCCGGCACGACGCGGTGTTCGGCGCCATGCCGGGCTCCGAGGCGGCACGGGCGGCGGTGCTGGCCCTGCTGGGCGAGCTGTTGCCGTCGCGGTTTCCGCACTGGTTCAGGCGCGACGGCATGGCCCTGCACAACCGGCTGACCGGCGAGACCTGGAACCTTGCCGATCCGGGTATCGACCCCCTGGAGGCCGCCGGACGGCTGGTGCAGGAAGATCTCTGCGTCGTTGCCCCCGGCGCTCACGGCCCGGCGCTGACCGCCGCCGTGCTGTGCTTTCCGACCGGCTGGCGTCTGGCCGACAAGCTGGGGCGGACTCTGGCCGATGTGCACGCGGAGGTGCCTGCTTACGCCAACCGCCTTGCCGGTCCGGTTAACCGGCTGATCGGCCAGTTGCGGCCGGGCCGGATGGTGGAACGGGTCAACTGGTCGCTGCTGGACGACCCCGCCCTGTTCCAGCCCGGCGGCGAACGACGCACCGCCAGCGCGGACCGCATCACCGCCGCCACTGCCGGCGCGGCGCTGTTCCTGCGCACCGAGCGCCAGACGCTGACGAAACTTGCCAACGATGCGGTGCTGTTCGCCATCCGCGTGCGCGTGCATCCGTTGGCGCAAATTTGTGCCCGGCCGTCGGAGGCCGCCCGTCTGGCCGCCGCGGTGCGCGCCCTGCCGGAGGCGATGCAGCAGTACAAACGCCTGCTGCCGTTCCGCGCCGCCCTGCTGGACTGGCTGGACGCCCGTGCGGCTGGCTGACACCGCCCGGCTCAGCCGCCGCGCATCGCCTGCACGAACAGCGTAACGTTGTAGCGGAACATCTTCAGGTAGGTGTCGGCCGGCCCGCCCGGCGGCGACAGCGCGTCGGAATACACCTCCCCTCCCAGCACCGCGCCGCTCTCGCGCGCCACTGTCCGGGCGAGGCGGGGACTGGTCATGGTCTCGACGAACACCGCGGTTATGTTCTCCGCCCGGATCTGGCGCACCAGTGCTGCGATGGCGGCGGCCGAGGGGTCGGACTCGGTGTCGATGCCCTGCACGCCGATAAAGTCGATGCCGTAGCGGGCGCCAAAGTAAAAAAAAGCGTCGTGGCTGGTGAGGATACGCCGTCGCTCCGGCGCAACCGTTGCGACCTCTTGCGCGATCCAGGCATCGGTCTCGGCAATGCGGCGGGCGTAGTCCTGTTCCAGCGCCCGGATATCCGCCGCCTGGTCCGGCGCGACCCGTACGAGCCCGTCGGCGATGGCGCGCGCGTACAGAATACCGTTGCGGGGGTCCTGCCAGGCATGCGGATCGACACCCTCGGCCATATGCCGCGGCGTCACCCCCGCTGCGGCAACCACCACCGGGGCCGTCGTGCCGGAGGCTGGCAACAGCCTCTCAAGCCAGCCCTCCAGCCCCAGCCCGTTGGTCACCACCAGCGCGGCGCCCCTGATGGCCAGCAGATCGGACGGGCGCGGTTCGTAAACATGCACGTCGCCGTCCGCCGGCACCAGCGAACGCACCGCCACCGCCGGACCGCCGACCTCGCGGGTCATGTCGGCGAGGATGGAAAACGACGCCACCACCGGCAGCGCCGGTGCGGCGCGCGCGGGCGCAGCCAGCAGGGCAGGGACCGAAAGCAGCAAATTGCGTCGTCGCATCGGCCTCTCCGGGACGGGGAATGTTATATTATATCACTATCGCCGCACAAGCTTGACGCCGCCGCCCCGCAGCGGCTCACACTCCGCTGGCGCGCTGCTGGCTCGAGTGGGGGGACATCATGACCTACGCGGAATTCTGGCACCGTTACCTGCGCGCCCATGCGCGCCGGCCGACCCGAACTCTTCACTATGTTGGCACCACCCTGGCGCTGGCCTGTCTGGCCGGCGCCGTTATCTTCCGTGACTGGCGCTGGCTGCCGGCCGCCCCGGTGCTTGGCTATGGCTTCGCCTGGACCGCGCACGGGCTGGTGGAGGGCAACCGGCCGGAAACCTTCGGCCATCCCTTCTGGTCATTGGCCAGCGACCTGCGCATGTTGGCGCTGGCGGCCACGGGACGTCTGGGGCCGCATCTGGCGGCGGCCGGCGTCGCCTGAACGACAGCGAAGCGGAATGAGGCACGAATGAAGGCGCAAAGCATTGATTTCTGGTTCTCGGTCGGCTGCCCCACCACGTACCTGACGGTGATGCGCCTGCCCGAGCTGGCGCGGACATCCGGCATCGCGTTCCGCTGGCGGCCTTTCTCGGCGTGCCCGCTGCTGCCGGAGCAGAACACCGGTCCGTTCGCCGCCTATATGTGGCGCGACATCGAGCGGCGGGCGGCGCTGTACGGCCTGCCGGCGCGCGTGCCGGCGCCCTATCCGCTGCAGGAATTCGACCTCGCCAACCGCGTCGCCGTGCTCGCCGCCCGCGAAGGCTGGTGCGAGCACTATGTCCGGGCGACCTACCGGCGCTGGTTCCAGCTCGGCCAGGAGCCCGGCATCGAACCGAACCTGTCCGACAGCCTGCGCGAAATCTGCCAGGACCCGGCCCGAATCATCACCGCCGCCAAAAGCGACAAGATCGGCGAGGCCTATCTCGCCGCCACCGCGGAAGCCCGCGCAATCGGCCTGTTCGACGCGCCGAGCTTCGTGGTGGGGCGGGAAGTGTTCTGCGGCGATGACCGGCTGGAAGACGCCATCACCTGGGCCCGCCGCGGCACCCTGGCCCCCGGCTGAACCGATTTGGACATGCGACCATGGACAAGCCCGTCCTGCTCGTCACCCGCCGCCTGCCCCCCGGCATCGAGGCCCGCGCCGCCCGCGACTACGACGCCCGCCTGAACCCCGGCGACACGCCCCGCACCGGCGCCGATGTGGTGCGTCTGGCCGAGGGGGCGGACGCCGTGCTGTGCTGCCCGGCCGACCGGCTGGACGCGGCCACCATCGCTGCCCTTCCGGCCCGCCTGCGCGTGCTCGGCACCTTCAGCGTCGGCACCGACCATATCGACCTTGACGCCGCCCGGGCGCGCGGTCTGCCGGTGGTGAACACGCCCGACGTGCTCTCGGTGGCGACGGCGGAACTGTCCTTCCTGCTCATCCTCGCCGCCGCCCGCCGCGCCGGCGAGGGCGAGCGCCTGGTGCGATCCGGCCGTTGGACCGGCTGGTGCCCGACCCAGCTCCTGGGCACGCTGGTGAGCGGCAAGCGGCTGGGCATCTTCGGCATGGGCCGCATCGGCCGCGAACTCGCCCGCATGGCGAGTGCTTTCAGCATGCAGGTGCACTACCGCAACATGGCGCGGTTGCCGCCGGAGCTGGAGCGCGGCGCGATCTGGCACGACAACGATGCTTCGTTCCTTGCCGCCTGCGACATCCTCTCGCTGAACGCCCCCGGCGGCCCGCCCACGCGCAAATGGCTGAACGCCGACCGCCTCGCGAAGTTGCCGCGCGGCGCGATCGTGGTGAACGCCGCCCGCGGCACCCTGGTGGACGACGAAGCCCTCATCGCCGCCCTGCGCACCGGCCAGGTGGCCTGCGCCGGCCTCGACGTCTACGACGGCGAGCCGGCCCTGCACCCGGCCTACCGCACGCTGGAAAACGTGGTGCTGCTGCCGCACCTGGGCAGCGCCACGACGGAAACGCGCGACGCCATGGGGAACCTCGCGCTGGACGGGATCGACGCGGTGCTGGCGGGGCGGGAAGCGGGGAACATCGTGAAGTAAGTAAGGCCAGGGCTCTGCCCTGGACCCGCCGTCGCGCGCAGCGCGCCTTCGGCGCGACGGCCGGGAGGCCCTTGGAACCCATTCCATGCTAAACTGCCGACAGTTCTGCGCTGTCTACGAACCGCACGCCGTGCGTGTGGCGCAAATGGTCCCTGGCGTCGTCCACCGTCGTGCGGCCCGGACCGGTGGACAGGCCGATGCCGCGGCAGGCATCCTCAACCACCACCACCTCGAAACCCGCCCGCACCGCATCCTCAGCCGACCACGCCACGCAGAAATCGGTCGCCAGCCCGGCCAGGAACAGCCGCCGGAAACCGCGGGCGCGCAGCCAGACATCGAGGCAGGTGGAGGTGACGCGGTCGTTCTCTTGGAACGCCGAGTAACTGTCCACCGACGGGTGGAATCCCTTGCGAACGATGAGCTCGATCCGCGACTGGTCGAGCCCGGCATGCAGCGCCGCCCCCGGGGTGCATTGGACGCAGTGGTCCGGCCATAGCGTCTGCACGCCGTACGGCACGCTGACGGTCTCGAACGGCGCGCGGCCCGGATGCGCGCTGGCGAACGACATGTGGCCGGGCGGGTGCCAGTCCTGGGTGGCGACGGCGTGCCGGAACGGGCCAGCAAGCAGGCGATTGATCACCGGCACCACCTGGTCGCCCCCGGGCACCGGCAGCGCGCCGCCCGGCATGAAATCGGGCTGCACATCCACCGCCAGCAGCACATCGGTCACCGGATCGACCCGCATGCGCGCGCTCCTCGTTCAGGCAGCCGCGATACGCTCCACGCCGCCCATGTAGGGCCACAGCGGCGGCGGCACCAGGATCGAGCCGTCCGCCTGCTGGAAGTTCTCCATCACCGCGATCAGCGCCCGCCCGACCGCCACGCCCGAGCCGTTCAGCGTGTGCACATAAGCCACCGACTTGCCCTCGGTGCTGCGCCAGCGCGCATTCATCCGCCGTGCCTGGAACTCGCGCGTGTTGGAGCAGGACGAAATCTCGCGCCACATGTTCTGGCCCGGCAGCCAGACCTCCAGATCGAACGTCTTGGTCGCGCCAAACCCGGTATCGCCCGAGGACAGCACCACCCGGCGATAGGGCAGGTTGAGCGTCTCCAGCACCCGCTCGGCGCAGGCGGTCATGCGCTCGTGCTCGGTGTCGCTGGTGTCGGGGTGAACGATCGAGACCAGTTCCACCTTGCGGAACTGGTGCTGGCGCAGATAGCCGCGGGTGTCGCGCCCCGCCGCACCGGCTTCGGACCGGAAGCACTCGGTCAGCGCGGTCAGCCGGATCGGCAGCCGCTTTTCGGCGATGATTTCGCCGGCTGCGGTGTTGGTCAGCGGCACCTCGGCGGTGGGGATCAGGTAGCGGCCGTCGGTGGTCTTGAACAAATCCTCTTCGAACTTCGGCAACTGGTTGGTGCCGTAGCAGCTGGCCGCGTTCACCAGCAACGGGACGATGGTTTCCTCATAGCCGTGCTCGCGCGTATGCAGATCGAGCATGAACTGACCGAGCGCCCGCTCCAGCCGCGCGAGCTGGCCGCGCAGGATGGTGAACCGCGCCCCGGCCATTTTCGCGGCGGTGGAAAAATCCATCAGGCCCAGCGCTTCACCCAGCTCGAAATGCTGTTTCGGCTCGAAGCCGAGATCGCGCGGCTTGCCCCATTGCTTGACCACCACGTTGGCGGTCTCGTCCGCGCCGTCGGGCACGTCGGGGTCGAGGATGTTGGGCAGGCTCTCCAGCACGGCCTTGATGTCGGCGTCCAGCCGGGCGGCCTCGGCTTCCAGCCCCTCCATTTCGCCCCGGAGCGTGGTGGCCTCGGCCTCCAGCGCGGCCGTGTCCTCACCGCGCCGGCGGCCTTCACCCACCTGTTTCGCCAGCGCGTTGCGCCGCGCCTGGCGCTCCTGCAGATCGGTCTGGGCGGCGCGGCGGGTGGCGTCGCGGTCGAGGATGGCTTGTGCCGCGGGTTTCAGGCCCCGGCGCGCCATGGCTGCGTCGAACGCCGCCGGCTCGGCGCGGATGGTGCGGATATCGTGCATGGCTCAGACCTCGACCGGCTTGGGCTCGACCAGCTTCGCCGCGATGATGGAAACCTCGTAGAGCGCGATCAGCGGGATCGCCAGACCGCATTGGGTGATGATGTCGGGCGGTGCCAGGATGGCGGCGACGATGAACATGCCGACAATGGCATAGCGCCGGTAACGCTTCAGCCCGGCCGAGGTGACGATGCCCACCTTGGCCATCAGGCTCAGCGCCACCGGCAACTGGAACGTCACCCCGAAGGCAAAGATCAGTTTCATCACCAGATCGAGATATTCCGACACCCGCGCTTCCAGCTCGATCGGCAGCCCGCCGGCGCCCTGCGGCGTTTGAAAACTCAGGAAGAATCCCCAGGCGATCGGAAACACGAAATAATACGCCAGCGCAGCCCCCATCACAAACAGCACCGGCGAGGCCAGCAGGAAGGGCAGCAGCGCCTTCTTCTCGCTGCGGTACAGCCCGGGGGCAACAAACAGCCAGAGCTGCGTCGCCATGACCGGGAAGGCGATGAAGGCGCCGCCGAACATCGCCACCTTGAGGTAGGTGAAGAACCCCTCGGTCAGCGAGGTGTAGATCATGCGCTGGCTGCCGCCGAGTCGCACCTCCACGTCCGCCAGCGGCTGGGCAAGGAAGCCATAAAGCGCTGACGAGAAGTGGTAGCAGACGAAGAACGCCAGCAGGAAAGCGCCAAGCGACCACATCAGCCGGCTGCGCAGCTCGATCAGGTGTTCGAGCAGTGGCATCGGCTTGTCGTCGATGATGTCTTCTTCGGGCGCGGGCGGGACCGGTTTGGCCGCGTCGGATTTCTTGGTCAGGAAGGGGATGCGCACGGGCGTCTCTGGGTCTGGAGCGCGGTCAGGCGCGCGGGCTGCCGTAATAGGACGAGCGCGGCGCGGTCACCCCCGGCGGGATGAAGGCGGGCGGCGGCTCGGGCTTGGCGGAGAACTCCGGCGGGATGAAGGCGGGGGCGTCCGGCGGGGGGGCCGCGTCCTCGACCGTTGCGGGGCTGTCGATCGCTGCTGCGCCGGCCGCTGGCACCGGGGTCGGCTCCAGCGGGTTGGCGGCAAAGGTCTGGCGGATCGTGCCATCGGCATCGACCGCGCGTTCGATCGTGCCCTTGATGTCGAAGTTGCGGATTTCATTGATCTGGCTGCGGACCTCCTGGAGGTTCGCGTCGCGCATCATGTCGTCCACATGGGTCTGGAATTCGCCTGCCATGCGGCGCGCTTTCTTGACCATCCCGCTTACCGCCTTCATGGCGACCGGCAGGTCCTTCGGCCCGATGGCGACCAGGGCCACCACGCCGATCAGCACGATCTCGGACCAGGCAAAGTCGAACATGCGGGCGTTACATCTCCGGGGCCGGCTGGTTAGCAGGAAACCATTCAGATGTGAAACCGGGGCGCCAGGGCGATTGGGGGACGGCACGCCACGGCAGAGCCTGGCCTTCCTTTACCCAACCTCCGGCACCGGCTGAGCCGAGGGCGGCTCGACCAGCAAATCCTCGCGCCGCGGCAGGTCGCGCAGATCCTTCAGCCCGAACTGCGCCAGGAAGGCCGGCGTGGTCGCCCACAGCGTCGGCCGTCCGGGTGCCTCCTTGCGGCCTTTGGGCATGATCAGACCCTGCTCCAGCAGTGAGTCCAGCGTCTGCTGTGACAGCGAGGCGCCACGGATTTCCTCGATTTCGGCGCGCGTCACCGGCTGGTGGTAGGCGATGATGGCCACCGTCTCCATGGCCGCCCGCGGCAGCCGCCGCGCCACCGCCACCACCCGGCGCAGCCGTGGCGCGAGATCGGGCGCGGTGCGGAACTGCAGCCCGCCTGCTACCTCGGCCAGTTCCACCCCGCGTCCGGCGTAGCGCTCGCGCAGCGCCGCCACCACGGCGTCGGGGTCCACGCCCACCGGCAACAGGTTCGCCAGCGCCCGTGCCGCCACCGGCGCGGCGGCGGCGAACACCATCGCCTCGGCAAGCCGCAGCGCGTCCTCCAGCGCCTCGGGGGAGATCGCGGCCGGCGCCCCCGCGGCCTGCTCCTCGGCCGGGGGGGCGGCGGGATCGGGGTCAGGATCGGTCATTATGTTCCTCCTCGCCGGCCGGGGCCGCCTCCGCGCGGTGCAGCAGGATGGGACCGAACGCGGCCTCCTGGCGCAGCCGCAGCTTCCCGCCGCGGGCCATCTCCAGCCCCGCCACCAGCGTGCTGGCCATCGCCGCCCGCCGTTGCAGCGGCGTGCCCGCGCTCTCCGGCAGGAACCGCTCCAGGCTGGTCCAGTCCGGCAGTGAGCCCACCAGATCGGCCAGCCGGGCCAGCGCGTCCTTGATGGTCCAGATCGTCACCGCGGCCGGGCGGTACTGCCGGGTGCCGGCGCTGCGCCGCAGGGCCTGCAGATAGGCCCGCATCAGCCCCGGCAGGTCGAACGCCAGCCGCGAGCGGTCGGTCTCGGTCAGGTCCTCGGGCGCGCCACGGGCGAACACGTCCTGCCCCAGCACCGGCCGGCTGGACAGCCAGGCCGCGGCCGCGCGGATGGCCTGCAGGTCGCGCAGCCTGGCGGCCAGCACCTCGGCGGCCTGCTCGCCTTCCTCCTGGGCGGCGCTGCCGGCGGGCAGCAGCAGGCGCGACTTCAGCCAGGTCAGCCAGGCCGCCATCACCAGCCAGTCGGCCGCCAGTTCCAGGCGTACCCGCCGCGCCCCTTCGATCATCGTCAGGTACTGGTTGACCAACGACAGAATGGAAATGCGGGCGAGGTCCACCTTCTGCCCGCGCGCCAGCTCCAGCAGCAGATCGAGCGGCCCCTCGAACCCCTCCAGATGCAGCATCAGTGCGTCATTCGGTGCGAGGGGGGACGCATCGGCGGGGCCTGGCTGCGAGGCGGCGGTGTCAGGCACCGGCGCCCAGGAAGCGCAGCAGCACGAACAGATCGTGCGGCCGCCCCGCGGCGACGGCCAGCGCCTGGAAGATCGGGTCGCCGACCGCGTGCAGCCAGAGCGCCAGCGGGTTCGCCTGGATGCCGAACTGGCCGAGCACCAGGGGCAACACGAACACCATCAGCAACACGATGACGATGCCGGCCCCCTCAAGCCGCGCCCAGGCCATGGCGAGGCGCTCGGGCAGCAGCCCCACCACCACCCGGCCGCCGTCCAGCGGCGGGATCGGCAGCAGGTTGAAGGTGCCCAGCGCCAGATTGGCCATGATGAAGAATCCGATGAAGACCAGCGCATAGCCCCGCACCATGTCGGGCAGCAGCGGTGTCGCGTGCAGCGCCAGGATGGCCAGGAAGGTCAGGGCGTAGTTGGTCAGCGGCCCGGCCAGCGCCACCAGCATCATGCCCCGCCGCGGATCGGCGAAGTGCCAGGGCGCGATCGGCACCGGCTTGGCCCAGCCGAAGAACACGCCGCCGCCGGTATGCGTCACCGCCTGCGCCACCAGGAAAATGCCGGGCAGGATGATGGTGCCCAGCCGGTCCACATGCACCAGCGGATTGAGCGACAGCCGGCCCAGTTTCTTGGCCGTGTCGTCGCCCAGCGCCAGCGCGGCGTAGCCGTGCGACACCTCGTGCAGGATGATCGCCGTCACCAGCGCGACGAACGAGAGCGTCCACTCAAGCCATTGGTTCACGTCAGCAATCCGTTCCGTTCATGCGCCAGTGCCGTTTCGTCCAGGGCCTCGCGCCGCGACGCCGCCAACGCTTGCCCCGCTTGCAGCCGTGCAAGTGCCGCCTCGGTCAGCGACGGGCAGCGGGCCAGCAGATCGGCGGTCGGGGCGATCTCGCCGCTGCAATACAGCGCCACGTCGCAGTCCGCCGCCAGCGCGCCCAGGGCCCGGTCCGCCGGCGTGCCGTCCAGCGCCTGCATGGCCAGATCGTCGCTCACCAGCACGCCCCCGAAGCCGATCCGGCCGCGCACCACATCGGCCAGGATGCGGGCGGAGAGGGTGGCCGGCGAGTCCGGGTCCAGCGCGTCGTAGCGGACATGCGCGGTCATCATCCAGGGCAGATCGGCGTTGGCGGCGAAGGGCAGCCAGTCGGCCTGCAGGTCGGCGTCGGTCACCACCGGCAGTTCCAAATGGCTGTCCACCCGCGCCCGCCCGTGCCCCGGCGCGTGCTTGCCCACCGGTTGCACGCCGGCGGCGAGCAACCCCGCCGCCATCGCCCGGCCGAGCCGCGCCACGTCCTGCGGGTCCTCGCCGAAGGCGCGGTCGCCGATGACGCCATGCGCGCCGGGCAGCCGCAAATCGAGCACCGGCGTGCACACCACATCGAATCCCGCGCCGCTACAGTCCAGGCCGATCAGCGCCCCGGTCAACCAGGCCGCCCGCAGCCCCGCCGCCGGGTTGTCCGCATATAGCGCGCCATGCGCCGCCGCCGGAGGATGTGCCCGCCAGTGCGGCGGCCGCAGCCGGGCGACCCGCCCGCCCTCCTGGTCGACCATCAGCACCGCGCCCGCCGGCAAAGTCTGGCGCAGGGCGTCCACCAGCAGCCGCAACCCGTCCGGGTCGGCGATGTTGCGGGCAAACAGGATGACACCCGCCGGCGGATGTGCCTGGAACAGCGCTGCTTCCTCACCGCTCAGTGTGGTGCCGGCGACTCCGACGATGGCGGCTTTGGCGGGCATCGGATGGCGATAGCATTCCGTGCCGAGGCGCGTCACCCCTCGGCGGGGACGGGCATCCTTTTTGCTTCTGTGGGGTGGGCGGCGGGGTGGGCGGGCTCGGTTTTGGCCGCGGCACGTGCCGGTGGCGGCGTCTCGGGCCGCGGCGGCCCGGCGCAGACGTCGAAATCGACGCTATCGAGGGGGGTGAAGCAAAAATTCAGCCGGGTCATGTCGGGTCTCCTTGCAGAGGACCGCACCACGGTCGGCGAAATTTCGTTGTGAATAATCGGAGAAACGAAAGCTGCCTCGGTGGGGCGGCTTCGGGGTCATCGTCGGGTGCGAGAACCTAAGCCGCCGGAGTGTACCGCCAGCGGCGCCAAAATCGGTTCGGGTGAATCGTCGCATCCATGTACAAATCGTAGCCCGCTGACGGTGTTCTGGGCAAGAGAGAAAGGCCAGGGCTCTGCCCTTGTATCTCTGATCGTGCCCGAACGCGTAAGCTTACGCGTTCGGGCACGGAAGGGAGCCCGCCTTGCCCTGGGGTGGCAGAGCCCGTGGTCCAGCGCGGTGCCCCTTCCGTGACGCAGTCCGGGGACCCGAACAGTCGCCTGGGACGGCAAGTGCCGATCCCGCATCGGCAAGGACGGGTGATGGACGCCATGG
>CAIXDS010000403.1 GCA_903918195.1 uncultured Acetobacteraceae bacterium | reverse complement strand
GGCGGGCACCAATTCACGTTAAATGACTATCTCACTGAGATGGATGGCCAGTCCGGCAGCGTCGAGCGGACGATTGACATTCTCATGGTGTCGGCGCAACCAAGTCACACGAAGTGCGTGTGAAATGAGCCCGCACCCTGTCGGTAGCGGGGAACCGGCGGCCGTTCGAGCCCGGCCGCGGCAGGGAGCAAATGGCTTGGCGCCCGCGATCGCATCAACCTCCATCACCCAGACCACCTGCTACATGTGCACCTGCCGCTGCGGCATCGACGTGCACCTGCAGGCCGGTCGGCCCGTCCGCATCGAGGGCAACAAGCTGCATCCAAAGAACCGCGGCGTGCTCTGCGCCAAGGGGGCTGCCGGTCTGTTGCATCACGGCTCGCCGGCGCGGCTGCGCAAGCCGCTGAAGCGCGTTGGGCCGCGCGGCGAGGCCAGTTTCGTTGAGATCGAATGGGGCGAGGCGCTCGACATCGCGACCGGCTGGCTGGACGCAATCCGCCGCACCGATCCGCGCCTTCTCGCCTTCTTCACCGGCCGCGACCAGAGCCAGTCGCTGACGGGCTGGTGGGCAGCACAGTTCGGCACCCCCAACTTCGCCGCCCATGGCGGGCTGTGTTCGGTGAACGTCGCCGCCGGGGGGCTCTACACGATCGGCGGCTCGTTCTGGGAGTTCGGCGAGCCGGACTGGGAGCGCACCAAATACCTGATGATGTTCGGGGTCGCCGAGGACCATGATTCCAATCCGATCAAGGCCGGGCTGAGCAGGCTGAAGCAGCGCAGCGCCCGGGTGGTGTCGGTCAATCCGGTGCGCACCGGCTATGCGGCGATCGCCGACGAGTGGATCGGCATCCGCCCTGGTACTGACGGTGCTTTTGTTCTTGCCCTGGTGCACGAGTTGCTACGCACTGACCGCATCGATTTCGATTTCCTCGTGCGCTTCACCAATGCGCACTGGCTGGTGCTGCAAGCACCCGGCAGCGCGGAGCATGGCCTGTTCGCACGCGATGGACAAGGAAAGCCGCTGTGCTGGGCACGCTGTCACGGGGCCGCGGTCGCGGCCGACACCACCGGGATCGCGCCCGCCGTGGCCGGCAGCTTTACCTTGCCGGACGGGCGCGGCGCCGTGCCCGTGTTCCACCTGCTGGCCGAGCGTTACCTCGATCCGGCTTATGCGCCGGACGTCGCCGCCGCTTCGTGCGGCGTGCCGGCGGCGACGATCCGCCGGATTGCCGCCGAGCTGGCGCAGGTCGCCTTCGACCAGGCGATCACGCTCGACATTCCCTGGACCGACACCGCCGGCCGGCGTCACGCCACCACACAGGGCCGCCCGGTGGCGATGCACGCCATGCGCGGCATCGCGGCGCACGCGAACGGGTTTCAGACCACGCGCGCCATTCATCTGCTGCAAATGCTGCTCGGCAGCATCGACTGCCCGGGCGGCTTCCGCTTCAAGCCGCCCTTCCCGAAGCCGATTCCGCCCGGCCCGAAGCCGGCCGGCAAGATTTGTGCTCCCGGACAGGCGCTGGGCGGCATGCCGCTCGGTCTGCCGACCGGGCCGGGGGATCTGCTGCTGCAGCCCGACGGCACGCCGGTGCGGCTGGATCGCGCCTATTCCTGGGAGGCGCCGCTGGCCGCGCACGGCATGATGCAGAGCGTGATTGCCAACGCCGCCGCCGGCGACCCGTATCCGATCGACACGCTGTTCCTGTTCATGGCCAACATGGCGTGGAATTCAGCAATGAATACCGCCGGCACAATGGAGATGCTGACCGCCATTGATCCCGCCACCGGTGCCTACCGCATCCCGCACATCATCTATTCCGACGCCTTCGCCTCCGAGATGGTCGCCTATGCCGATCTGGTGCTGCCCGACACCACCTACCTGGAGCGATGGGACGCCATTTCGATCCTGGACCGGCCGATCTCGGATGCCGACGGCGTCGCCGATTCGATCCGCCAGCCGGTGGTGGCGCCGGACCGGGACGTACGGCCGTTCCAGGACGTGCTGCTGGACCTCGGCGCGCGGCTCGGCCTGCCCGGCATGGTCACGCCGGAGGGCGCGCCGCGCTATCCCGGCGGTTACGCCGACTACCTGGCGAACCACGAGCGCGCGCCCGGGATCGGCCCGCTGGCGGGCTGGCGGGGCGAGGACGGCACGCAGGTCGGCCGAGGGGCTGCCAATCCGCGCCAGCTCGAGGCGTATGCGGCGCATGGCTGCTTCTGGCGGCACGAACTGGCGCCATCGGAGCGCTTCTACCGCTACGCCAATGCCGAGTACCTCGGCTTCGCCGTGCGCATGGGTTTTGTGGCGGAGGCCGCGCCCATCGTCCTGCAGATCTATTCCGAGCCGTTGCAGCGTTTTCGTCTCGCCGCCGAGGGCCATGGTCCGCATCAGCCGCCCGACGCGCTGCGCGAGCGGCTGCGGGTCGCCTTCGATCCGCTGCCGTCCTGGCAGGCGCCACCGGAGGACGCGGCTTTTCCCCTGCATGCGCTGACGCAGCGGCCGATGGCCATGTATCATTCCTGGGGATCACAGAACGCCTGGCTGCGGCAGATATTGCGCCGCAATGACCTCTACGTGGCCGACGCGACGGCGCGCGCGCAATGCCTGGCGGATGGCGACTGGGTGTGGCTGGTCAGCGCCCATGCGCGCATCCGGGTGCGTATCCGCACCATGCAGGGTGTGCAGCCCGATACGGTGTGGACCTGGAACGCCGTCGGCAAGCGGGGCGGTGCCTGGGGCTTGCCGGCGGACGCGCCTGAGAGCCGCAAAGCCTTCCTGCTGAACCACCTTATTCCCGACCACCTGCCAGCGGACGCGGCGGGACCGCGCCGCGCCAATGCCGATCCGGTGACCGGCCAGGCGGCCTGGTACGACCTGCGTGTTCGCCTGGAGCGCTGCGACGCCGGCGAGACCGGCTCCACCATGCCGCAATTTTCGGCGCTGGCGGGATTGGCGCGGCTCATCCGCGGGTCGCGCCGCACGGCGAGGCCGCCGGCATGACGGGGATCGCACCGCGCACCGGAACGGCACGGCCGACCCTGGTCATCGACCTCGATACCTGCGTGGGCTGCCACGCCTGCAGCATTGCCTGCAAGGGCGGCAGCACAGCGGCGCCGCTCGCCGATGCGGTCTGGCCGAACCAGGTGTTCGGCTACGAAGGCGCCGATGGTGGCGGCCTCGTGCACGTGCCGCGGCTGTGCCAGCATTGCGAGCAGCCGGACTGCGTGACGGTCTGCCCGACCGGCGCATCTTACCGCCGGGCCGCTGACGGCATCGTGCTGATC
>CAIXDS010000402.1 GCA_903918195.1 uncultured Acetobacteraceae bacterium | reverse complement strand
CAGAAAGCAGAAAGTGTTGCGCCATGATGACCCCGCCGAGCGAACCAACTCGGCGTCCTTCCTGGCACAGGCAGGGGAATAGTACAACCCATTAATTTCGTTGACAAGATTAGGTGGGTGGCGGCTGCTACATAAGGCCGATCATGTGAGGCCTGCTCAGGCTTCACTCGGGTTACGGCCTGCCGGATTGCTCAACCGCCCAAGGCGACCTTCGTCACGAGGCTTCGGCCTGCCCGGCTGCCCTGGCCGACGATCACGTTTCCGCCGAAGCCCGCCCCGGCGCTTCCATCCGGGCGCAGAACAGGCGGTAGGTGATCGCGTCATGCAGGGCGCTGAACGAGGCGTCGATGACATTGCCGGAGACGCCGACGGTCGACCAGCGCCCGAGCGAGGGGGCGGCGACATCATGGCTGTCGATCATCACCCGGGTCACCGCCTTGGTGCCTTCCTGCGGGGTCAGGATGCGCACCCGGTAATCGGCCAGACGCATCCCCTCCAGTGCTGGGAACAGCGGCAGCAGCACCTTGCGCAGCGCGGTATCCAGTGCATTGACCGGGCCGTTGCCTTCAGCGACGGTCATCTGCAACTGGCCCTGCACCTCCACCTTGACGGTGGCTTCGGACAGGGTGATCAGCTCACCCTTGGCATTCCAGCGCCGCTCGTCGATGGCCCGGAACGAGGCGACGCGGAAGAATTCGGGCACCTCGCCCAGGGTGCGGCGGGCGAGCAGTTCGAAACTGGCTTCGGCGCCGTCATAGGTGTAGCCCTCGAATTCGCGCCGCTTGACGATCTCGACCAGCATCGGGATGCGCGGATCATCGGCGGCCACGACGATGCCGGCTTCGGACAGCCGGGTCAGCAGATTGGCCCGGCCGGCTTGGTCGGAAACGATGATATGGCGGCGATTGCCCACCCGCGCCGGCACCACATGCTCGTAGGTGGTGCTGTCGCGGGCCATCGCCGCGGCATGCAGCCCGCCCTTATGGGCAAAGGCATTCTCGCCGACATAGGCGGCGTGGCGATTGGGCGCACGGTTCAGCCGCTCATCCAGCATGTGGCTGACCTCGGTGAGGCGGCGCAGGCCCTCGTCGGTGACGCCGGTCTGATAGCCCAGCTTCAGCATCAGCGTCGGGATCAGCGCGGTCAGATTGGCATTGCCGCAGCGCTCGCCCAGGCCGTTGAGCGTGCCCTGGATCATCCGCGCCCCGGCGGCCACCGCGGCCAGGCTGCCGGCCACCGCGGTTTCGGTGTCATTATGGGTGTGAATGCCGATATGCGCTCCCGGCAAGGCCGCCACGACCGCGCCGACGATGGCCGAGATCTGCTCGGGCAGCGTGCCGCCGTTGGTGTCGCACAGCACCAGCCACGAGGCGCCCGCCTGCTGCGCCCGCCGCAGGCAGGACAGCGCGTAATCGGGGTTGCGCTGATAGCCATCAAAAAAATGCTCGGCATCGAACAGCACGTCGCGGCCGCGGCTCACCGCCTCGGCGACGGAATCGCCGATGAGATCGAGATTTTCCTCCGGCGTCACCCCCAAAGCGAGTTCCGCGGCCAGATCGGAGGCTTTGCCCACCAGGCAGACCGCCGCCGTGCCCGCCTGCAGCACCGCGCTCAGACCCGGATCATTGGCGGCGCTGCGCCCCGGGCGCCTTGTCATGCCGAAGGCGGTGAGAGCGGCATGGCGCAGCCGCGGCGGGGCGGCGAAAAACGCATCATCGGTTGGATTCGCCCCCGGCCAGCCGCCTTCGATGTAATCGACGCCGAGGCGATCGAGTTCGGCGGTGATCACCTGCTTGTCCACCACCGAGAAATCCACCCCTTGGGTCTGAGCGCCGTCACGCAGGGTGGTGTCGTACAGCACGATGCGGCGATCCGGTGCCACGGCGGCGAGATGATGATCCGGCGACGAGGCGGCAGCGAAAGAAGCGGGCGTTAGAGCCGTCATGGAGCAACAGTCATGGCTTGGGGTCATGAGCAAGACGGCCGCGCGCCACACAACGCCAGCCTGCCGTCGAGCCCCGGGGGCCCAGAATGGCCCATTTGCCGGCAAGCCTCAAGGATCGGCCCCCTCTAAACTTATCTCCCCGGGCTGGCGTATCTTCTCGGTCAGGCCAGGAATGCCGTCACCGTCAGCCACGCGCTGAACACGAGGGCCGCGGCCATGTAGAGGCGGAACCACGCCGGATAGTGCAGCGCCTGGTAAAAAGCAGTCAGCGCACGCGGCGGTGTCGCCATCAGGGCGACGCCCTTGATCAGCGTCAACCAGCCCAACAACGTCACGGCAACGGGTAAAGCTCCTCCTGACCAAACATTGTGGCCGATCACCAGGGCTGCGCCGCCGGCCATGGTGAAGATGCCCGTAACCAGGATCAGCCCGGGGCTTTCCATCATCGAGTTGATCGCATCCAGGGAGGCTTTGGGCCTGGCCACAAGGACGGCACACATCAGGAGACAGGAAAGACCGAGGAACTTTCCCAAAAAGACGGTCAGTGGCGACATTGTCCTTCCACCTCCGCGCGGGACGTCCAAGGGAACGCCACTTCAGCTGACGTGAATCGTCGAATGGCTGGGGCAGAAAACCTTACTCGCGGAAGGCACGGCAGCGCCACTCACGGATTCGGGGGAACGGGACGATTCTTCGGGGGGGGGGGTATTATTTTCATATGCAACAAGATCACGCGACCGACGGGGGCCGTTTGGCAAATGGCCCCCATTATGGAAGCTGGCCGTGTTGAGGTCATGCGATAGAACCTGGCCTGACCCCAACAGGTTTGGCGCTCACCCGAAGCTGGTCAGAGCGGCGTCAGCGCCCGCCGCCACAACCGAGCAGCCCCTTGGTGTCACGCGAAAGCCGCTGGTTTTGCAGGAGGCCGCGCCGTGATCGCCGACGCGACGCCCAGCCTGCGGCCACCACGGAACAGCGTCCGGCCCCCTCCGGACCGCCCGCGCTGCCCGAAGCGAAAAATCGCACAGACCCAGTGATGGGTCGCGTAGGGTTTGCCCGTCTGGCCCGTTTTCTCCTCATCAGCCGGACGCGCCACAACGGCGGGCGGCGACAGAGGAAGGAGAGACCCGCGATGACCGCCCATACTGTCAAGACCGAGTATGCCATCAAGCAGGTGCTGCTGGCCTCCGCCATCTTCCTGGGCGCCGCCGGAGTGGCCCCCGCCGCGCATGCCGATGGGGCCTGGGCCGCGGCGCATCCCCGCCGCGACCAGGTCAATGACCGGCTGGCCAACCAGTCGCGCCGCATCAACCAGGACTACCGCGCCGGCGAGATCACCCGCGGCCAAGCCACGCAACTGCACCACGAGGATCATCAGGTCCGCCAGGAGGAGCGCCTGATGGCCGCGCAGAACGGCAGCCACATCACCCACCTGGAGCAGCAGACGCTGAACCAGCAGGAGAACCGGATCAGCCGGCAGATCGGCCCGTAACCTTGCCGCGCTGTTCGCCATGAACCCGCCGCCCGGCTTATCCGTGTCGGCGGAGCAGAGCGACGAGGCCCTGGTGGACCTCGTCGCCGGCGGCGACCGGCAGGCCTTTGCGGTTCTGATCGAACGGCACCGCCATCGCGCCATGCGTCTGGCCTACACTGTCACCCGCAATCGCAGCGCCGCCGAGGATGTGGTGCAGGAGGCGTTCCTGCGGGTCTGGACCAAGGCGCGCGACTGGGACCGCAGCGGCGCCGCGCGGTTCGCCGGATGGTTCGGTCGCGTGACAGTCAATCTGGCCATCGATGGAGCGCGCCGCGTGCGCGAGGATCCTTTGGACGACACGCTCCCCCTCGCCGATCCCGGCACGCCGTCGGACGATGCCGTGCATGCAGGACAGATCGCCCGCCGCATCGGCCAGGCCCTGGCCACGCTGCCGGAGCGTCAGCGCGTCGCCTTCGCGCTGTGTCAGATCGACCGGATGAGCAATGCCGAGGCCGCGGACTCGCTTGGCATCAGTACCGGCGCGCTGGAGTTGCTGCTGGTGCGCGCCCGTAAGGCGATGCGTTCGAAGCTCGCTGACATGATCGAGGCAATCCGATGACGCTCACACAATTCGAGGACAACATCAGCCGCTACGGCACGGCGATCGACAGCTGGCCGCAGACCGCGCGCGCCGCCGCCCTGGCCTTGCTGGCCGCCAGCCCGCAGGCCGCCCGCCTGCTCGAGCAGGCAAGCCGGCTCGACCGTCTGTTCATGGTCGAAGCCTGCCCGCCGCCGCCGGCGGTCGCCGCCATTCTCTCGCGCGCCACCGCCCCCCGACCGTCCGCCTGGAGCCGGTTGTCAGCCGCTCTCAGTCTTGAAATCGGGTCGTTTTCCTGGCTGCAGGCCGGCGGTCTCGCCGCCTGCCTGGCGGTCGGCGTGATCATCGGCAGCGTCATGACGCCCCAGCGCGAGGTCATTTCGCTCGCCCTGCTCGACTTCGGCGTCGGCGCCCAGTCCGGCTTCGGCGCGCATCTGGACACCGAAGATGAGTGACCGTTCCGCCCCGCGCGGCCGCTGGCTGGCGGTCTTTCTGCTCGCCTCGCTCGCGGTCAATTGCCTGTTGATCGGGGTGATGTTCGGCACCCGCCTTGCCGGTCCGGCCCTGCACGACCAGCCGCCGGCGGCGGCGCAACTGGGCGGGGGCGCCTTCGGTCAACATGTGGGCCAGTTGCCGGAGGCCGAACGGCGCAAATTCATGCTGGCCATGCGGCCTTTTCGCCCCGGCATCCGGACGGCGCGCATGGCGCTGGTGGAGGCCCGCCGCCACCTGGCCGCGACGATTGCGCAGCCGGACTTCAACGCCGCTTCGGTCACCGCCGCCTTCGCCGATGTGCGAGCGCACGCCAGCGCCCTGCAGGAGCACGTGCAGGAAGCCACCGCCGCCGCGCTGGCCGCCGTCAGCCCGGAGTCCCGCCGCGAACTGGCCGGGACGTTGAACATGCCACCGTAACGCCCGCGCCGCGCCTACGCGGCGTCGAGACGATCACCCTTCAGCAACAGGAGAGCATGAAATGGCCGGACATCCGGACAGTCCTGCGCGCGCGCAAGCTTCGGACGACTGCGGCGTTATCGATCCAGGCCAGCGGCGGGGATGGCGACTCAGGCGCAGTGCCCCGGCCGTGCTGGCCGGCCTGCTGCTGATCCTTGCCCTCAGCGGATGCGCCTGCCGGCCTAGCTATGTCGGCCCGTATGGCGGCATTCATCCGGCCCGCTGCGTGGTTTGGTAAGGAGGAAAACCGATGCAACGGTTGTTCGCGCGCGGCCGTGTTTGCGTCATCGCCGCCGGACTGGCGGCCTTTGCCGTGCCGCTGCTGTCGCCGACGCCGGCGGCGGCCTGGTGGGACCGCCCCGGTTGGGGATGGCACGCAGGCTGGGGGTGGCATGCAGGGTGGGGCTACCACTGGCGCCGCTGCTGCTGGCGCCCCGGCGTGATCGTCGGCGGGGCGCCGCCCGTCGTGGTCCGGCGCCCCTGGATCCCCGGTCACTGGCACGGTCCCTGGTGGGTGCC
The DNA here is from genome assembly GCA_903918195.1 of uncultured Acetobacteraceae bacterium. Classification (GTDB taxonomy): domain Bacteria; phylum Pseudomonadota; class Alphaproteobacteria; order Acetobacterales; family Acetobacteraceae; genus Rhodovastum. Next base: position 217 of record CAIXDS010000402.1, on the reverse strand, counting down.
GGGTCATTGGGCATGGTGACCCGCCGCCGTTCGATCGCATTTCGGGAATGACCCGACCCGGAGGAACAAGATGCGCCCAGCTTGCGTCAGGAGAAGTCCTGGAAAGGAGAATGGCATGCCCTGAAACCTTTCAACGCGTTCCAGAGGGTTCGACTCCCTCCCGGCAAAGGCGCAGCCCGCCAGCCGGAAGCGAGCCTTGCATGGGGGGCGGTGACGT
>CAIXDS010000401.1 GCA_903918195.1 uncultured Acetobacteraceae bacterium | reverse complement strand
TCCTGGAGTCACCCAGCTTCACCCGACCGAACTGCGCCTTGGCCCATTCCCATAGGTTCAACATCACTACCCCCCACTCACTCTGTATTGCTCAGAATTTGAGCGATTTACGCCCGCGAATGGGATGTGGGTAAAGGTAAGCTCTTAAACCCGCTGACCAAGACTCAGAATACTCGTTCCGCAGTTACCGGACCACGGTAGGTGTGTAACAGGGGGTCTGTGGATCCAGAAAGCCCAGGAAGAAGTCTGGGTCGATGTCGTAGTGCGAACGGATCGCGCGTCGGTTCGTCCGCACCTGTCCCGTCAGCAGCGGTTGGATGAAACGCCACGCGGTGGCAAGCGGATGGATGTCCCTGAGGCTGTCCCGAAGTTGGAACGGTCGCAGCATGTCGCCGTCGACATCGATATCGCCGTCGAGATACGCATCAGCAAAACGTCCCTGATCGAGGCTGGCCAGGCTCCGGACGCCAGATTCGTTCCTGAGCAGGACGCGGAAGTGAGCCGCACCGGGGCCGAAGGACCGAACCGTCCGATCCGGCCATTGAATCTCGAAGGGAATAGGCGTCGTGGAAAACACCCGAGACACGCGATCGAATAGGAAATCCGTCATCATCTTGCCTGGCGCGCTTCCAAGCATCTGATCTGCTGTGTCCATGCGTCTACGCATGCTGCGAGCCTCCAGAACATTGCTCTCCGAGAACTCGGCGCCAGGCCATGACCCTACCGTCGTTGTGATAGATGCCGGTGCGGCGATACCTTCGTGGTTGTAGGGTTATCGATCCACGCCCCAACGTCAATGCAGGAAGCGTTATGCTACCCACTCACGTCACCGCGCGCCAATGGGCTACATCGACTTGCCGCGTTCGTGAGAGTCTTCGGTATGAGCACTTGCTATCATAACGCTGCTCTTCGGTTTTCTAACGATTGCGACGCCTGGCACGTTCCGGGCAGCAATGCCCCCGCGTGTACGAGCCATTTTCCTTCGCGCACTGGTTGCCTGGATCAGCCACGCGCTCGTAATCGCGCTGCTACCCAATGAGATCACCGACGGCGCAACGACGACCGGGCCCGTGATACCTGCCTGCCTATGACGACGGCACTCGAAGATAGGGAGTGCGGTCGTCATCCTTCAGGGGGAGTGAAGCCGGTCAGGATGCCTCGACGTTCTACTTGGTTGCTCGATCAACGCTGCGGCCGAGTTGTTCCGCGGGCCCCTTGGGCGGGTCGATGGCATCGCGCAGGTTTTGGCCCCCCTGATCGATCTTCTCGCCCGTCCGTTCGGCAGGCCCCTTTTGATCGCATGCTGAGAGCGGCAGCAAAGTCGCTCCGAGGGCAAAGGCGATCAACGCGGCGTGTAGGTTCTTGTGCATGGCAAGGGCGTCCTGATGAGGTGCTGGATGATGCCAAGCGTCAAGCGGGGGTAGAGGTTGCCGCTTGCTGCGGGTTACGATGGCCGCTTGGTAACAAGCGAGATATCGTGACGAGATGTCAACACTTCCACTAACGGGTTCCCGCGAAGGTCACTTCACACGCCATGTTGTACTGGGCGAGGCGATGCTGGATGGAGTAGGCGTTGGGCTTGCTTGCTCCGGCATACGGCAGAGGCCAGACGGGCATGGTGCCGCTTCCTTGAGCATGCTCATTGGGACAAGGGGCACCTTGGATTTCGGGAAAAGCATTGCGCTGATCTGAGTAGTTTCCGATCCTGACCTTGTCGGCCTCCGCCCATGTAAGAACCGGCCACAACGAATCCACTACAGCCAGGAGGCGACCATGCCCAAAGAAAGCCATTCCAGCGCGGCTGAGCACCACGAGAGCACCGCCAAGGCTCATCGCACTGCCGCGGAGCACCATGGCAAGGGCGAACATGCGGCTGGACTCGAGCAGTCTGGCAAGGCACATGCAGAATCCGAGATGGCGCACAAGAAGTCAGCTGAGGCCCACGGCAAAAGCGCTAAGCATCCTACAAAGTAAGAACATGATTATCCGGGCGGTGGGTCGCGGAGGAGCCTTCTCGCGATTCTGAGGTTGTGAACCCCGTAGTTTTCCGATGCCACTTTCGATCAATCGCCACCCGATACCGCGGCGGCATTTACACTGAACGTAGCAGGGCGATTTGCTGGCAAACGGAGATCAGGAAGATGCAGCCGCATGCGTTTGCCATAGGTAAGCCGCGACGAGGCGCCTACCCGGCGACCGTGTGAGTTGACGTACAATCGTTTGTCATCCGACGACTACTCTCATGCGGCGCGATCTGGATTTGGCAAACTGGATGACAGCGAGAGGATAGCAGCCGTTGAGCAGTCTCGATTGCTGCTTCGGCGATCTCTGAATATGCAGGAACGACCTTATAAGACTTTTAAGAAAACCACAAAGTTAGCGTCGCATAAATAGAAAGATCATTTTTGACGACAGCTTGTTGATACGACAGTAGTTCTATGTCACGGTTAACTTCTGCTCAATTTCGGCTGATAATGTATGGGCATTGCGTTGCCGCTAATATCGAGGATGCCGCCTTGCACTGGATTGATCCAACTCACCTACCCGAAACCGGGGGTACACTCGATCGGTTCCTGATTAACCCGCATGGCGACGCGAATGGGCTTCTCCTGACCGATGGCACGGAGGTCTATTTCCCGGCGCACCTGTCCGCACAGGTGGTGGCTGCGATCAAGCCAGGAAGCGAGGTGACGGTACGTGGTATTCGCCCACGAGGAGCAGATATGATCGCTGCGGTTTCACTGGGCAAAGCAGGTGGTGCACAAATAATAGACCAAGGCCCACCGAAACGGGGCAAGGACTATAATTCCGATAATAATAATGCCGGTGCTGCCCAAGAGGCAATGGACATTTTGGGCGTGGTAAAGCGGGTCCTGCACGGACCCAAGGGCGAGAAGCGCGGCGTTTTGCTAGAAGACGGGCGCATCGTGCGTATAATTGAGGATACCGCCGCGTCGCTGCAGGATCTGCTCGCTCCGGGCCACAAATTGGCGGTACGCGGCAAGGGTCTCACGAACGGATTGGGGACGGTGGTCACAGCGCATCAAATTGGCGCATCCATCTCCACTCTCCGTCCTGTCGAGCCGAAGATGCCCGCTGTGGACGTCAAACACAGGCCAGCCACGCATGACGAGCCGGCGAAAACGAATGATAGAGCAGCGTAAGCGGTTTGCGGAAGCTGCGTCTAGGGTCTGTCAGTCCTTGAGTTCTTGTCTATGCTTTGAGCCAGTCCATGGTTGCAGCTATGCAGAGGACGCCCATGAAGGAGCAAGCGGTTTTTTCGTAGCGGGTCGCAACGGCACGCCATTCCTTCAGCCGGTTCCAGAAGCGTTCGACCCGGTTGCGGTTGGTATAGATCCAGGGCGGACAGGCGACCGGCGCCTCGTTGCGCTTGGGCGGGATCGCCGGGCGGGCTCCGAGGTTCCAGATGAGCTCGCGGAAGGCGTGCGACGAATAGCCGCGGTCGCCCAGGATCCAGAGAGGGATGGCGACGAGCAGGGCCAGCAGTGTCGGCGCCAGTGGCAATTCGTGCGCCTGCCCGGGAGCGAGGGCGAAGCCGATGGCGCGGCCGGAAGCGTCCACGATCGCGCAAGCCTTGGTGCCAAAGCCACCCCGCGAGCGGCCAAGTCCCTCATCCTCGTCGCGTTGGGCCACCGTTCTCCCGTTCCTGGCGGCACCGGCGGCCTTATGGTGCGCCCGGATGTTGGTGCCGTCGAGAAAGGCCATTCCCAGTTCAACGCCGCCGCGCGCCTGCGCCAGTTCCAGCAGCCGTTTCCAGACACCGTGGCGGCTCCAGCGGCGAAAGGTCTGCTCTGCCATCCACCATGGTCCCAGTTCGGCCGGGATGTCCCGCCACGGCGCTCCCTTTTTATGTCGCCAGATAATCGCCGCAATCGTCCGGCGCAGGTTGTGGTGCTCGGTCTTGTGCGGCGGGCGGCACTCCGCGATGAGCGGCTCCAGCCTGGCCCACTGCTCGTCCGGCAGGGCCCTGTTCTCAGCTCGGTCAGTCATTTTCCTGATATGGGATAGAATTCAGGGACTGACAGACCCTAATATTGAAAGAAACCGTTGAGAGATGGCATGCCGTGCAAGCGGCATCCCGTGTAAACGTTGCGTGCGTAAATCTCAATAACACTGGAGAACTTGATGATGCATAAATCCGCTTCTCTCTTGAAATGTGCCCTCCTGGCCACGACGATGATGTTCGGAACAGCCGGGCTGGCCCTGGCACAGCCGGCAACCGCGCCCGCCACTTCGCAAATGGTGGAAGTGAAGGGTAAAGTTGCCCAATACTCGCTCACACCGCGGGGCGACGTAGACGGATTGATCCTGACCAACGGCGCTGAAGTGCATTTCCCCCGGCACAAATCGACCCAGGTCGTGTTCTCCGTTCACCCCGGTGATGCGGTGACGATCCGCGGCGAGAAAGTGGGCGCCAGCCAAACCATGGCAGCGGCGGAGGTGGCCAACGACGCAACCGGTGTGGTCGTTCACATCGGCCCGCCTGGCCCGCCTACCGCGCTGCAACAGCTTGACGACGAGAGCCGCATCAAAATGCAGTTGCATGGCCCGGCTGGCGATCTCAACGGCGTCCTGCTTGAGGACGGTACGATCGTCCGCATGCCGCCGCCCGATGCCGAGAAACACGCCGCCATACTCGTCGTCGGACAATCCCTCTATGTCCGCGGCGACGGCATGTCTGGCCCGCTCGGAAAGGTAATTGCCGCACGCGAGATCGGACCGACCAGGACTAATCTCACGAAGGCGGACGAAACGCGTTTTGAACGATGGATGCACGACGTCTTCGGCGGCGGCGACGTGGCTCCGTCACCAACCGCGCCAAAAACGCCATAGCGTCTCCGACAAGGTCCAAGCCGCTGGCAGGCCAGCGGCTTGGCGACCTCTTGCGGCAGGGAGAAGTGTCGCTGGCGGTGTGAACGGGCGCAAAAGATGACGCGCCGTTGTTGCGGCTGCAATTGCCGGCGGGCGCGGCACATCTTTGTATGCAATGCGGTGGGCTGCTGGATAGCCGGGCGCATCATTGGGGTTGGTTCAGTT
>CAIXDS010000400.1 GCA_903918195.1 uncultured Acetobacteraceae bacterium | reverse complement strand
GTGCCCACCTTGTGGTCGATCCAGCCGATGTTCAGCACGTGGTGCCCCTTCGACTGGCTGACGCCGGCGAAGCCCGGGCACTCGACGATGAACACGTCCACATCGGGGCGCTTGTCGGTCACACGCTTCACGGTCGCGGGAATGTCGTCGCCGATCAGCGCGGTCGGGCAGGTGGTGTAGACGATCATGCGCTTGATCTCGGGCATCTCGTCGAAGGCTTCGTTCATCGCCTTCTCAAGCCGCTTCTCGCCGCCGAAGACGATATGGCTCTCCTTCATGTCCGTCGACCAGACATACTTCATCTGGAAGTGCTTGCCGTCATCGCTCGGATAGCGCTTGGTGTGCCAGGTGTCGTAGGCGCAGCCGATCGGGCCGTGGATCATCTGGATGGTGTCCTTCAGCACACCACCAATGACCAGCTTGGCGCCGCAGAACGCGCAGCCGCGTTCGGACAGCGTGCCGGGGATGGTCGCCGCGTTCGCCAGCGGCAGGAATTCCCGCGTGTCCTCGCCTGCCGCCTTCAGGTAGACGTGCTTCTCGCGCTCCGGGATGTCCTGGTCGCACTTGAGCAGTACCATGGGCATGTTGTGGATCTCCTTGCTCAGGTCGGGTCTTGGGCTCAGCTCGTGTCTTGGCATCGGCACGCCGGCCTGAGAGGCGGCGCGATCGCGTCCGAAACAGCTACAGCAGGAACTGTGCCAACACGGCGAAAGCTACGACCGCCGAAGCAAATCGCCGTGCGACGTCGGATTCTGTACCGATGCGTGCGAAGTCAGGGCGAATGTTCAATTGCGTACCGACGGCAAGACTGCCGACCCGTTCCGACTCGTACAGACGCCACCGATGTGTTCCCGGCCGTACGAACGGCGCCGCGCGCGGGCCCGGCCACCGCTGATTGGCATGTCGGTTGCGTGCTTACCGGCCGAAATCAGACCGCTCCAGCAAAGGGACACTCAGATGGATATCGGAAACTTCGCGGCCAGCGCCGTTCAAGCGACCGCCGGGCAGCCACCCGGACCCATCCGCGTCGCGGTCGCAACCAAGGACGGCGCGCTGGTCGATCTGCACTTCGGACATGTACGTGCATTCGAGGTCTACGAGGCGTCCGCTGCCGGCGTTACGCACCTGGAGCGGCGGGGCATCGACAAATACTGCAAGGACGACGACGACCGGGTCACGCGCATGAAGGGCATCCTGCAGGTGATCGGCGACTGCAAGGGGGTTCTGATCGCACGCATCGGTCCGGTACCGAAAGAGATGCTCGCCGCGTCCGGCCTGGACGCGCCTGACGACTATGCCTTCCAGCCGGTCGGGGAAGCCGTGGCCGCCTTCTTCGCGCGCCTGCACCCCGCCAGCACCGCGGAGCCGCCGCCAGCGCCCGTCCTGGAGACGGACGGCGTTGGAAAAGCCGAACGGCTGATGCACACCATGCTGCGGGTCAGCGACGTCGAGCGCTCGGTGGATTTCTATACGAGGCTGCTCGGCATGCGCGTGATCAGCCAGCGCGAGCATCGCAAGAACCAGTTCACTCAGGTCTATCTCGGCTACGGCGAGGGCGACGCCGGCATCGCGCTCGAACTGGTGCAGAACTGGAGCCGCGAAGAACCATACCAGCACGGCGACGCCTTCGGCCATATCGCGATCGAAGTGACCGGCATCACCGCGCTGTGCAACCGCCTGGCCGCCGAAGGAGTGACCATGCCGAGGCCTCCGCGCAGCCAGCGTCACGGCGATATCATCGTGGCCTTCATCGACGATCCCGACGGCTACCGGATCGAACTGGTGCAACGTCCGGCGGGCAGCGAAGAATCGCCGTAGACGTACATTCCGCCGAGGATTGTTCTGAACCGTGCGTTTGGTCGCGATGCAGTGTGCGGCTGCGTCGCCCATGAGCCTCGCGACAGCACCAGCGCCTCTTGGCACAGCGATTGCTACCCACGCTTCAGGCGAGTGGACGCCCGACTGGCCGCGCCCGTCGTCGAACCACCGCTCAACGTCACCTGAGAGGACACCAGCATGGCCGCGCTTCGTCAGATTGCATTCTACGGCAAGGGAGGCATCGGCAAGTCGACCACCTCCCAGAACACCCTCGCCGCCCTGGTCGAAATGGACCAGAAGATCCTCATCGTCGGCTGCGACCCGAAGGCCGACTCCACCCGCCTGATCCTCAACACCAAGCTGCAGGACACCGTGCTGAGCCTCGCCGCCGAAGCCGGCTCGGTCGAGGACCTCGAACTGCAGGACGTGCTGAAGATCGGCTACAAGGGCATCAAGTGCGCCGAATCCGGCGGCCCGGAGCCGGGCGTCGGCTGCGCCGGCCGCGGCGTCATCACCGCCATCAACTTCCTTGAGGAAAACGGCGCCTACGACGACGTCGATTACGTCTCCTACGACGTGCTGGGCGACGTGGTGTGCGGCGGCTTCGCCATGCCGATCCGCGAGAACAAGGCGCAGGAAATCTACATCGTCATGTCCGGCGAGATGATGGCGCTGTACGCCGCCAACAACATCGCCAAGGGCATTCTGAAGTATGCGCATTCCGGCGGCGTCCGCCTCGGCGGGCTGATCTGCAACGAGCGCCAGACCGACCGCGAGGAAGAACTGGCATCGGCTCTGGCCGAGCGCATCAACACCAAGCTGATCCACTTCGTGCCGCGGTCCAACAGCGTGCAGCATGCCGAACTGCGCAAAATGACCTGCATCCAGTATGCGCCCGACTCCAAACAGTCCCAGGAATACCGCACGCTCGCAACCAAGATCCACAACAACTCCGGAAACGGCACCATCCCCACCCCGATCAGCATGGAGGAACTGGAAGACATGCTGCTGGAATTCGGCATCATGAAGACCGCCGAGCAGGAACTCGCCGAAATCCAGGCCCAGGAAGCCGCCGCCGCACGCGAAGCCTGCGCCACCCGCCAAACCGTCAACGCATGATCAAAGCCACCCGTCTCCGCAGGCC
>CAIXDS010000399.1 GCA_903918195.1 uncultured Acetobacteraceae bacterium | reverse complement strand
GCACCTGGTCGAGGCGATCACCAGCCAGGCGGGCCGGGTGATGCACGTCTCCAACCTCTACCGGGTGCCACAGGCCGAGCGGCTGGCCGCGCGGCTGGTCGAGAGCTCGTTCGCCGACAGCGTGTTCTTCTGCAACTCGGGCGCGGAAGCGAACGAGGGCATGGTGAAGATGATCCGCCGCTTCGCGTACGACAGCGGCCGGCCGGAGCGCAGCCGGGTCATCACCTTCGAGGGTGCCTTTCACGGCCGCACCCTGGCCATGCTCGCCGCCACCGGCAACGAGAAATACCTCAAGGGATTCGGCCCCAAGGTGGAGGGATTCGACCAGGTGCCGTTCAACAACCTCAACGCCGTGCGCGATGCGATCGGGCCGCACACCGCGGGCATCATGGTCGAGCCGCTGCAGGGCGAGGGCGGCATCCGCCAGGGCAGCATCGACTTCCTGCGCGGCCTGCGCGCCGCCTGCGACGAGTTCGGCCTGGTGCTTGGCTTCGACGAAGTCCAGTGCGGCATGGGGCGCACCGGCAAGCTGTTGGCTTTCGAATGGGCGGGCATCGAACCGGACGTGGTGAGCTCGGCCAAGGGGCTTGGCGGCGGTTTTCCGATCGGGGCCATCCTGGCGAAGGAGCACGTGGCCAAGGTCCTGGTGGCCGGCACGCATGGCACCACGTTCGGGGGCAACCCGCTGGCCTGCACCGCGGCCAACGCCGTGCTGGATATCCTGCTGGCGCCTGGCTTCCTCGCCGAGGTGGCGCGCAAGGGCGAGGTGCTCGGCGCCGCGCTGGCGTCCCTTGTGGCCGATTTTCCCACCGTGTTCGAGGCCCGGCGCGGCATGGGCCTGATCCAGGGACTGCAATGCGTGGCGCCGGCCGCCGAGGTGCAGGCCGCGTTCCTGGCGGAAGGGCTGCTGAGCGTGACCGCGGGCGAGAACGTCGTGCGCCTGGTGCCGCCGCTGGTCCTCACCGACGCCGATATCGCCGAGGCGGTGACGCTGATGCGGCGGGGCGCGGACCGGTGGCTTTCGTCCGCCAGCAAGGTCGCGGCGAAGTGAGCGGGGCGGCACTGCGCACCGTCTCGCCGTCGGACGGCCGCGGCGAGGCGCGCGAGTCGACTCCTCGCCATTTCCTCGACCTGCGCGACCACGACACCGCAACGCTGCGACAGATGCTGGAAATCGCATCCGGGCTCAAGGCGGCGGAGGGCGCGGCCGCTCGCACGCCGGCCCCCCGCCCGCTGGCCGGCCGCACCCTGGCGATGATCTTCGAGAAGCCGAGCACCCGCACCCGCGTCAGCTTCGAGGTGGCGATGCGCCAGCTCGGCGGCGATGTGATCGTGCTGACCGGCAAGGACATGCAGCTTGGTCGCGGCGAGACGATCGCCGACACGGCACGGGTACTGTCGCGCTATGTCGATGCGATCATGCTGCGCACCGACGCGCACGAGAAGCTGACGGAGATGGCGGCGCACGCCACCGTGCCGGTGATCAATGGTCTGACCGCCGACTCGCACCCATGCCAGTTGATGGCCGACGTGCTGACCTTCGAGGAACACCGCGGCCCGATCGCCGGGCAGCTGGTGGCTTGGTGCGGCGACGGCAACAACGTCGCCCGCAGCTGGATCGAAGCGGCGGCGCGTTTCGGCTTCACGCTGCGGCTGGCCACCCCGGACAACCTGCGCCCGCCGGCGGAGCTGATCGCCTGGGCGCGGGCACAGGGAGCGGTGGTGGAGCTCACCGACGACCCCGCGGCGGCGGTGGCAGGGGCGCGCTGTGTGGTCACCGACACCTGGGTCAGTATGTCGGACGACCCGAACACCAGCCGGCACAACCTGCTGGCGCCCTACCGCGTGACCGGGGCGCTGATGCGCCTGGCGGCGGCGGATGCGATCTTCATGCACTGCCTGCCCGCGCATCGCGGTGAGGAAGTGACCGCGGAGGTCATCGACGGCCCGCAGAGCGTGGTGTTCGACGAGGCGGAGAACCGGCTGCACGCCCAAAAAGGCGTGCTGGCCTGGGCGCTCTGGGCGGCGCGATAGCAGCACGCCGCCCAAAGCCCGCGCTGCTGGACGCGCGCATAACGTTGCGATTCCGCATTTGTTGTATGGGCCGTTGCAGCCCGATTGCAATCTGCGTATGACTGCATGGAGCGCGGTGCATACCAAGTGCACCGCAAACGTCGAGGCGAGGAAGCGTGGCCTCCGAAGGGTCATCGATGTGGCGTGCGTCCGTCGATGCCCTGCTGTCGGCCAGCCGGACCGGAACGACCTGAATGCCACGCGCCCACAGGGATGCCGGGCGCGCCGGTTGTGGCCATCGCAGCGCGGAGTACCCAGAGTCATGCGCGACCTCCAACAGGACACGCTCGCCGACCGGGTCGAGACCTATGCCGGATGGGTCCGCACGCTGCGCACGTCCACGAAACTCGTGCTTCCGGACATCGACCCGACGGACTCGCTGTGCGTGCTCGCACATGAATTGCGCCTGCTCGCCGACGCGATGGAGCGCCGGGAACGCGAAATGCAGCGGCTGCTCGATCTGGTGCAGCATGCTCTTCGCGGTGTTCTGCTGGATGACGTGTTAAGCGAAATCTACCAACGTTTCGCCGGAATTATCCCGTATGATCGTATCTGTTGCGCTTTCCTCGCCGATGACGGGGAACACCTGACCGCCTATTGGGCGGCGTCGAACCTGCCAGGCCATAGAATTCAGCCGGGCTACACGCAATCCATCGTCGGCAGCAGCCTGATGGATGTCGTCGCATCCGGTCAGCCGCGGATCATCAACGACCTCGTGGCCTATCTGGCGGCCAAGCCAGGTTCCGATGCCACGCGTCGGGTCGTGGCCGAGGGCGGACGATCCAGCCTCACCTGCCCGCTGTTCGTTGACGATCAACCCACCGGGTTCCTCTTCTTCACCAGCGAGCAGCCCAACACCTATCACGAATCTCACCAGAGCATCTTTCGTCAGATCGCGGCCCAGATATCGCTCGTGCTGCATCGCAGCCGCACGCACACCGATCTGGTCAGGCACAATAGTTACCTGACGAACAGGACCAACGAGTTGGAAAACTACTGCCAACTATTGATGCGCTATTGATTCGCTGAGCCGGGCGTTAGAGCGTTTCCCTCCAGACTGGAATCGCAGCCGTGCAAGAATGGCGGTTCCGGCACCTCCCGGACGTACGATTCGTAGGTCTCCGGTTGGCGATGACCGGAGGTTGGCATGCTTTGGAAGCGAGGGCGGGCTTGCGCCCAGGACCTGCACGAACGCGTGTTCGCGGCGTCGGATGCGGGCCTGCGCGTGGGGCAGATCGCTGAGGCGCTGTTTGTCAGCATATCCTATGTTTCCAAAGCCTTCAGTCGCCGCAGCCGCGCGGGCGAGACGACGGCCAAGCCGCAGCGGTGTCACGTGCCGCGCAAACTGACCGGCCAGTTCACGGCAATCCAAGAGTACGTGCAGGCTCGCCCGGATGCGACGATCGAGGAAATCAAAGCCTGGTTGCTGCAGACGCACAAGGTATCAGCCAGCAAGACCCTGGTATGGGAAACCCTGGATCATCTGAACCTGACGCGGAAAAAAAGACCTTGCACGCTGCCGAGCAGAACCGCCCGGATGTC
>CAIXDS010000398.1 GCA_903918195.1 uncultured Acetobacteraceae bacterium | reverse complement strand
TGGAAGCCCTGGTTCTAATAGAGTAGAGAAGGAGAATTCCTATGGCCAATCCGCAAGACGACTGGAAGATCTGGCTCGTTCTGAACCCCAAAGACGTGCTGCCGATCATTTGGGTCACCGCCACCGTGGTCGGGATCGCCGTGCACTTCGCCGTCCTGTCCGCGCCGCGCTTCAACTGGATCGCCGGCCCCGTCAAGACCGCCGCGTCGTAGAATAGGAGAGCATAGTCATGGCAAAGTCGCTGTCCGGCCTGACCGAAGAAGAGGCCAAGGAATTCCACGAGCAGTTCAAGACCACCTTCACTGCGTTCCTCGGTGTCGCCGCGGTTGCGCATCTGCTGGTGATCGCTTGGAAGCCCTGGTTCTGATCGCGTAGAGAAGGAGAATTCCTATGGCCAATCCGCAAGACGACTGGAAGATCTGGCTCGTTCTGAACCCCAAGGACGTGCTGCCGACCATTTGGGTCGTCGCCACCGTGGTTGGGATCGCCGTGCACTTCGCCGTGCTGTCCGCGCCGCGTTTCAACTGGATCGCCGGCCCCGTCAAGACGGCCGCGAAGTAACGCACGCCGTCGTTTCGCCTTTCGGCGAGGAGTCGAATGGGGCTTGGGCGGAAACGCCCGGCCCCATTCGCTGTTTTCGGGCTGCTTGCCTGCCGGCTGCGCGAGCGATATCGTCCCGGCACCCAAACCTGTCGAGAATCGCCGGTATGACCGGATCGCCGTCCCAGCCCTCCTCGGGTGCCACTCCGCCCAAGCCTGCGCCCAACATCCGCGCGCTCGGCCGCTGGCACAAATGGGCAACCTTGATCGTCTTGCTCGGTGGCTTCGCTATCTTCGGCGTTGCATGGTTCTGCGGCTTCGTGAAGTTCGACTGAACGGTGCGTCCCCGGGCGCCCTGGCGGGTGCCCCCGAAAATGCGATTTCGGATCTGCGACTCGGGCTGTCCAATCGGCGCTGCATCGTTTGTCGGCTGTGCCAGCCGGCGACCGGTTCTCTGCCGCACGCACGCCCTGCCATGCAATTGCACGATGTCGGTGCCTGGCCCGGTTTGCCGAACGCGCCACGACGCACTATTTAGGTGGAATGTTGCTTATCCTTCGCTGGCTCGCGATCGGGCTTGCCGTCGCCGTGTTCGCCGGCTGGGCGATGCTGTGGCTGGGCCCGGCGGGCGTGACCCATGCCATCCGCTCGGCCGCCGGCCTCGCCACCCCGGGTGGCGTGCAGGTCGGCGGTTCGTTCTCGCTGATCGACCAAACCGGCAAAGCTGTTACCGACGCCACCTGGCGCGGTCGATGGATGCTGATCTATTTCGGCTACACAACCTGCCCCGATGTCTGCCCCACGGAGTTGCAGACCATTGTCGAAGCGCTCGATTCGCTGGGTCGGCAGGCCGCGCAGGTGGTCCCGATCTTCATCACCATCGACCCCGAACGCGACACCCAGGCGCATCTGGCCGACTACGTGAAGCTGTTCGACGACCGCCTCGTCGGCCTGACCGGCACAGCGCAGCAGATCGCTGCTGTCGCCCGCGCGTACAGGGTGTATTACGCTAAGGTGACTCCGAAGGACTCGGCAACCTACCTGATGGACCACACCTCTTTCCTTTATCTCATGGGTCCGGACGGGACACTGCGGGCGCTGTTCCGTCCCGGCACCAGTGTACAGGAACTTGCCGAGGCGATTCGCGCGCGCCTGTCGGCAGCGAGTTAGCGGGAGGGCGGGAACCACCGATGAGAAACAGAAACGATATGATGCGGACGGGCAGGGGACGGATCGAGACGTGAGTGAGAGCGACGAGTCCGCACGCGAAGCTTCCGGCTCGGGCGCACCGCGCTACAGCCGGCGCCTGTCCGACAAGATCCTCATTGCCTTCCATCACGCCTGCGACCAGGCCGATTTCGAGGTGGCCGAGCAACTCCTGCACATCCTGGAGACCATGCTCACCCGCCGTCCCTACACCCCGGATGGCAACCGCCGGCGCAGCATTGAGAGTCTGGTGGCCGCGCATGAGCGGCTGTGGCACCTGCGCCACCCTGATACGGGCGAGGAGTAAGGCCAAGGCTCGGTTCTTGGCCGCACCTACCTAGATTATCAACGCCGCGCCACCGCGCAGCACGGCCTCCGCTGCGGGCGTGAAGCCGCCGCCCTCGGCATGCAGCACCAAGCCGGGCAGTATCCGGCACGGTCCCCGCCCGCCCTTGACGCCCTGCAGCAGCACCAGCCGTGCCGGCCGGTCGGCGCGCGGCCATAGGGGCAGTATGGCGGGGCTGCCGCACCCCGCCTCGCTCAGGGCTGCCAGGCAGTCCGGCAGCGCCGCCGCCGCGACCACCAGGGTCAGCGTGCCACGGTGGCGCAGCGGTGCGGCCAGGTGCCGCGCCCAGATCGCGATCAGTCCGGACGCTCCCCGCTTCGCCGCCTCCCGCAGCCGCTCCGGCGAGGCGGTGCCGCTGCCATGCCAGGGGGGGTTGGCCAGCGCGTGGTCGAACACGCCCCCTGCGACAAACTCAGCCGGCCGCGACGCGGTGAGGTCGCCCTCCAGCACGGCAAGCCCGCCGAACCCGTTGGCCGCCACGTTGGCCCGCGCCAGCGCCGCCATGTCGGGGTCGCGCTCGATGCCTACCCCGTGCAGCCCCGGCAGCCGCGCGGCCAGGCACAGCAGGGCTGCCCCGCTCCCGGTACCGCCTTCCAGCACGCGCTCGCCCGGCCGCGCCGGCACGGCGGCCGCCAGCAGCACCGGCTCCAGCCCGGTGCGGTGGCCCACAAGCGGCTGCGCATGCCTGACCCGCCCGCCGAGCAAGGCGCCGTCAGTCGTCTCCATCAGCCTCGCCGGCCTCCGCCAGCACCCGCCGCGCCCGCGTCTCGTCCGCCTCGGATACCGCAACCCGGCGCGGGATGGCGCCGATACTGCCCTCCACCGCGCTCACATGGCTGTCCAGCAGCACGCATTCGATTCCGGCGTCGCGCAGCAGCGCGCCCAGGAAGCTGAGCCGTACCAAGTCGTTGGAGACCGCGACGATGCGCATGCGGGGGCGTCCTTGCCGGGGGCGGAGCAGGGTGGGTCCAATGCGTTGAATCGCCTTGCCTTGACCCTGCTTCCATCCGGCCGATATGGTGCCGGCGTCTGCGCAACGCGCAAGAGCGTTGCTGCTGCGCCGGGAGAGGAAGTTTGGGCGTCGTCGCCAGTCTACCGCAATCTACGTCGGGTTCGGCCGTGCCGAATCAGGTCGCCATGGCCGGCGATCCGCTGCCCGTCCGCGCGGGTGACGGGGAGGACGTGCTCGTCGCCCTCGTCGCCCTGGTGCGCGACGACCTGGATGCGTGCAACCGCACCATCGTCGAGCATATGCACAGCCCGGTCGCGCTCATCCCGCAACTCGGCGCCCATATCGTCGCCGCCGGCGGCAAGCGGCTGCGCCCGCTGCTCACGCTCGCGTCGGCGCGCATGTGCGGCGGCCAGGGCGGGCTGCCGCCGGCGCGCCTCGCGGCCTGCGTGGAGTTCATCCACACCGCCACCCTGCTGCACGACGACGTGGTGGACGAAAGCGCGCTGCGCCGTGGCCTGGCCAGCGCGAATGCGGTGTTCGGCAACAAGGCCAGCGTGCTGGTGGGCGATTTCCTGTTCGCCCGCGCCTTCCAGCTCATGGTGGCCGAGGGCTCGCTGCGGGTGATGGACATCCTCTCCCGCGCCTCCGCCACCATCGCCGAGGGTGAGGTGCTGCAACTGGTCACCCAGAACGACCTCTCCACCCCCGAGTCGCGCTATCTCGACGTGATCCGCGGCAAGACCGCGGCCCTGTTCGCCGCCGCCTGCCAGGTCGGCGCCGTGTCCGCCGCATCCTCGCCGGCGCAGGAGGCGGCGTTGTCCGACTACGGCATGAACATCGGCATCGCCTTCCAGCTGGTCGATGACGCGCTGGACTATGCCGCCGACGAGGCCAAGCTCGGCAAAACGGTCGGCGATGATTTCCGCGAGGGCAAGATAACCCTCCCCGTGCTGGTGGCGTACGGTGCCGGCGATGCGGAGGAGCGGGCATTCTGGCAGCGTACCGTCGAGGAAAGCGAGCAGACCGAGGATGATCTGGCGCACGCCATGGACCTGATGGCCCGGCACGGCGCCATCCGCACGACGCTTGACCGCGCCGCCCGCTCGGCCGCCGAGGCGAAGGCGAGTCTGTCCCTGTTCCCGGACAGCCCGATCAAGTCGTGCCTGCTCGGGGTGGCGGATTACACGGTCAGCCGGGCGCGATAGCCCGGTCGTCAGGCCGGCACGTCCACAGTCCTGCGCTGGCGCCAGGGTTTGCGGAACCATCCCCGGGCGCCGGTATCTCCGGCCCGCCGCTGGAGCTTTCGTTGTCGTGCATCGCTGTCGGGTCGGGTCCCGCCAGGCCCGCCGCAAGCAGGTTCCACGCCAGTAAGTAGCCGTCCAGCCGCAGCGCCATGCGGTGTTCCTGCAGCAGTTCCATCGCCGCACGCTGCGCCACTTGCTCCTCGCGACCGAGCGCCGACGGCGCTATATCGCTCCGTGACGGATCGGCCTGCAAGGCAAGGCAGAGCCCGCTGCGGCGCGCAAAGAGTGCCGCCATATCCTGCCGGCACTCCGCCGACCTGAGCAGCATGTC
Organism: uncultured Acetobacteraceae bacterium; assembly: GCA_903918195.1. GTDB lineage: Bacteria > Pseudomonadota > Alphaproteobacteria > Acetobacterales > Acetobacteraceae > Rhodovastum. Next base: position 34,182 of record CAIXDS010000398.1, on the reverse strand, counting down.
GGCCTCCACCATCAGGCAGTCTGTTCCGAGGTCGGAAAGGACGCAGGCCACCCAATATGCCAGGAAGCTCCGATAGCAATCCGCCCAGGAGAGCTGCCTCATCATCTCGTCGCATGTCTCGATGGCGCGGCCCAGATTGCCCCGCCGCACCTGCGGCAACGCCACCCGCAATGCCTGGCATGCCTGGGCCACCCTTGGCGCGGCGGCGTTCTGGGCCAGCACCACCAGCAGCATCACCATGAAGTACGGATTGGCGTGCGCCTCTATCTGGTGCCGTATCGAAGCCCATTGCGCGTCCGGACGGCGCAACACCACAACATGCAGGGCCTCGGGAAAACTCGCCTGCATCCAGGCCACCCGGCCCATCGACCGGCAGAATTTGAGCACCGGCACCCGCCTTGCCGCTGCCGCATGATCCAGCAATCCCCGCAGATAGGCTGCCAACCCGGGCTGCACCCTCGCCGGGCCGGCAAAGGCATCCTCGGTGGCGAATCGATATTGGTACCCCGGCACCCCCACCACGCCGGGGCGCAGCAGCGCGGCGAACTCGCTCCAATAAGGCGGCATCGCGGCGTGACCGGATGACCAGGAATCCGTCCGCAAAGCGGTGATGGCCTGCGGCGTCAACGTTGCCAGCACCTCGTGCAGCGGCTCGTACAGCGCCAATGCCCTGGGATCGCTGCGCAGGCCGGTCCAAATCCAGGTGCCTCGGCTACGCCAGCCGGTGTGCAGGAACACCGGGCTGTCGTTCTGGCGGGGTGGGTCGTCGATCGGGGCGGGTTGTGGAAAAATCATGAAGGAGCCTTCTGCCAGAAAGAACCCCAAAAAGGCGCAATTCGCATGCCAATCCGAAATCCAGCAAATCCGGGCCTCTCTCGCCGCCGGGCGGTGACAGCGCTGTCCGAATGCCGGACAGCGCTGTCGTCAGGGCAGACACGGGAGGCCCGAAGGAACCGTTCCAGGACGAAGGCGGGGGGCGCGCGAACGAAGGAATGCCAGCGTCGTCCGCGCCCGCTGTCCTCAGGGCCGCGGCAAGTCAGGCCACAACCGCGATCTTCTCCTGCCGCACCTGCACGGCCAGTTCGTCGAGCGCCCGGCCGACGCCGTCCAGCATCTCGTCGATCTCGGCCGCGGTGATGATCAGCGGCGGGCTGAAGGCCAGCACGTCGCCGGGCAGGCTGCGGCCGATCAAGCCATTGGCCTCACAAAGCCTGGTCAACCGTCCACCAATTTTCGCCTTCGGGTCGAAATTCGTCCGGCTTTCCTTGTCCGCAACCAGCTCGATCGCGCCGATCAGCCCGGTGCCGCGCACATCGCCCACCAGCTCGTGGCCGGTGAAGCGGCGGCGCAGTTCGGCCTGCAAATGCGGGCCGACCGCGCGCACATGCGCGCCGATATCCAGTTCATCGTATATCTTCAGCGTCTCGACCGCCACCGCCGCCGGCACCGGGTGGCCGGAATAGGTGAAGCCGTGGCCGAACGTGCCGATCGTGTGGCTTTCCTCGGCGAGCCCCTGGAAGATGCGGTCATTCACCAGCACCGCCGAAATCGGCAGGTAGGACGCGGACAGCGCCTTGGCGCAGGTGATGATGTCCGGCTCCACCCCGAAGGTCTGGCTGCCCCAGTAGTTGCCAGTCCGCCAGAACCCGCAGATCACCTCGTCGGCGACCAGCAGCACGTCGTATTTGCGCAGCACCGCCTGGATCTTCTCGAAATAGGTGCGCGGCGGCAGGATCACGCCGCCCGCCCCCATGATCGGCTCGGCCCACAGCGCCGCCACGGTGTCGGGGTCCTGCTCGAGAATGAGCTTTTCCAGCGCCTCGGCGCAGCGAGAGGCGAACTGCTCTTCGGTCTCGCCGGGCGCGCCGCCGTGGTAGAAATCCGGGCAGACGGTGTGGATGAAGCCGGGCAGCGGCACGTCGAAGCTGCGGTGGTTGGCGGGCAGCCCGGTCAGGCTGGCGGCGCCGATCGTGATGCCGTGGTAGGCCTTGATGCGGCCGATGATCTTCTTCTTCTTCGGCCGGCCGATCGCGTTGTTGAAATACCACACCATCTTGATCGCCGAATCGTTCGCCTCGCTGCCGGAATTGGCGAAGAACACCCGGCTCATCGGCACCGGCGCACGCTCGATCAGCATCTCCGCCAGGTCGATCATCGGCGCGTGCGACTTGGCGGTGAACCCGTGGTAGAAGGGCAGCTTGCGCAGCTGCGCCGCCGCCGCCTCCACCAGCCGCTCGTTCGAGAAGCCAAGACTCGCGCACCACAGCCCAGCCACGCTCTCGATGTAGCCGCGACCGTTTTCGTCCCAGACCCGCACTCCCTCGCCGCGGCTGATCACCAAAGGCCCGACCTCCTGGTGCGTCAGCAGATCGGTGTATGGGTGCAGCAGATTGGCGATGTCGCGGGCGGCGGCGGAGTTGGCGCGGGGCGGGATCATGGCAAGCCTTTCGGGCAACGGACGGAAACGGGCAATGTAGGCCCGTTCAGGCCCGCGGCGGAACCCTGCTGGCTTGAACACGGACCGCCCGCCTGCCACCTTCGCGCGAGCAAAAGGACCAGGGATGACCGCACGGAAGCCGCACGCCACCAAGCTGCATCACCTGCCAGCCATCGGGGCCGGGTGACCCTGCACCGCCGCACCGTTCTGGCGGCCGCGTCGCTGCTGGTGTCCGCGGCACCGGCCCCGCCGCGCAGCGCGGCGCTTTCCCAGGCGCCGCGCACGGCCGCGCTTTCCCAGGCGCCGCGCGCCGATGACGTTCCCGCGCCCGGCTGGCGTCGCGACCAACTGATCCGCTGGGGCGACCGCGTCGAGTTCGATGCCCCGAAATTCGATCCGTACAACCCGACCGATATCGCCGCCGCCACCCAGTTCGGCTGGGACGCGAGCGTGATCGGCGCCGTGCCCGCCCCGCCCGGCGCGGATGGCAGCGCCCGCCTGGTGCTTGCGGTGGCGCACCCCACCGCCGAAGCCCGCATGATGTTCCCGGGTGGGCGTGACCGGCCGTTCCTGGCCGGGCTGGCACAGGGCGCCTCCATCCTCGACCTGGAGCAGCGGGGTGGACGCTGGCAGGTCGCCGATGGCGGCTTCCAGGCCCGCCGCCTGACCGCGCGCACGCTGTGCCGCCTGGCCGGCCCGGCCACGAAGCTGCACGGCGATGCTGTCCAGGGCGTGCTGGCGGTCGGCGGCGGCTGCGTCACGCCCTGGGGCACCGTGCTGATGGCCGAGGGTGATCCCGTCCCCTGGTTCGACCGCCTCGTCACCGCCGATCGCCTGTACGCCGACCCCGCCGTCCGTTCCCTGTTCGGCTGGATGGTGGAACTCGACCCGCTCGATCCGTTGGCGCCGCCGGTGAAGCGCACCGCGCTTGGCCGGCTGGCCCGCGCCGCCGCCGCCGCCACGCTGGCCGCCGACGGGCGGGCGGTGGTGTTCATGACTGACGCCCGCCCGGCCGGATTCCTGTTCCGCTTCGTTTCCGCCCACCCGGCCGCGCCGGGCAGCCCCGGTGGCAACCGCAGCCTGCTGGACGAAGGCACGCTGTCGGTGGCCCGCGCCGAGGGCACGCGGCTGCGATTCATCGACCTGCCACCGGGGCCCACCGCGCGCACGACCGCGCTCGATACCGCGATCACCGCCGGTGCGACCGTCTTCGACGCGCCTCGCGGCCTGGCGATCGGCGCGGACCGCACGTTGCACCTCGCCTGCCGCGGCACCCCCCTGCGCGCGAACCCGGACGCCTTCAATCCGCGCCGGGGCAACGCCGCCGGCCACGTGCTCGGCTTCCGCCCCGAGGGCGGCGATGCCGCCACCGCCGACTGGAGCAGCGAGATCATGCTGCTCGGCGGCAATCCGGCCGTGGGCGGCGGCGTCTACCCGGAAGACTCGCTGGCCTGGCTGGCCGCGCCGCAGTCGCTGGCGTGCGATGCGGCTGGGCGGCTGTGGATTGGCACCGACCAACAGGGTTCGCCGTCCTCGACGGCGGACGGGGTGTTCGTGGCGGCACCCCCCGGCAATGTGGTGACCGCCGCCTATTTCGCCCCGCGCGGCGCCGCCATCGGCGGCGCAGTGGCGGTCGATGGCACCCTTTTCGTCGCCGTCCGGCACCCGGGCGCCGAACCCGGCGCCAGTTTTGACCGGCCTGCCACCCGTTGGCCCGGCCAGCGTCCCGACCTGCCGCCGCAGACCACGCTGGTCAGCCTGACGCGCACCGGATGATGACCACCCACGATGCGCGTGCGCACGCCCGGTGAGTTCACCCTTCGCCAACGATTTCCGAGGACACGATACCGGTCAGGCCGGCCCGGTTGGCCGGACCGATCGGAGACCGAATATGGCTGATCACAGAATGAACTTTCCCGCCCGCGGGCGGGGCCGGCGCGAATTTGCCATCGCCGTCGTCGCATTCGCCGCCGCCATGGGCATCGGAACCTCCGGGGCGATGGCGGAAAGCCAGCGGCCCAGCAAGCCGATCACGGTCCGGCGGCCGCCTACTTGGCAGCAGCGTCAAGGCAAGGTCCAGAAGTGACTCCACGTCTGGAGGGGAGGCGGCGCAAATGAGGCTTGCGCCGCTTCCTTCATCCGCCGCCCGTCATGCCGTTGCGGCCTTGCGGGCCGCGGCCTCCTCGGCCGAGGCGACGCCGCCGTGATTGGCGGACCAAGCGACCGGGTTTTCCAGGAATCGGCGCACCTCGGCCAGAGCGGTATCAGAGAAGTACGGCCGGTCACGGCAGGCTTCCAGCACGTCCCACCAGGTGCAGAGATGGTGCAACTGGATATCCATGCCGCTGAGCGTCTCGAAGCTGCCCGGAAATACGCCGTAATAAAACACCACGAAGGTATGGTTCACGATGGCGCCGGCATCGCGCAGCGCCTGGCAGAACTGGATCTTGCTGGCGCCGTCGGTGGTCAGGTCCTCGACCAGCAGGGTGCGTTTGCCTTCCGGCACGTCGCCCTCGATCAGCGCATTCCTGCCGAAGCCCTTCGGCTTCTTGCGCACATAGGCCATCGGCGCCAGCATGCGATCGGCGATCCAGGCGGCGAACGGGATGCCGGCGGTCTCTCCGCCGGCGACGGCGTCGATGCTCTCGTAGCCGATGTGACGGCCGATCTTTTCCACCCCCAGCTCACAGATCTTTGCCCGGGCGCGCGGGAAGAAGATGATGCGCCGGCAATCGATATAGACGGGCGACTTCCACCCCGAGGTGAAGGTATAGGGTTCCTCGGGTCGGAAGTTGACGGCCTTGATCTCCAGCAGGATGCGCGCCGTCGTCAGCGCTGCGTCCCGGTCCCAATCCGTCGTATGACCCGCGGTCATGTCCAGTTTCACCATCGTCTGTCTCCTGCCGAGCCTTCCCCTTAACCGCCCCCTGCGCGGGCGTCCATCCGCGTGAGCGATCGCCAACCCGATGAGCAGGACCTCCAGGTCTCGTCTGTTGACCGGGTCTGGGTGCTGGACGATCCGCGCGCCGGCACGGCGGCGCAGGCGATCGGCATTGCCGAGCGCCTGGGCGTGCCCTTCCGCCGCATTCCGCTGACCTGGAACTGGATGGCGCATGTGGCGGGGCTGTCGCGGCATGGCTCCCTGCTCGGCCTTGCCGCGCATAGCCGGGCCGGCATGGGGCGGCGGGTGCCGGCGGCGGCGTTGTCGGCGGTCGATGAGTTCGCGCCGGCGCTGGTGATTTCAGCCGGCAGCCGGTCGGCGGCCGTGGCGCTGTGGTTGAAGCAGCGCTACGGCAGCCGCATCGTGCACTGCATGCGCCCCGGCATCGGCGGCCTGCTGCGCTATCCGCAGTTCGACCTGCTGGTCATTCCGCAGCACGACAACCCGCCGGTGGCGGCCAACGTGCTGCCGGTGCTCGGCGCGCCGCACCGCGTCTCACCGCTGATCCTGCGCCAGGCGGCATTGTCCTGGCGCGAGCGCCTGTCCCACCTGCCGCATCCGCGGGTGGCGCTGCTGGTGGGCGGGCCGGTGAGCGGAAGCCACTTGGCGCCGGCATTGGCGCATCGCCTCGGCACGGCGGTATCACGGCTGACGGGCGCGCGTGGCGGCGCGGTGCTGGCCACCACCAGCCGGCGCACCGGCACCGAGGCCACCGACGCGCTGGCGGCCGGCCTCGTGCGCACGCTGCACGTGCTGTACCGCTGGGGCGAGCCGGGCGAGAACCCCTATCTCGGCTTCCTGGCCAATGCCGACGTGGTCGTGGCGACGGCCGACTCGGTGTCGATGATCAGCGAGGCCTGTGCGACGGCGGTGCCGGTCTTCGTGGCGCTGCCGCAACTGGCCGGCATCCGCCACCGCCGGTTGATCGCCTCGCTGCACCGGGCCGGCCATGTGCGGCTGCTCGGCGACGAGATCTCCCCCTGGCCGCGCGCCCGCCTCGATGAGGCCGACCGGGTTGCCGCCGAAATCCGGCGGCGCTTTCCGCTCGAGTAGGCAGGTCGGTCGAGCAGGGGGCGGAAATGCGGACTGCAGGGGTGCATCCATTTGATTGCCCCAGGCCCCGCCCGCCCCTAATACTGCAGGCCGCCGCGCCAGGCGGCGGGAGCCGGGTGCGCCGATGGCAAGTGACACAAGTGAAACGGTACGCCGCTGCGAGCGCGCTGTCGTCGCTGCCTACCGCGACCTGCGCGCGCTCGGCACCTGCGATCTCGATGCTTTCGGCGCCTGCACCACGCTGTATCGCATTCACCATCCGGACGCCTCGCTGAACGAGGCACGCCGGCTGGTTGCCGAATGGATCGACCACCATGTGATGGGCGACGGCAACGCCGCCGCCCCGGATTGCCGCTGCCACCCGTAACCCCCCCTCTCTCTTTCCACGGCCCCTGGCCTTCCTTGCTTATCCCCCGTCAGGCGGAGGCATGCATGGTGTTCGAACTGCAGGGGCATCGGGGCGCCAGGGGGTTGTTTCCCGAGAGCACCGTCGAGGGGTTCGTCTCGACGGTGGCGTTGGGGGTTGACGCGATCGAGCTGGATGTTGCCGTCACGGCCGATAGGGTGCCGGTGGTATTTCACGATGTCGCGTTGCATGGCGATATCGTGCGGGGTCCGGACGGTGCCTGGCTGGCCGGGGAGGGGCCGTTGTTGCGGTCGCTGACGCTGGCCGAACTGGCTCGCTACGATGTCGGGCGGTTGCGGCCGGGCAGCCGCTATGCGGCAGCGCATCCCGGCCAGGTGCCGTGTGACGGGGCCAGGATTCCCACGCTGCAGGCCGTCTTCGCGGCGACGAGCCCGGTGCGCATCGACGCCGAGCTCAAGACCCTGCCCGATCGGCCGGAGGCGACGGTGTCGCCGGCGGAGATGGCCGATCTTGTGCTGGCGGTGGCAGCGTCATGTGGCGCGCTCGGGCGGCTGGACGTGCGTTCGTTCGACTGGCGCGGCCTGCACCATGTGCGCGCCCGCCATCCCGACCTGCCGCTGACGTTTCTGACCTCGCCGGAAACGGTAGCGCGGGCCGCGCTGTGGTGGGACGGGCCGACGCCCGACGCACATGGCGGCTCGGTGCCCCGGGTGGTGGCCGCTGCCGCGGCGGTCGAAGCGTCTGCCGCTGCCGCGGCGGGATCAACCTGGGCGCCCGACTATCGCGACCTGACCGAGGCGCAGGTGCAGGAGGCGCGGTCGCTCGGCTTGCGCGTGGTGCCCTGGACGGTGAACGACCCCGGCGACATGACGCGGCTGATCGCCTGGGGGGTGGATGGACTATGCACCGATCGTCCCGACCTGGCGCGGCAGGTGATGGTGCGGGCGGGGCTGAAGCTGCCGCCGGCCGGGTGCCGTGAGTGACGGCCGACGAGCGGCGCACAGGACGGGCTGCGTGTGGCAGGCTGCGGGGAGCGGCCTAGAAGAAGTTGGCGCTGGCCGTTGCCCGGGCGAGCAGGGCCTGCAGCCGCGGGTCCTGGGGGGCTTGTTCGTCGGTCAGTGTTTCCATTGGCACGAAGTATTCATGTGGATGAGGCACCTGGGATTCGGCGAAACCCTGGTAATGGTTGCGCTTCAGAGCATACATGACGCGCACATCGCGCACCGGCAGGCTGAGCTGCGAGGTCGGCTCGTGGCGCAGCACACCGGTGGCCTGCCAGCGCGGTGTCGGATCGTTGGCGGTGACCGGGGCGAGCAGCCAGGGCACCGGGCACACGGCCATAAGTGAGTGGGTCGAGGGCGCGAAGCGGGAGCGCTTGTCGAGCAGGTTCGGCAACGAGCTGCAGGCTTCGATGGCCAGGATATCCACAAAGGGTTCCAGGGCTGTGCCGCCGAAGTTCAGCCAGAGTCCATCCGGCAGGGTGCGCAGACGGTCGCTGCCGGGCAGCTTCAGGAACGGGTGGCAAGGGCTTGTCGTTTCGGTGGGTCGCCCGCGCAGCCACCTGTCCTGGCCGCTGCGGGGGCCTGCCAGTCCGGGTGGTCGTTGCGGCCACTGTCGAAGTCTGGTTCGGACCAATGCGTCGAGAGACCGGAATCCTTGCATGAAATCCTCCTGATCTGCGCGTAGGGCGGGGGCTGCTGCATACCGGCGCAAGTTAGCGATTTGTTGTTCAAACAACAATTAGTTATTCCTCGTAGACAGCAGATTTAAATGGCGAATTGTGCGTTATACGGCGTGATATTCAAGAATGTAACGTTTAGGGTTCGTAAATACATCGTAACTATTGAATCACAACTTCGGCTGACTTCGCTGTTCCGGAACAGAATTACGTTCCCGCCGAAGGGTTTGACCGGCATTGTTCGCATAGATTGTCAACAGGCTGTGGATAAAGTTGTCCACAGCCGATCACGCCATCCGGAACGTCCCGGCGACGCAGATTTTCAGCGAGGCGGTCACCCGCAAAAAAAAACCGGCAGGCAACCGCCTGCCGGAGCCGTCAGATGCTGGCGACGCAGATCAGCCGCGCTCGTCCAAGGGCACATAGTCGCGCTGCGTGGCGCCGGTATAGATCTGCCGCGGCCGCCCGATCCGCTGGCTGGGGTCCTCGACCTGCTCCTTCCACTGGCTGACCCATCCCACCGTCCGCGCCACCGCGAACAGCACGGTGAACATGCTGGTCGGGAAGCCCATCGCCTTGAGGATGATGCCGGAGTAGAAGTCCACGTTCGGGTACAGTTTGCGCTGGACGAAATACTCATCATGCAGCGCGATATGTTCCAGTTCCATCGCCAGGTCGAGCAGCGGGTCGTCCTTGATCCCGAGTTCCTCCAGCACTTCGTGGCAGGTTTTCTCCATGATCTTTGCCCGCGGGTCGTAGTTTTTGTATACGCGGTGGCCGAAGCCCATCAGCCGGACGTTGCTGTTCTTGTCCTTAACCCGTTCGATGAAGCTCTTGATATTGTTGACGTGGCCAATCTCGCTGAGCATCTTCAGCACCGCCTCGTTGGCCCCGCCATGCGCCGGGCCCCACAGGCTGGCGATGCCGGCGGCAACGCAGGCGAACGGATTGGCCCCGGTCGAGCCGGCCAGCCGCACCGTGCTGGTGGAGGCGTTCTGCTCGTGGTCGGCATGCAGGATCAGGATGCGATCCATCGCGCGCGACAGCACCTCGTTGTGCTGGTACGGCTCCGGCGGCACTGCGCGCATCATGTACAGGAAGTTTTCCGCATAGCCGAGGTCGTTGCGCGGATACATGAACGGCTGGCCGATCGAGTATTTGTATGCCCAGGCCGCGATGGTCGGCAGCTTGGCGATCAGCCGGAACGCACTGATGCGCCGGACATCGGGGTTATTGATGTCCACGCTGTCGGGATAGAAGGCCGACATCGCCCCAACCACGCCGCAGATCACCGCCATCGGGTGGGCGTCGCGGCGGAACCCGTTGTAGAAGCTGCGCAGCTGCTCATGCACCATGTTGTGGCGCAGCACACCCATATCGAACTCGGCCTTCTGCTTTGCGTTTGGCAGTTCGCCCCGCAGCAGCAGGTAGGCGACCTCCAGAAACGTTGACTTCTCGGCCAACTGCTCGATCGGGTAGCCGCGGTGCAGCAATACGCCCAGGTCGCCGTCGATATAGGTGATCTTGCTTTCGCAGGACGCCGTGTTGCCGAAGCCCGGGTCATAAGTGAACACGCCCAGATTATCGTACAACTTCCGGATATCGGCCACCTGCGGGCCGATGCTGCCGGGAATCAGGGCCACCTTCGCCGATCGGTTGCTGCCGTCCAGTGATACGGTGATTGAACCGCCCGCGCTCGTTCCGCTCATTGGTTTCCCTCATTTCAGGCGGCGATACGGGCCGCCGGATTATCGTGCCGGAGCTGGAGCCGGGGCGATCCCGGCCGTCACCTCTGCACCGTCGGATGCTAGGGCGGAGGTGGCAGGCGTGCAACCTTCGCGCCTGCAGCAAAACGCTCTGGAGCCGGCACGGAACGGTGCCGGACAAGACCGTTCAGAAGCCCGGATTGGCCCCGTTGCGCCACAAACCGCGCCGGGCGGCCCGTGCTGCCGCTTCGGTGTCGCCCAGGGAAGGGTCGTCGGCCCGTGCCCAGCCGGCCGCCACCAGGGTGCGGTTGATTTCCATGCCGCCCGCCTCGCAGACACCCTGGGCCAGGCCGGCGCGGTCCAATCCGCTCAGCCGGCAGGCCACCCGGCGGTCGCGCACCAGATTCGCCAGCGCCGAACTCGCCGCCGCGCCGCAATCATAGCCGCCGCCCTGTCCATCCGGGCAGGTGCGCCCGCGTGCCGGCGCCACCATGCCCTGCAGCCGCACCACCATGTCGTGCAAGCGCAGCGTGGCGCCGTCCACCACGGCGACAAGCTGCGGCTCCGCCGTCACCGCGCCCGGCGGCGGGGGCACCCGTCCGAACAGGTCCGAGGAATGCCCGAACAGCAGGCTGCCGGCGCCGATTCCAGCACCAGCCAAACCCAGCAGCATCATCCGCCGCAGCGGGTCGCCGAGGTCGAAGGCGGGCACGTCAAACAGGTTGCCGCGAAAAATCCGCCGCGGGCGGTTCAAGGCCAAGCCGGATCTCCCGAAGCAGGGTTGGTCAGGACGTCCGAACGCCTAGCGTGCAGGCCGCACCGACGCAACCGCCAACGCGTTTCATGGTGACAACGGATCAATGATCCGGCCCGATCGCAGCAAAAATTCGTGCCTAATCCCAGAACGGATCGAGCCGGTGGAACTTTCGCCACGACTGGCCGATCCGCGCCCGCGCCCCGAGCGCCCGCGCCGCCACGAAGCCGCGCACCACCCCGCCCGCGGTGGCGTGCGCCGCCCCCAGCTCGGCCATCAGCCCGGCCGCCACCGAGCCGTCGTTCAGATGGCCCAGCCGCTCCTGCAGCACGGTCAGCCGCCGGATGAACCGCCGGGCGCCGCGGCCGGGGAACAGCGGGGCGAAGAACTCGCAGGCGTAGCGCAGCCGCTTGCCGTGCAGGCGCAGCCGGTGCAGCGCCTCGGCTGGCAGAGCCTCGATATTGGCGCCGGGCTCGCGCAACGGCCGCATCCGGCGTTCCAGCGCCCGCGCGGCGAAACCGGCCAGCGGCCTGGCCAGCCGTTCGGCCTGCCGGGCCGCCTCCGCGTCGCCGTCCGTGCGCAGTGCCGCGGCCAGCATCGCTTCCCAGGGCCGCGTCGCCACCAGCACCGCCAGCGCGATTCCCAACCGGCGGAATTCAGCCCCACCCAGATGGTGCAGCAGCGCCACGTAGGCGTCCTGGCGGCGCTGCTCGGCGGCGTCCAGCAAGCGGCGCACGGCAGGGTCCTCGGCGAAGCTCGCCGCCACCGTGCGGCCGGTCTGGGCGACGAACACGTCCCAGTCGCGCGCCGGCCCCAGCACGCGGCCCAGATTCCTGAGCGCGTCATTGCAGCTTGCCAGCTCCGGGCAGCGCACGGCGCGGCTGAACAGCCCGAACGCCGAGCGCAGCCGCCGCAGCGCCACCCGCATCTGGTGCACGGGCTCGCACTCCGTCGGACTGACCCGCTCCGCTTCCTGCAGGATCGCCGCGGTCAGTTGCCCGACCAAATGGGCGAAGGTCTCGCCGACCGGCCGATCGGGTGGCAGCGCGGGCGCGGCGCGGGAGCGGGACGGCGCGGCGCGGCCGGCCACCGCCATCGCCTCGGCGGCCAGGCTCGCCGCCGGCACGTGCAGGTGCAGCCGCCCGGCCAGACGCTCGGCCAGCGTCGCCACCGCGGCTTCCGGCCCCGCCAGCACCACCCGGCAGCACGCCCGGGCCGCGCCGGCCGCGCCCAACGTGCCGGCGAGCATCGCCAGTTCCACCCCGTCCGGCGCCAGCAAATTGCGCGCCCGGCCCGCGAAGCCGGCCACCGCCGCCAGCTGCGCCGGCAGCGCGGCCCCCAGCGCCGTCGCATCCGCGGCTTCAGCCAGTACGGGGCAAGGCGTGCCGGACTCCGTCCCCATACGCTCCAGCCGCCAACTGGTCCTGCGTCCCTGCTGGCGCTCCACGAGCGCAACCCCCTCGGCGGCGAGGTCGAAACCCGGCGTGTCGTGCCAGACAAAGGTCACCGGCACCGCCCGCTGCCGTCCGTTGCCGCGCAGCAGCAGCGGCAGTCGTCGCGCATCCTCGGGCGCCAGCGCCAGTTCCAGCGTCAGCCGCCGCGCCGGCTCCGGCGATGGCGGGGACGCGTCGGCAATCGGCTCGGGCGCTGCATCCATGGGATCAGACAACCGTCTCCGGCAGGTCGCGCGGGCACAGAAAGCGCAGCAGACGCCCGCCGCCCTCGCCGAGCGACCGCCACGATCCCGCCACCGCGAATTCGGCAAGCGCGCCGGTCGGATAGCCCTCGGCCAGACGGCGGGTCGCCGGTGCGCCCGTTGCCATGACCTGCGGACCGACCAGCAGCATGGCCAGGTCATGCAGCCCCGGATTGTGCCCCACCAGCAGCACGCTGCGGGCCGTCTCCGCCGTTCCGCGCAGCACCGCCAGCAACTGCGGCGCGCTGGCCAGGTACAGCGCGTCCATCGGCTCGACCAGCGGCGTGTCTTCCCAGGGCTCCAGCGCCTCCATGGTCTGCAGCGTGCGCCGGGCCGACGACACCAGCACCACGTCGGGCACCAGCCGGAGTTCGTGCATGGCATGGCGCATGATCGCCGCCGCCTGCCGTCCGCGCGCATTCAGCGGGCGGGCGTGGTCGGATAATCGCGGGTCGTCCCAGGACGACTTGGCGTGACGCATCAGCAGCAACTGGCGCAAGGTGGCGATCTGCCCCTCTCCGGTCCCGGCCCGGACTGTGCCACGTCCGGCGCCTCTTGTCGTGCCCGTGCCCGCGCGTCACCCTGAGGAAATTCGTGCGCGCAGGAGCCATGCGGATGCATCACGGAGCGATTTTCCCCGGGCCGGGCGTCGGCCGGCGGGCCCTGCTGGCCGGGGCTGCCGCGCTGGCGGCGGTGCGCCCCGCCCGTGCCGGCGTGAACCAGGCCGGCGTGAACCCGCCCGGACTGAACCTTCCCCCCGGCGACGCCGTCGCCTTCCGCATCCTGCGCGACGGCGCCGAGGTCGGCAGCCACCGCATCGCCTTCGAGCGGCGCGGCGACACCACCATCGCCCGCGTCGCCATCGACATCGCCGTCAGCGTCGCCTGGGTCACCGTCTATCGCCTGACCCACCGCGCCGAGGAAACCTGGCAGGGTGACCGCTTCATCGGCATGGCGAGCCACAGCGACGACAACGGCACCGCCGCCTGGATGCGCACGTCCGCCGACCCCGCCGGCGCCTTGCTGGTATCGGGCAGCGGCACCGAGCCCTATGCCGCCCCGCCCGGCGCGCTCCCCTCCACCTACTGGAACCCGGCCATCCTGCTGGCGCCGCTGTTCAGTTCGCAGGACGGACGGCTGTGCGTGCAACGTGTCGTGCCCGGCCCGCTCGAATCCGTTCCCTGTGTCGGCGGCACCCTGCAGGCGCGGCGGCACGACCTGCACGGCGACCTCGAAATGGAGGTCTGGTACGACACCGACGACCAATGGGCGCATATGCGCCTCTGGCGCTACGGATCGGAGATCACCTACCTGCGAGCCTGACATCGCCGGCTACAGCAGCCCCTCCTGCCGGAAACTCAGCCACCGCCCGTTGCCGACGATGACATGGTCGTGCAGCACGATGCTCAGCACCCCGGCCGCCTCGCGCACCTCCCGTGTCATCTCGATGTCATCGCGGGAGGGCGTCGGGTCGCCGCTCGGGTGGTTGTGCACCAGGATCAGCGCCGTCGCCTGCAGTTCCAGGGCGCGCTTGACCACCTCGCGCGGATAGACCGGGGTGTGGTTCACCGTGCCGCGCGCCTGCGCCTCATCGCCCAGCAGACGGTTGCGGCTGTCGAGGAACAGCACCCGGAACTGCTCCACCCGCTCGCGCGCCAGCACCGCGTTGAGGTAGGCCATCAGCCGGTCCCAGTTGTTCAGCAGCGGCTGCTTCACCAGTTCGGCCTTCGCCAGCCGCAGCGCCGCCGCCTGCACCGCCTTCAGCGCCGCCGGGCCGGACTCCTTCATATGCTCGATCGAGCGCAACTCGTTCACCGGCGCGGCGATGGTATTGGCGAAGCTGCCGAACCGGGCCAGCAGCGCCTTCGCAATCGGCTTGGTGTCGCGCCGCGGCAGCGCCAGGAACAGGATGATTTCCAGCAAATCCTGATCGTTCAGGCTGTCCGGCCCGGCGGTGAGCAAGCGCTGGCGCAGCCGCTCGCGATGCCCCTCCGCGCCGGTGGGCGAGGGCAGGTCGATCAGGCCGAGCTGCTCGGTCAGGCCCTTGGGCGTGTGCATGGCGGCAGGCTGCCACGGGCGGGCGCGGTGCCAAAATCAATCCGGTGTCAAAAAAACCGGGCGCGCAACCGTCAACAAGCGTTAATTCATCGTTAATTCCGGACCGGTAGCGGGGTGCGCACACCCGAGTCTCGCTTTGCGGCGCAATTCCTTCGGAATGAAATGGTTTGCCGGCATCTGGTATCATCGGCACCGCTCCCCGCACGGCGCGGCGGATATTGCACCGCGCGACGAGGCCCGTGCGTTCTTCCTGAAAATAAAGCCCGCAACTTGCCGGACACTGCACAAAACAACACGATTCGAAAACACATATATCGCAACGAACGCACGTTATTCAGAATAACGTGTGTTAATAGGCATATAAAAAGCCAGTTCACGATCCCGTGATAGCCATATGAATGCGCTTTGCTGAATGCGGGCGTGCGGTCTACACATCTTAACAACAAATCCGCGTTGCGAAGCCGAGTCATTCCGTGGCTTGGTCAACTGAAAGGGTATGTCCTGGTGAGCGTGTTCAACCCCAGATAGCTGTTGATCTGCGCAGGACGCCGTTCGGTGTGTCCCGGGCCGCCGCAGATCACCACCAATACGAAAGAGTAAAACCGTTGTTGGGCGGAACTCCGCCTGATGGCGGCTGTGTGCTGGGCCAGGCCGTGTGAACATTGTCCTGTTCACGCAGTGTCCGGTTGCAGGGAGTGTGGTGATCGACGCAATGATGCAGGTCAAGCTTACCACAAATAACGGGAATACCGGTGCGGTGTTGAATACCGGCGAGGCAGAATTCCGCACCGGTCATGCAGTCTCGAACTGCGCCGATCTGTCTCGCCAGTCACGGGAAAAACTCTCAGGAGGACTACCATGAAGCGTCTTCTTCTCGCCTCCACTGTTCTGACCGCCGCATTGCTGTGTGGCCAGCAGGCATCCGCTGCGACCGGCACTGCGACCAGCAACCTCGCGGTGTCGGCTCTGGTGAACACCGCTTGTACGATTTCAGCTACCCCGCTTAACTTCGGTTCCTACTCGTCCTCAGCGCCAAGCGACGTGACAGGAAGTACCGTCGTGAGTGCGACCTGCAGCGGAAGTCCGACGAACCCTGTTACCGTAACGGTCGGTGGTGGAGGTGGCTACGGCGCCGGGACTTACGGCTTCCGTTCCATGCAGGATGGTGCGTCGGATCATCTCTGCTATGGCCTGTATACGACTTCGGGCTATACCCCCAACTCTGACATTACGAACGGAGGCTCAGCAAATTCCATCAGCCTGTCTGGCGGTACCGGTTCAATGACAATCTACGGTGCAGTTACAAAGGGCCAAACAACAGCGCCAGGGGGCAGTTATACCGACACGGTCCTTCTGACCGCGACCTACTGACCAACATGGCCGCCTCCGGTTCCGGACTGCCGTCCCGCCGCGCGCTGCTGCTCGTGGCCGTTGCCGGGGCGGGATCGTTGCGAGTTCGCCCGGCACGGGCCGCCTCGCTCGATGTCAACCCCATGTATCTGGATTTCCCGCCGGGCCGGATGGCGGCTACTCTGGAAATCACGAACCGCGGTGACACTGTCACCGCGGTTCAGATCCGTGCATTCACCTGGACGCAGGAGGGGGACGAGGACAAGCTGGACCCGACCCAGGATGTCATCATTTCTCCCGCCGCCGCTACCGTCGACGCACAAGAGTCGCAATTGGTGCGGGTGCTGCTGCGCCACCCGTCCGCCGATGCCGATCGCTATTATCGTGTGCTGGTGGACGAACTGCCGCGCCCGGGCGCGGCGAAGACGATTACCGTGGCGCTTCGCTTCTCCGTGCCGGTCTTCGCTCCCGGCACCGGCACTGGGCATCCGGATCTGCATTGGCAGATGGAAAGCGTGCAGGGCCACGAGCTTGTCCTGGTCGCGCGCAACCCAGGCGCGAAGAGTATCCGCATTAACCGCCTGGACGCGACGCTGCAGGGAGGGCAGAAACTTCCCGCCCGAGCGGTCGGTAACAATCCTTTCGTGTTGCCGGGGGCCGAACGGCGCTGGCGCCTCGAACTGCCGCCCGGCCTGTCGCCCACCACCCCCCTGCACCTGACGGCGCAGACCAGCGCCGGGGTGCGCGAGCAGGTCCTTACGTTCATGCCGTGACAAGGCGGCACGCGGCCGCTGCCCTCCTATTCGTGCTGTCCGGACTGGCCGCCGTTCCGGTTGCCGCGGAGGAAGCGGAACTCCTGTTGGAACTGGTGCTGAACGGCAGGAACACGGGCCAGATCGGTGACTTCGTGGAGCGGGACGGCCAGGTGATGGCAAAGCCGGGCGAACTGCGCGATCTGGGATTCGTTCTGCCACCAGGGAAGGAGGACAGCGCGGAGCCGATCCCGCTGTCCACCCTTCCGGGCGTGCGGGTGCGCATTAACCGACGCCGACAGACCCTTGAGGTGACGGCGGAAAGCACCGCGCTGGCGCCGACCGAGTTGCAGGCCGGCGGCGGCATGCCACGGCTTCGCCCGCTCTCTCCTGCCGGCTGGGGTGCGGTGCTGAACTACGACGCGTTGGGCACGTTCATGATGTCCGGCGCGAACAACGGCTCGGGCAATACCGGGGGAGCCCTGCTGGAAACCCGCGGTCTCACCCCGTATGGCGTCTTGTCTTCCAGCGAGCTGTACCAGATCAATTCCAGCCAGAGCGCGTCCAGCCCAGGCCCGGCGGAATTCGTGCGCCTGGACACCACGTACACTTATTCGCAGCCTGATGATGCGCGGCGTTGGCGGGTCGGGGACGTGATTTCCGGTGCGCTGACCTGGACTCGGTCGGTGCGGCTGGGCGGCGCTCAGGTCGCCACGGATTTCGGCATGCGGCCGGACCTGATCACCTATCCGCTGCCGCAGTTCAGCGGTTCTGCCGTCGTTCCCTCGACCGTGGACATGATGGTGAACGGCAACCGCACGTTCAGCGAGCAGGTTGAGCCAGGGCCGTTCCAAGTGCGCAACCTGCCGAGCGTGAACGGCGCCGGGGAGGTGGTGGTGGAGGTGACCGATGCGCTCGGGCGGCAGGTCCTGACCACCGTCCCCTTCTACGTCACCCCAAAACTGCTGAAGGAGGGTTTGGCTAGCTATTCGTTGGAGGCTGGGTCGGTGCGCAACGGTTACGGCGCCGTCTCCGATCTCTATAGCGGGGCGGCAGGCAATGCCTCGGTGCGCTACGGGGTGACCGATTGGCTGACGCTGGAGGCGCATTCGGAGGGGAGCACGGGGCTGGCGCTGGCGGGCGCCGGGGCGGCGGTGCGGGTCGGCACGCTGGGCGTCATCAGCGGGGCGGTGGCAGGCAGTAACGGCAACAGCGGCCCCGGGTTCCGGCTGGAGGGGCCGGATGGCGGATTTCTCGCCACGGTGGGAGTCGAACGCGTAACACAAAATTACAGCATTTCCGCGGCCGCCAGCCAAGCCAGCGCCGGCTACCGCGACATCGCCGCTATGAACGGCACGCCCTATCCGCGGCAGACATTGCTGGCCAGCTTCGGCCTGCCGCTCGGATGGCTGGGGCAGGCGAGCGTGACCTATATCGGCCAGAAGCCCGGGTCGCTGATCCTGGCCAGCGGCAGCCTACCCGAAACCGGTTACGGCACCGGCTTTGGCACGCTGAACGGAACAACGCAGGTTTCGCAGATTTCCGCCAGCTACAGCGTGCCCCTGATGCAGGGGGTCGATCTGTTCGCCACCGGCTACCAGGACCTGCATCAGCGCAACCAGTTCGGCCTGCTGTTCGGCGTGACGCTCTATTTCGGCGGCATCTCTGGCAGTGCCTTGGGCTCGGTGCAGAACAACGCGCTAGGCAGCCAGTTTACCGCGCAGAAGTCCGCCCTGGCGCCGGGCGAGTACGGTTTCAACGTTGCCAACCTGGGAGGGCAGTATCCGAGCCGGCAGGCCACGGTGGACTATTTCACCAACTGGGGCTTGGCGGCGGCCGGGGTGGCGCAGGCAGGGAATAGCACGGCGGGCCGCGTCGGCATGCGCGGCTCCCTGGTGGCGGCGGGCGGCGGCATCTTCGCCTCTGACCGCATCAACGACAGCTTCGCGGTGGTCGACACCGGCGATGTGCCGGACGTGGGCGTCACCTACCAGAACCGGCCCGCCGGGCGCACCGATTCATCCGGCCTGTTGCTGGTACCAACGCTGAGCAGCTTCAACAACAATCTCTTGGCGCTGGACCCGGCCGATCTTCCGCCGGACGTGGTGGCGAAGCGCACGACCGCGTTGATCCGGCCGCAGGACCGCAGCGGCGTGACGGTGGATTTCGGCGTGCGCACCTCCAACCCCGCCGTGCTGCGCGTTGTGCTGCCGGATGGCAAGCCGGTGCCGGTGGGGGCCTCGCTGAAGGTGGGGGGCGGCGAGGCGGTGCCGATGGGCTACGACGGGGAAGCCTTCGTGAGCGGCCTCACGGCGCACAACACGGCGGTGGTGGAGTTGCCCGATGGCAAGACCTGCAAGGTGAAGTTCGACTTCCGCCCGGTGCACGGGGATGTTCCAACCATCGGACCTTTGAAATGCGAATGACAGGCCTCGTGGCGATGGCCGCCGCCCTGCTGGCCGCCCCGTCGGCTCGCGCGCAGATTGGGCCGGCCGATTGCAGCGTCGCCTCCACGCCGCTGATGTTCGGCATCTATCTTGGCAACCGGCCCACGCCCACGGACCTGACCGCGATCGTGACGGTGACCTGCACCGCCCGCGGATCGCTCGCTGCCAGCGTGGCGTTCAAAGTCGTCGCGGCGGACGGCGGCAACGCCAGCCGCCTGATGCGCTCGGCGCTCGGCGCGCTGCGCTACCAGTTGTTCGTCGATGCCGCCCACAGCGTTCCCTGGGGTGACGGAACGGCGGGAACCGTCGCGCTGAGCGGCAGCGGCGCGGTTTCCCCCACGCTGCCGCTGCGGCAAAGCTTCACGCTTTATGGCCGTGTCCTGGCGCGGCAGACCGTCGTACCGGCGGGTGCGTACCAGGATAGCGTGCCGATCCGGATGAATTGGTAGGGCCGAGGCGCAATGCTGCTGAATCAACGCGACCGCCAGCGCAACATCACCAGAGGCGGCGACCTGTGACGCCGCCATGCTGCAACAGACCAGGGCCTGTTGAATGACACCGAACACCAAGTCGGAGTTCGTCCGGAGAGTGGACGCGGCGCTATCCGCAATCGCTGGAGGAAATGCCAAGCAGGCGCGCGACCTGTTAGAGTCTGTTTTGGCCGAAGATTCGACAAACCACAACGCACTACATCTTTTGGGGCTGCTGGATTGCCAGGAAGGAGCGCGTAAAGCGGGGATCGAACGCATCCGCACAGCAATCGCCATGTTCCCCCGGTTCCCGGCCGCGCTCAACAATCTGGCAGTGCAGCTTCGCAAGGCTGGACGTTTGGCCGAGAGCGCCGACGCCTACCGGCAGGCCCTGGCGCTGGAGCCGGGCAACCTTGCCATCCATGCAAATCTCGCAAATGTCCTGCGTGACCTGGGCGAACGTGCGGAAGCCATCGCGCAATTTCGCCGGGCATTGGAATTGCAACCCGATGCCCCAGGGGTGCGGTTTTCGCTTGCGTTGCTGCTTCGCGGACAAGACGACGCCGCTGCCCTTGAGCAACTGGAAGCACTGGTGAAGGAACCGAGGGAGGCTCCTCAGGCGCTGGCCGAATTGGCGGACCTGTACCGGACCCAGGGCAAGCTGGACCAATCGCTGGATTGTTTCAGTTCGTCGTTGCGCCAGGATGCCAGTAACGGGCAGGTGCGCTCCGAGTTCATCAGCACGCTGTTACAGGTCTGTTCCTGGGAAGAGGCCGCGACGGAAAAACGAACCCTTCTTCATGATTTGGTGAATGGCACCGGCGCCGCCACCCCTTTCCCGCTTTTGTCGTGGCATGACGACCCGGCACTGCACCACCTCGCGGCCACCAGATTTTCGGCGCTCTGTTTTCCCACCCCTCCGGCGCTCTGGCGGCGGGCGTGTTATCGCCATCGTCGTATTCGGGTCGCCTACCTGTCTGCCGATCTTCGCATGCACGCCGTCCCGCATTTGATAGCGAGCGTGTTCGAACAGCATGACCGCTCGGCGTTCGACATCAGGGCGGTTTCCTTCGGGCAGGACCAGCCGACGCATATGCGGACACGGCTGATCCGCGCCTTCGAACGCTTCGACGATGTACAGTCGATGACGGAGGATGTGATCGCCCGGGAGTTGCGGAAAGACGAAATCGATATCGCCATCGACTTGAACGGTCATACGAAAGACGCCCGGCTCGGGATATTCGCTGCCCGCCCGGCGCCGGTGCAGGTGACGTTCCTTGGTTACCCCGGCACCACCGGGGCGCCCTTTTTCGATTACGTGCTGGCTGACCCTTTCGTGCTGCCGCACGATCAGCAGCCATTCTATTCGGAACACATTGTTCACCTACCGGAATGCTATCAGCCGAACGACGTAAGGCGCCCGCGTCCGGCTGCCATGCAATCGCGCACCGAGGTCGGATTGCCTCACCAGGGCTTCGTATTCTGCTGTTTCAACAATACCTACAAGGTACAGCCGGCGATATTCGCCATCTGGATGCGCATTCTGGCCGCCGTGCCAGGCAGCGTTCTGTGGCTGCTCGGCGACAATAAATGGGCGACAGAAAACCTGCGGAACGAAGCCGTGCTGCGCGGGATTGATCCGGCGCGGCTGATCTTCGCGCAAAGGCTACCTCCGATAGAACACTTGGCGCGCTACCGGCATGCCAACCTGTTGCTGGACACGCTGCCCTATAACGCCCACACGACGGCTGCCGAGGCCCTGTGGATGGACCTGCCGGTGTTGACCTGTCCGGGCCGTAGCTTCGCCGCCCGCGTGGCCGGCAGCCTGCTGCGCAATGTCGGGCTGCCGGAACTGGTCACGTCGTCACTGGAGGACTACGAGGCGCTGGCAATCCGGCTCGCTACTCACCCCGACGAGCTTGCCGCGCTGCGCACGCGGTTGATGCTGAACCGTGCCACGGCGCCCCTGTTCGATTCCGAGCGCTTCACCCGCCATCTGGAGGCCGCGTTCCGGCAAATGCACGAAATCGCCCAACGCGGGGAAAAGCCGCGTCCCTTCGACGTGCCGGCGCTACCACGCCAGGCCGGGTAGCACCGCCCCCTCAGAACTCCGGCACCAGCCATCGCTCCAGCGCCGCCCGCCACCCATCCGCGATCGGCACCGCCCGCCGCTTCGCCGTGTCGATCACTGCAAGGATGGATGTCGCCTTGGCCACCAAGGTGTCCCCCTGGTGCACAAGCTGGCGCACCTGCACGCTTTTCTGCCCGATCCGGTGGATCGCCGTCTCGATGCGGATCTCCCCCGGCCAGTTCATCTCGCGCAGGAAATCCAGCTCCAGCCGGGCAATCACCACCCCATGCCCCGAGCCCGGCTCCAGCAGCCCCGCCGCCTGCATCAGTTCGGACCGCCCGGCCTCGCACATGACGCTGTAGACGGCATTGTTGACGTGGCCGAGCCGGTCGGTATCGCAGAACCGCAGCTTCTGGGTGGTGACGAAAACCTCGCCCATCATTCCCCGTCGTAGGGCGGCTTGTGCATCCTGGTGGGCGAGAGGGTGAACACCTCCACCCCGTCCTCGGTGACGCCGATCATATGCTCGAACTGCGCCGACAGGCTGCGGTCGCGCGTCACCGCCGTCCAGCCATCGTCGAGCACCTTCACCTCCGGCCGGCCGGCATTCACCATCGGCTCGATGGTGAAGAACATGCCGGGCTTGAGCACGGTACCCTGTCCGGCGCGGCCCAGATGCAGCACGTTCGGCGGCTCGTGAAACTTGCGCCCGATGCCATGGCCGCAGAAATCGCGCACCACGCTGAACCGGTTGGCCTCCACGTAGGTCTGGATGGCGTGGCCGACATCGCCCAGCGTCGCCCCCGGCCGCACCGCCCGCACGCCGCGCATCAGCGACTCGTAGGTCACGTCGATCAGGTTGCGCGCCTTGGTGGAGGCGGTGCCGGCCACATACATCCGGCTGGTATCGCCGAACCAGCCATCCAGGATGACGGTCACGTCGATATTGACGATGTCGCCCTCCTCCAGCCGGCGCTCGCCGGGGATGCCGTGGCAGACGACATGATTGATCGAGGTGCAGATCGATTTCGGGAAGCCGCGGTAATTCAGCGGCGCCGGAATCGCGCCGTGGCCGATGATGAACTCGTGACACAGCCGGTCCAGCTCACCGGTCGACACGCCCGGCTGCACATGCGGCTGGATCATGTCCAGGGTCTCCGCTGCCAGCAGCCCGGCGGCGCGCATGCCGACGAAGTCCTCAGGCTGGTAGATGGTTATCCGTCGTGCGTCGGCTCCGCCGTCCATGCTCTCTGCTCTCCGCCCGCCGCGCGACGGGCACAGCCCGATCCGCCAGCTCTCACGATCATGACCACCCAACATGCGCACCCGCCGGGATCGGTGCAAGCGGAAGTGTCATGGTTCTGCCGGCAAGACCAGGGGCCGCGCCCCTGATCTCACTTGCTTGCGAGTTGCCCGCCCTCGGGCCGGATCGGGGCGCAGGGCATCTTGTGGCGGGCCAGCACCGTGCAGGCCTGCCGGGCTTCCCCCTGGCTGAGGCCGGTGAGCATGGCCCGGTAGGTGGTACGGCCGTGCACGGTGGCCGATTCCACCCGCACATCCCCGTCATCGGCGGCGTGGCGCGCCTGGTTGGCGGCCTGGTTGGCGGCCGATTCGCTCCCGAAGGCGCCGACCTGCACGCTCCAATGCGGCGCCTGGATGTGGCGCGGGACGGGGGCGGCGCTGGCCTCCGAAATCAGGGCGGGCATCCGGCTGGCGATCCGGGGGCTGACCGGCACGCCCATGTGCTCGAAGCCTTGGTCGAGCAGGGCAGCCATGTGCACGTCCCGTTCAGGGTTGCTGGCGGCACCGAGCACCACGCCAACCAGGCGGACATCGCCGCGGACGGCCGAGGTGACCAGATTATGCCCGGAGGCCTCGATATAGCCGGTCTTGATGCCGTCGGCGCCCGGATAGGTCTGCAGCATACGGTCGTGATTGGGAATGGTCCGGCCGTGCCAGGTAAAGGCGGGAACCGAGAACCAGCGATATTCGGTCGGAAAATCGCGCACCAGATGACGCCCGAGGGTCGCCATGTCGCGTGCCGTGGTGACCTGGTCCGGGTCGGGCAGGCCGGAGGCGTTGTGGAACACGGTGCGGCTCATGCCGAGCGCGCGGGCCCGCAGCGTCATCATCTGGCCAAACCGGTCCTCGTCGGCGCCGAGCAATTCCCCAAGGGCGGCGGCGGCGTCGTTGGCCGATTTCGTGATCAGCCCGAGAATCGCCTGCTCGACCGTGATGCGTGTGCTGGGCGTGAGGTCCAGCTTGGTCGGGCTCATGGCGGCGGCGTGGCTGGACACCGGCACGTACTCATCCAGCGTGATGCGGCGGTCGCGCAGCGCCTCGAACACCATATAGAGCGTCATCATCTTGGTCAGGCTGGCCGGATGGCGGAGGTCGTCGGCGTTGATCTCCGACAACACGTTTCCGTCTGCCGCATCGATGATGATGGAACTGTAGCGGTCGGAGCCGATCTGCGCCCGTGCGGGTGCGATGGCCAGGGTGATCGCTAGGAGCGTGGCGGCCAGGAACAGGCTCGTCGGGAACACTCGGTCGCGAGAGGTGGGTGTGGCGGGCATGCGAACGTGTCTCCAAGCTCAGCCGTGCCGACCATACAGGCCGTCTTGCGCGTCTGTCCAGACAGGCGCGGAGGCGAAAGCGCGGCCTTTTTGAGGGCGTTAATCAACACTCCTAAGGTGGCGTCGTGAACGGAGCGTGAATCGCCCTTATCGCCATTTTTGTGCAATGCACAAAAATGCTTGACCCGCCGGTTGCCGGGCCTCTATAACGGCCTTGCTGCAGTGCAGCATAGAGTTTGACCCGCTGGCATGTGGCAGCGAATTCGGCCCGGAGCGTCATCCCGGGTCGCGGCAAGGCGGGTCCGTCATCTCGGGCCGACGCGTGGGAACGGAGCATACGGTGGCGAAGAAAAGTGCGGAGACTGGGGGCGTTGCGCTGGAGCCGGTGGTGGAACTGGCGCCCGTGCAGGCACCCGAGACAGCGACCAGCGTGACATTGACCGCGATCGGCCCGCTGGCCGGATTCGCGAAAACCCAGCAAAAGGAAAAAGTTACCATGACGACGATCAAGACGGCCGAAGACATTGTGGCATTCAACCAGGCCAACCTCGAAGCGTTGGTGCAGTCGGGTCAGATCTGGGCCGCGGGCCTGCAGGACCTGTCCCAGACCTTCGCCGCCACCGCCCAGGCGCAGTTCGACGAGGCGCTGGCGACCGTGAAGGCGCTGGCCGCCGTGAAGTCGCTCAAGGACGCAGTGGACCTGCAGACCTCCCTGGCGAAGGCCTCGCTGGAGAAGGCCGTGACCGAGACCAGCAAGCTGACCGACGCCAGCGTGAAGCTGACCGAGAAGGCCATGGCGCCGCTGACCGCCCGCGTGACCCTCGCGGTCGAGAAGTTCGGCCGCGCCGCCTGACGCTGCGGACGGCCGTGCCTCGCCCTTCCTCCCCCCCCGGAGGGGCGTGAAAGAAGGCCCGGGACCCTCCTCCCGGGCCTTCGCTCATGTCTGGGCCATGGTTCCGCTGGCTGGCAACATGGCTGTCCTGCCGAAGGCGCGTGGCGGATATCGTCCAAAACGCGTCCGGTTTGCATCAATCCGCGCCATGCCGGCGCGATCCCCTTTCATCCGCACCGCGCTTTCCGATATGTTCACCCGATGAGAGCCAAATGGGCGCCTGGGCGGGGCCTGCATGGCAGTGCTCCGGTTCCGGGACATTGCCGGAAAATGGGCGGTCGCGAACGATGAGCGAGTACGGGCAGCACGGGATGATGGCTGGAGCGCGGGGGGCGGCACCGCCGGGCGATGGCGGTCGCGGCAACGATGGTCGCACGGATGGCGGCGGCGAAGGGCCAAACACCGGTGTCGTGGTGAAGGCGCGGCCGAAGACGCGCAAGCCCGCCATGTACAAAGTGCTGATGCTCAACGACGATTACACGCCCATGGAGTTCGTCGTCCATGTGCTCGAGCGGTTTTTCCAGAAATCGCGCGAGGAGGCCACCCGCATCATGTTGCACGTGCATCGCCGTGGCGTTGGCGTGTGCGGTGTGTTCACCTACGAGGTGGCCGAGACCAAGGTGACCCAGGTGATGGACCTGGCCCGCCAGAACCAGCACCCGCTGCAGTGCACGATTGAGAAGGAATAGGCGATTTTCGGCCCGGTCCAGTCTGCCAGCCGTTGATAGCGGCGCGGGGGCTTCCGTGGCGAGGCCAGGGCGTGCGTCCACCCGCCCGTACACAAAATAAATCATTGTGGCCGCGTTTTTGCTGGTGCGGTCGGACGTTAATCGAGAAAGAATGAAGCGGTCTCGCGATCGCCGTGCCCACCTCCATATATTAGCTACTCGCGTGATGGCCTGAGACGCGGCACCGGCAGGACGCCGGCACGATGCAGGACGATCGACGACCCTGAGCTGAGGAGCGTTGCCCCATGCTGTCCAGAAACCTCGAGCAGACGCTCCATCGCGCCCTCTCGCTCGCCAGCGAGCGTCGCCACGAATACGCGACGCTGGAGCATCTTCTGCTCGGCCTGACCGACGACACCGACGCGGCCACCGTGCTGCGCGCCTGCGGCGTTGACCTCGACAAGTTGCGGGCCGACCTGACCGAGTTCCTCGACAAGGACCTCGCAGGTCTGGCCACCGACCGCCCCGGCGACCCCAAGCCGACCGCCGGCTTCCAGCGGGTGGTGCAGCGCGCTGCCATCCACGTCCAGTCCTCCGGCCGCGACGAGGTCACCGGCGCCAACGTGCTGGTGGCGCTGTTCAGCGAGCGCGAGAGCCACGCCGTGTATTTCCTGCAGACCCAGGACATGACCCGGCTCGATGCGGTGAACTTCATCAGCCACGGCATCGCCAAGGCGCCCGGCCGCAGCCAGCCGCGCCCGGTGCAGGGGGCGGGGACCCCGGGCGAGAGCCATCCGGAGACCGAGCGCGAGGAGAAGCCGGCGCGGCGCGGCCAGGACGCGCTGTCCAACTACTGCGTAAACCTCAACAAGAAGGCCCTGGCGGGCAAGATCGATCCGCTGATCGGACGCGAGAGCGAGATCGAGCGCACCATCCAGATTCTGTGCCGCCGCACCAAGAACAACCCGCTCTATGTTGGCGACCCCGGCGTCGGCAAAACCGCGATCGCCGAGGGCCTGGCCAAGCGCATCGTCGAGGGCGACGTGCCCGAGGTGCTGGCCAAATCCACCATCTATGCCCTCGACATGGGTTCGCTGCTGGCCGGCACCCGCTACCGCGGTGACTTCGAGGAGCGGCTGAAGGCGGTGGTGACCGAACTGGAGGCGCAGCCCAATTCCGTCCTCTTCATCGATGAGATTCATACGGTGATCGGGGCGGGTGCCACCAGCGGCGGCGCCATGGACGCGTCCAATCTCCTGAAGCCCGCTTTGGCGTCGGGAAACCTGCGCTGCATCGGCAGCACCACGTACAAGGAGTTCCGCAACTACTTCGAAAAGGACCGCGCCCTGGTGCGCCGGTTCCAGAAGATCGACGTGAACGAGCCCAGCGTCGAAGATGCGGTGAAGATCCTGCGCGGCCTCAAGAACAACTACGAGAAGCACCACAAGGTGCGCTACACGGATGAGGCGATCCGCGCCGCGGTCGAGCTCTCGTCCAAGTACATTCACGACCGCAAGCTGCCGGACAAAGCGATCGACGTGATCGACGAGGTCGGCGCCTCCCGCATGCTCCAGCCCGAGCACAAGCGGCGCAAGACCGTCACCTTGCGCGACGTGGAGGAGATCGTGGCGAAGATCGCCCGCATCCCGCCGAAATCCGTCTCGGCCGACGACAAGGAAACGCTGCGCAACCTCGAACGCGACCTGAAATCCATGGTGTTCGGCCAGGATCAGGCCATCGAGGCGCTGGCGGCTGCCATCAAGCTCAGCCGCGCCGGGCTGCGCGATCCCGAGAAGCCGATCGGAAACTACCTGTTCAGCGGCCCGACCGGCGTCGGCAAGACCGAGGTGGCCCGGCAGTTGTCCAGCACGCTCGGCATCGAGCTGATCCGCTTCGACATGTCGGAATACATAGAGCGACACAGCATATCGCGGCTGATCGGGGCGCCGCCGGGCTATGTCGGCTTCGACCAGGGCGGCCTGCTGACCGATGCGATCGACCAGCACCCGCATTGCGTGCTGCTGCTGGACGAGATCGAGAAGGCGCACCCGGACCTGTTCAACATCCTTCTGCAGGTGATGGACCACGGCAAGCTGACCGACCATAACGGCAAGACGGTCGATTTCCGCAACACCATCCTGATCATGACCACCAATGCGGGGGCGGCCGACCTGGCCAAGGAGGCGATCGGCTTCGGCCGCGAAAGCCGCGAGGGCGAGGACGGGGATGCGATCAAACGGATGTTCACGCCGGAGTTCCGTAACCGGCTCGACGCCGTGATTCCGTTCGCGAACCTCACGCCGGAGATCGTCGGCCGGGTGGTTGAAAAATTCGTCATGCAGCTGGAGGCGCAGCTTGCCGACCGCAACGTGACGATCGAGCTGTCCAGCGCGGCGAAGGAATGGCTGGCCGAGCGTGGCTACGACAAGCTGTATGGCGCCCGTCCGCTCGCGCGGGTGATCCAGGAGCACATCAAGAAGCCGCTGGCCGAGGAGCTGCTGTTCGGGCGGCTGGTCAAGGGCGGCGCGGTGAAGGTGACGCTCAAGGACAAGAAGCTCGATTTCGAGTACATCGAGGCGGCGGTGCCGGCGCTGCCCGGCCCGCCGGAGGGCGAGGGCGACAGCGGCACCGAACGGGAGCCGGAGACGGCCGGCTAGACTTCTGTCCTGTCGAACTTCGCGTCGAATCTGCAACGCTGCCGGTGAAAGCCGGCAGCGTTTCTGTCTGGTGGGACTGTTCCGGTCGCTGACATTCCCGTAAAATTATGCGGCGTTGGGGATTTCGGCCGTGCGACCAGACAGATGTCCGCTTGCCTGGCTTCCGGCGGTGGTGACCGCGCTCACGCTCGGCGGTTGCAACAACGTGCCTCCTGCCAGCCTCGAGCAGGCGGCGGCGTGGCAGGGCACATACGCGGGCACGGCCGTCATCAACGATCCCGCTCTGCCCGGTCCGGTCTGCGCGCCGCAAATCCCCATCGCCGGGTTTGTGGTGACCGGGAACCAGGTCAGCTTCGGCGAATTCAGCGGCACCATCCGCAACGATGACAGTTTGGAAATGACCTTCCGGCGGGCCTGGCTCACCGGCCGGTTCGTGCCGAATGGGTTTGTCGGCGCGATGTTCGTTGCGCCCACCGAGTACTGCCAGTACAGCGTGTCCCTGAGCCGCAGCCCCTGAGCCCCCTGGCTGGAGCCATCTGTTGCAAGCCGGCTTTGCTGCAGGCGCGAAATGCCTTGAAAGTCACATCGGCGAGA
Source organism: uncultured Acetobacteraceae bacterium (assembly GCA_903918195.1). GTDB lineage: Bacteria > Pseudomonadota > Alphaproteobacteria > Acetobacterales > Acetobacteraceae > Rhodovastum. Next base: position 5,015 of record CAIXDS010000398.1, on the reverse strand, counting down.
AGTGCGACCGGGAAAAGATGCTTGACCCGGACCAAGGTACAGTGCTGAAAAATTCAAAACGAGGCACGACCAGCCGTACCGGGGAGTTGCGGGTACCGCACAAAGCGCTTAGCGAAACGTGTTTGACTTCTCAATGTCGGTGCTTTCCCCACCGAAGCGATGGCGGGCCGTGTGATGCGCTTGCCCTTTGATCTCCGCGGCGTGCTGTCGTCGCGGCCAACCATGAACAGAAGGCTCATCATGCGAAGACTCGGAGCTATCCTTATCGCGGTCGCCCTGTTGGCCCAGGTCAATACGGCTGTCGCGCAAACACCCACCCCGGCCCCTGCCGTTGTTGTGGAAACCTCCTCCGCCCACCACGATTGGCGGCCGATCGCCATTGGTGCGGGTGCGATCGCCGGCGTCGTGGTGTTCAACGTCGCGGCTCTCGGGCTCGCGGCCATCCCGGGCGGACTGGCCTATGAAGCAGGCGCCACCGTGCCCGCGGAGATGTCCGTCGCGATGAGCCGTGTCTATGCGACGACCGCTGCGGTCGTCGGCGGCCTGATCGCTTATTACACCATTGCCCGGTGACAGAGGTCGAAATGCGCTCCTTGCCGTCAACCAAGGCCGCGGCTCTGCTCGGTGCCGTCCTGCTCGTCCCGTCGCTGGCCAGCGCCCAGGCCCCTGCACAAGCGGGACCGACCCCGCTGGAGCCCTCGGCGACTCATTCGCTGGTCGATCCCCGTCTGCTCGCAATCGGTGCGGGCGCTGTGGTCGGTGCCGTTGCGTTCAACGTCCTGACGGCGCCGCTGGGGGTCGTTCCGCTCGCCGGTGGGGCGCTGCAGGCCGTGCCGTACAGCGTCGCGCTGGGCAGCCGCCTCATCGCCGGTGTCTCGGCGGGCGTCGGCGCCATCGCGGCCAACTATGCCTATGATCTCTGGACCGGGACCAAGAGCGACTACACCTATCTCGTAACGCTCGGCGTGGGTGCGGTCGCGGGCGTCGCGGCCGGCAACTACCTCGCACTGGGTATCTTTGGCACGCCGCCTTATTACGTGGGCGCGGGTGCGGTCGACCTTGCGGGGGCGATGGCATCCTCGGCCGGGCAGGCGGCAACCCGGATCTACGTCATCGGCTCCGGCGTGCTCGGGGCCTGGGTCGCCGACGCGCTGTACCGTCTCTAGAACCCGCTCGCCAGTCGTCTCGATGCCTGCGTGGAACACCTCGTTTCCGCGGGTGTCGGGAGGCTGGCGAAACGTGACTGGCGCCGCTGCCAACCTCGAACCGAAGGCCCACCATGCGCAGACTCGGAGCTGTCTTCCTCGCCATCGCCCTTCTGGCCCAGGTCCACACGGCTTTCGCGCAATCCGCGCCGCCGGCCCCGGCCCCTGCGACCGCGCCCGCCGCCGCGCATCGCGACTGGCGACCGATCGTCATCGGCGCCGGCGCGATCGCCGGTGTTGTCCTGTTCAACGTCGTGGCCCTCGGATTCGAGGCATTGCCGGGCGGACTGGCCTATGAAGCCGGTGATACCATCCCGGCGGAAATGTCCGTCGCGATGAGCCGTGTCTACGCCACAACCGCCGCGGTCGCCGGAGGCTTGCTGGCTTACTACGCCATCGCCCGATGACGAGGACCGGCATGCCCTTGCAGTCGTCACCGGTCGTCGCCTTGCTGCTCGGCGGCGCCATCGTTCTCGCGCCGCTGGCAGGCGCCCAGGCGGCCACCACCCGGGGTTCCGCACCCCAGGTCGCCACCCCGGCCCAGGCCGCCGTCCCGGTACCGGCACCGGTTCCGAAGGCCGAGGCCGCGCCGGAAAACGGCTACGTCGATAATCGTCTCCTGGCGATCGGCGCCGGGGCGGTGGTCAGCATCGTTGCCTTCAACGTGCTGGCGGCGCCGCTCGGAACCGTCCCGCTCGCCGGCGGGGCGCTGGAAGCCGTGCCGTACAGCGTGGCCCTCGGCAGCCGCCTGATTGCCGCCGTCTCGGCCGGTGCCGGCGCCCTGTCCGCGTTATGGGCCTATGACGCCTGGAACGGGACCAAGAGCGACTACCGCTACCTCGTGGCGCTTGGCGCCGGCGCGGTCGCGGGCGTCGGCATCGGCAATTACCTCGCCCTCGGCGAACTCGGCTGGCCGCCCTATTACGTCGGCGCCGGCGAGGAAGCTGTCGGGGCGATTGCCTCGACGGCGGCGCAGGCGGCAAGCCGCATCTACGTCATTGGGACGGCGGTGCTCGGCGCCTGGGCGGCGGACTACATCTATCGCAACTGACCGGCGGCGGGTCGGATGAAGCAAGGCCAGGGGCCGCGTGCCCCTGGCCTTTTTCTTACGCGATCCACACCGGCCGCCGCCGCAGCCCCGGTGTCCGGTCGGCCGGCAGCACGCTCGCCGACCCGCCGGTCAGGCTTTCCGGTCCCTGATAGCGTTTCAGTTCCAGCCGGGCGATCTGGTTGCGGTGCACCTCGTCCGGCCCGTCCGCCAGCCGCAGCATGCGCGCCAGGGCATAGCCATAGGCCAGGCCGTAATCATCAGTCACGCCAGCGCCGCCGAAGGACTGGATGGCCCAGTCCAGCACCTGGCAGGCCATATTGGGGGCGGCCACCTTGATCATGGCGATCTCGGCGCGGGCCGCCTTGTTGCCCTGCTTATCCATCATGTCGGCCGCCTTCAGCGTCAGCAGCCGCGCCTGTTCGATCCTGATGCGCGCTTCTGCGATGCGTTCCTGCGTCACCGTCTGGTCGGCGACCGGCCGGCCGAACGCCACCCGCATCTGCGTGCGCCGGCACATGCGCTCCAGCGCCCGCTCGGCCAGCCCGATCAGGCGCATGCAGTGGTGGATGCGTCCCGGCCCCAGCCGCCCCTGGGCGATCTCGAAGCCGCATCCCTCGCCGAGCAGGATGTTCTCCGCCGGCACGCGCACATCGTTGAACACCAGTTCGGCATGGCCATGCGGCGCGTCGTCGAAGCCGAACACCGGCAGGATGCGCTTCACCACCACGCCGGGCCAGGGCAGCGGCACCAGGATCATCGATTGCTGCCGGTGCCGGTCAGGCGAATCCGGCGCGGTCTTGCCCATCACGATCAGGATGCGGCAGCGCGGGTCGGGCGCGCCGGAAATCCACCATTTGCGCCCGTTGATGACGTAGTCGTCGCCGTCCCGCCGGATCGAGGTCTCGATGTTGGTGGCATCCGAGGACGCCACCTCGGGTTCCGTCATGGCGAAGGCCGAGCGGATTTCCCCGGCCAGGAGCGGTTCCAGCCAGCGTTGCTTCTGCACCGGTGTGCCGTAGCGCTCCAGCACTTCCATGTTGCCGGTGTCCGGTGCCGAACAGTTGAACGCCTCCGGCGCCCAGGGCGAGCGGCCCATCACCTCGCACAACGGCGCGTATTCCAGGTTGGTCAGCCCGGCCCCCAGCTTGCTCGCCGGCAGGAACAGGTTCCACAGCCCGGCCGCGCGGGCGTGCTGCTTAATTCCCTCCAGGATTTGCGAAGGCTGCCAGCGGTCCCCCTCGGCGATTTCGGCGAAGATGTTTTCTTCCGCCGGGTAGATGTGCCCGGCCATGAAGGCTTCCACCCGGCCCTTCAGGTCCAGGACCTTGTCCGAATAGTCGAAATCCATCGCCGTTCTCCCCGGACGTGCCGCCGAATCCGTCTTGCCGCCGGTGAGGCCGCGCTGTCAAACGGACGGGCAGGGGAGGACCGGCAGGGGAGGACGGGCACATGAGCGAGATCGACACCTCGCGTCTCGAGCCATGGCTGGCCGAACACGTGCCCGGCTATCGCGGGCCGTCGCGCCTGCTGCCGTTCGAGGGCGGCCAGTCCAACCCGACCTTCCGCCTCGATGCCGCCTCCGGCCGCTACGTGCTGCGGCGCAAGCCGGCGGGCGCGCTGCTGGCCAGCGCCCACGCGGTGGACCGCGAGTTCCGGGTGATGCGCGCGCTGGCCAACACCGCCGTGCCGGTGCCGCACGTGCACGCCCTGTGCGAGGACACCAGCGTCATCGGCAGCGCCTTCTACGTCATGGACCACGTCGAGGGCCGCATTCTGTGGGACGCCCGCCTGCCCGGCATGACGCCGGCCGAGCGCCGCGCCGTGTACGCGTCGATGAACGCCACCATCGCCGCCCTGCACAGCGTCGATCCGGCCTCGGTGGGGCTCGGCGATTTCGGCCGGCCCGGCAATTATCTGTCGCGCCAGATCGCCCGCTGGACCACGCAATACCGCGCCTCGGAAACCACGCCGATCGAGGCCATGGACCGGCTGATCGAATTTCTCCCCCAGCACATCCCGGCCTTCGATGCCACCGCTATCGTGCACGGCGATTTCCGCCTCGACAACCTGCTGCTGCATCCGACCGAACCGCGCGTGGTCGCCGTGCTGGATTGGGAACTCTCCACCCTCGGCCATCCACTGGCGGATTTCGCCTACCACGCCATGGCATGGCGCCTCTCGCCCGACCTGTTCCGCGGCCTGGCCGGCACCGACCTCGCAACCCTCGGCATTCCCGACGAGGCCGCCACCGTGGCCGAATACAGCCGCCGCACCGGCCAGCCGGTGCCGGCGGAGTTCGACATCTACATCGTGTTCAGCATGTTCCGCATCGCCGCGATCATGCAGGGTATCCTCAAGCGCGCACTGGACGGCACGGCGGCCAGTCAGGCGGCGATGGATGTTGGCGGCCGGGCGCGGCCGATCGCCGAATTGGCTTGGGAACTGGCGCGGGGGTTGCAGTGAAGGAAGGCCAGGGCTCTGCCCTGGACCCGGCAAGGGCCGAGAGGCCCCTGCACCCCATTCCTGAAGAGGTTTGGGTTTCATTGCCTGGAACCGTCGCACTCATGCAATGCCGCTAGACATTGCACCGCTCTCTACCGTCGGAGAAAGTGGTGCAATGCTAACCGCAAAAATGCATGAGGGTTGGCGGACACGAGCGCAAGCCGTTGATCTGGTGTAGGATTCGGTTGTCGAGACCAATCCGCATCGATCCGGACGCACCATGCCCGCCACCGACGAAGCTACCGCCATCCTGCCCG
>CAIXDS010000397.1 GCA_903918195.1 uncultured Acetobacteraceae bacterium | reverse complement strand
GTGCTCAAAAGGCAAGGCACTTCACAAATCCTGACGGTTTTCCGTCAGGCCAACCACGGGAAGATTGACGACCACTCCCCTCCAAAACCGCCTGTGACAGATCAAGGCACGACGGATGATTCTGGTCAAACAGGCTCTGAATCGGAACACAAAACCAAGAGCTAGTGTTGCGGCCCGACGGCACTATCCGTCGGAGTCGCAACACTAGACTGTACGGCCGGCTCCGCTGGTCGGTTGCCGCGTCGAGGTCGCTGCCGGCCTTGCGGATGGTCTGCTCGACATGGCTGCGCAGCGCCTCGGCGGCCTTGAACACCCAGCCCTTGCGCGCCAAATCATCTAGGAAGCCGGCCAGCTCCTGGCAATGGGCGCAGCGGCAGGTCAGCGTGCTCTCCCGCCGCCAGTCGGCCGGCGGCGCCAGCGGCAGCGCCACCGGGCCGACGCCCTCGACCTGGAGCGAGGGCGCGCGCAGGTCGGCGGTGCCGGAGACGAAGAAATCCCCGGGGCGGCTTACCCCGGCCAGGATGGCGGCAAGATCGGCGGCCAGCGATGACATGTGGCGATGGCTCCCACGGATGGATCATCGGCCGGCGATGGTAGGGGGTGGCTGCCATGCCCGCCAGCGGGCGCCGCTGCAAACGGATCTTGCGGCTTGCGTCAGCCTGAGCGGCAAAGCGGACCTCCGCACCGGTCCGGCAGTCATGCGCTTCCCGCAGCCCGTTCCACGTCCCGGGTGCGCAGGGCATTGACGAGCAAGGCGAAGGCGGGCGTGGTCTGACGGCGGCTGGGATAGTACAGGTGATAGCCGGGGAAGGGCGGGCACCAGTCGGCGAGCACCCGGATCAGCCGTCCCGCCGCGAGATGCGACCGGACATGGTCCTCGGGCAGGTAGGCGAGACCGAACCCGGCCAGCGCCGCGTTCACTCGCGGGCCGAGCGTGTTGAACACCAACTGCCCTTCGACCCGCACTTTCAGCTCGCGGTTGCCCTTTTCGAACTCCCAGGCATAGAGCCCGCCCGCGGTTGGCAGCCGCATGTTGATGCAGTCATGGGCGGTGAGGTCCTGGGGTGCCGTCGGCGCTGGTCGCCTGGCGAAATAGGACGGCGCACCAACCACCGCCATGCGCTGGTCCGGCCCGATGCGCACCGCGACCATGTCCTTGGCCACCTGCTCGCCCAGGCGCACCCCGGCGTCGCAGCGCCCGGCGACGATGTCGGTCAGGCCGTTATCGACGACGATCTCCATCCTGATGTCCGGGTAGTCGGGCAGGAACCGCTCCAGCGCGGGCCACAGAATCGTGTCCGCGGCGTGCTCGCCGGCGGAGATGCGGATGGTGCCGGACGGCTTCTCGCGCAAGGCGGTCAGGGCTGCGAGTCCGGCGTCGATCTCGTCGAAGGCCGGGCCGATGGCCAGCAGCAGCCGGTCGCCGGCCTCGGTCGGCGCCACGCTGCGGGTGGTGCGGGTGAGCAGCCGCAGCCCGAGCCGTGCCTCGAAGCCGCTGATGGTGTGGCTCAGTGCCGACTGGGAAACGCCAAGCTGCGCCGCCGCCCGGGTGAAACTCCGCTGCCGCGCGACCGCGACGAAGGCGAGCAGGTCGTTGAGGTTCGCCGGCGGCATTGATGAGCCTGGTTCATAATGGCATGCACATTCTGCCATCTAATCGCCGGCGGCCGCGCCCGCTATCATTTGTTTGGCCACGGACCGGCACGACACGCCGACGGCAGGTCCGGGTGAACGGAACCAACCGGGAGTGCAGGTCATGTCGGAAAAACCCACATCGGCGCAGCAGGCCTTCGGCGACATCGCCCCGGCCCTCGCCGACTACACGGACCGGGTGCTGTTCGGCGATGTCTGGCAGCGGCCCGGCCTGTCGCCGCGCGACCGCAGCCTGATCACGGTGGCCAGCCTGGTGGCTCTCTACCGGACCAACGAACTGCCGTTCCATCTGAAGCTGGCGATCGCGAACGGCGTCACCCGCGAGGAACTCACCGAGATGGTCATCCATCTCGCCTTCTACGCGGGCTGGCCGAGCGCGAGCACGGCGGTGGGCATCGTCCGGCGCGTCTTCGCCGACCTCGACGCGCCGACGGCGTGACTTCAACAAGGAGACGACACATGCAGAAGCGACAGCTTGGACGCAGCTTCCTGGAGGTTTCGGCCATCGGGCTCGGCTGCATGGGGATGAGCTTTTCCTATGGGCCGCCCGCCGACAAGCAGGAGATGATCGCCCTGCTGCGGTCGGCGGTGGAGCGCGGCGTCACCTTCTTCGACACCGCCGAGGTATATGGCCCCCTCACCAACGAGGAGTTGGTCGGCGAAGGCCTCGCGCCGTTCCGCGACCGGGTGGTCATTGCCACCAAGTTCGGCTTTGACCTCGACCCCAACGGTGGGCCGCGCTGGGTTGGCCTGAACAGTCGGCCGGAGCACATCAAACAGGTCGCCGACGCCTCGCTCCGGCGACTCAGGACCAACCATATCGACCTGTTCTATCAGCACCGGGTCGATCCGAACGTGCCGATCGAGGACGTCGCGGGTGCGGTGAAGGAGCTGATCCAGGCCGGCAAGGTCCGGCATTTCGGCCTGTCCGAAGCCGGCGTGAACACGGTCCGGCGCGCCCACGCGGTGCAGCCGGTCGCGGCCGTCCAGAATGAATACTCGCTGTGGACCCGCACCCCCGAGGCCGAGCTGTTGCCGACACTGGAGGAGCTTGGGATCGGCCTGGTTGCCTACAGCCCGCTCGGCAAGGGCTTCCTCACCGGGAAGATGGACGAGACCACCCGCTTCGACAGTTCCGACTTCCGCAGCATCCTGCCCCGCTTCACGCCCGAGGCGCTGAAGGCGAACCAGGCGCTGATCGGCCTGCTCGGCGAGATCGGGGCGCGCAAGCAGGCGACCCCGGCCCAGGTCGCGCTGGCCTGGCTGCTGGCCCAAAAGCCGTGGATCGTGCCGATCCCGGGCACCACCAAACTGACGCGCCTGGAGGAGAACATCGGCGCGGCCACGCTCGAGCTGACTGCCGACGATCTCGGCAGCATCGAAACCGCCGCGGCGAAGATCACCGTTCTGGGCGCCCGCTACCCCGAGAACCTGGAGCGGCTGACCGGCCTCTGAACGGCATTCCGCAGCGCATCGATCCGCCACCTCGCAGCGGCGACACCCTATGACGAAGGACATCCCATGACCCAAGGCATCAAGGACAAAGTGGTCGTCATCACCGGCGCGAGCAGCGGGCTTGGCGAGGCGGCGGCCCGCCATCTCGCCCGGCACGGCGCCCGGCTGGTGCTCGGTGCGCGGCGCCTGGACCGGCTCCAGGCGCTCGCCGGCGAGCTGTCGCTGGGGGGCGACGCCGCGGTGCAGACCGACGTCACCCGCTACGAGCAGGTGCAGCACCTCGTTGACCATGCGGTGCGGCTGCACGGGCGCATCGATGTCATTCTCAACAATGCCGGCCTGATGCCGCACTCGCTGCTCGAGCGGGGCAAGGTGGCCGACTGGGACCGCATGATCGACGTGAACCTGAAGGGGGTGCTCTACGGCATCGCCGCGGCACTGCCGCACATGCAGGCCCAGCGCAGCGGCCACATCATCAACGTCTCCTCGGTGGCCGGTCACAAGGTCCGGCCGGGAAGCACGGTCTATGCGGCGACCAAGACGGCGGTGCGGGTTATCTCCGAGGGGCTGCGGCAGGAGGTGAAGCCGTACAATATCCGCACCACCGTCATCTCACCGGGGGCGGTCGCAAGCGAGCTGCCCGACAGCATTACCGAACCGGACGTGGCCGAGAGCACCCGGCAATTCTACGCGGCGAACGCGATCTCCGCCGACTCCTTCGCCAACATGGTGGTGTTCGCGATGAGCCAGCCGGAGGACGTGGACATCAACGAGATCCTGTTCAGGCCGACCAGGCAGGAACTCTGATCCGGTGCCCGGAGACTGGCTGGGAGAAATCTGTCCCGGTACGGTCGTCGGGCGCTTGCCGATTGCCCTTCCGGCCGGGAGAAGGCTCTGGTTCTGGTGACAGAGGCGGATTTCGCTCAGGCATGCAGCCCGGGCGCCTCATGCCCGGTCCGCGCGACATATTCCGTGTAGCCGCCGTCATACTGGTGGATGCCCTCCGGCGTCAGCTCCAGCACCCGGTTGGACAGCGCGCCCAGGAAATGCCGGTCGTGCGAGACGAACAGCATGGTGCCCTCGTATTGCGCGAGGGCGCCGATCAGCATTTCCTTGGTCGCCATGTCGAGATGGTTGGTCGGTTCGTCCAGCACCAGAAAATTCGGCGGATCGAACAGCATCAGCGCCATTACCAGCCGCGCCTTCTCGCCGCCCGAAAGCACGCGGCAGCGCTTGTCGATCTCGTCGCCGGAGAAGCCGAAGGCGCCCGCCAGCGTCCGCAATGAGCCCTGGCCGGCATGCGGGAAGGCGGCGTCCAGCGTCTCGAACACGGTGCTTTCGCCATCCAGCACTTCCATGGCGTGCTGGGCGAAATAGCCCATCTTCACGCTGCCGCCGAGGGTCACGGAGCCCGCATCCGGTTCGGTCGTGCCGGCCACCAGCTTCAGCAGCGTGGATTTTCCCGCGCCGTTGACGCCGAGCACGCAGCAGCGCTCCCGCCGTCGCACCAGCAGATCCAGCCCCTGATAGATCACCCGGTTGCCATAGCGCTTATGCACGCTCCGCAGTCTGGCCACGTCGTCGCCGGAGCGCGGTGCCGGGGGGAAGTCGAAGGCAACTGACTGGCGCCGCACCGGCGGCTCAACCCGTTCGATCTTGTCCAGTTTCTTCACCCGGCTTTGCACCTGGGCGGCGTGCGAGGCGCGCGCCTTGAAGCGTTCGATGAAGTTGATCTCCTTGGCCAGCATTGCCTGCTGCCGGTCGAACTGCGCCTGCTGGTGCTTCTCGTTCAGCGCCCGCTGCTGCTCGTAGAATTCGTAGTCGCCGGAAAAGACCGTCAGGCTGCCGCCATCGATCTCGATCACCCGGTTGATGACGCGGTTCATGAATTCGCGGTCGTGCGAGGTCATCAGCAGGGCGCCATCATAGCGGGCGAGGAATTGCTCAAGCCAGATCAGGCTCTCGAGGTCGAGGTGGTTGCTCGGCTCGTCCAGCAGCATGACGTCGGGGCGCATCAGCAGGATGCGGCCGAGCGCCACGCGCATCTTCCAGCCGCCGGACAGCTTGCCGACATCGCCGTCCATCATCTCCTGGCTGAAGCCCAGGCCGTCCAGCACCTCCCGGGCGCGGCCGTCCAGCGCGTAGCCGCCCAGTTCCTCGAAACGGGCCTGCACGTCGCCGAAGCGTTCCAGGATGGCATCGAGCCGGTCGGTCTGGTCCGGGTCCGCCATCGCCGCTTCCAGCTCTGCCAGTTCGGCCGCCACCTCGCTGACCGCGCCGGCGCCGTCCATCACCTCGGCGACCGCGCTGCGGCCCGTCATCTCCCCCACGTCCTGGCTGAAGAAGCCGATGCTGACGCCGCGATCGACCAGGATTTGGCCTTCGTCCGGTTCCTCCTGCCCGGTGATCATGCGGAACAGCGTGGTCTTGCCGGCGCCATTGGGGCCGACCAGGCCGATCTTCTCGCCCTTCTGCAGCGCCGCCGAGGCCTCGATAAAGACCAGGCGCTTGCCGTTCTGCTTGCTGATGTTGTCCAGGCGGATCATGGGGCCTCGGCGTTGGAGCGGTTGCGGCGCGCTTATACCAACTCGCTGAGGACGTGCACCGCTGCGGGTTTATCGGCGGGTGCTTCGCCGGGCCGTGTCATCGCAAGCACCATCCGGGCACCCGGCTGTAACCCGACAGCGAGCGCGCCCACGTGATACTTACAAAGTCCTTGACGGGGAAAGGGCCAATTATCCGGTTGGCTGGGGGACTAGGATTCGAACCTAGATAAAACGAGTCAGAGTCGTTTGTCCTACCATTGAACGATCCCCCAGCACGGATCGAGCGGCTATCTAGGGTCCGACGCATGGGTTGTCAAACCTTCGCCATCGTGCCGGTCCGCCGGGCCGGCGCCGTCACGGACGTGAAATCGTGCTTGAAGCGGCGGCCCCGGCCGAGAACAATGCCTGTTCACGGTTGCGGAAGGGCCTCTGCCATGGTCGATATCTCCGCACATGCGTTGGACGGATCGGCTCGGGTGCCGGGACCGGCTTATGCCGCCCTTGACCTCGGGACCAACAACTGCCGGCTGCTGGTCGGCACGCCGGCCGGCGACGGCTTCCGCGTGGTGGACAGCTTCAGCCGAATCGTCCGGTTGGGCGAGGGGCTGCACAATTCCGGCCGCCTGAGCCAGGACGCCATGGAACGCGCCATGGCCGCCTTGCATGGCTGCGCCGCCCGGCTGGCGCGCCGCCCGGTCTATGCTGTCCGCGCCATCGCCACCGAGGCATGCCGGCGCGCCGCCAACGGGGGCGAGTTCCTCGCCCGGGTGCGCCGCGAGACCGGGTTGTCCATCGACGTGATCTCCAGCCGTGAGGAGGCCGAACTGGCACTGGAAAGCTGCTCGCCGCTGCTGCGCAAGGGCGGCCGGCGGGCGCTGCTGTTCGATATCGGCGGCGGCTCCACCGAGCTTGCCTGGGTTCGCCTCATCGGGCACGGACGGCCGGAACTGATCGGCTACGTGTCGCTGCCGGTGGGCGTGGTGACCCTGGCGGAGCGCTTCGCCAGCCACGGCGACGACGACACCGGGTTCGCGGCCATGCGCGACGACGTGTCCGACCGCCTGCGCCCGTTCGAATCGGTGCACTGCATCGGCCACGAAATCCAGCAGGGCGGGGTGCATTTCCTGGGGACCTCCGGCACCGTCACCACCCTGGCCGGCATCGCGATGGACCTGCCGCGCTACAGCCGCCCGGCGGTGGACGGCGCCGTGCTGTCGCAGGCCGACGCTGCGGTGGCGCTGCAACGCCTGCGCGCCCTGGGGCGGGCGGGACTGGCCGAACACCCCTGCATCGGCGCCGAGCGGGCCGATTTCGTGTTGCCGGGCTGTGCCATTTTCGCCGCCATCCACATGCAATGGCCGGCGCCGGAAATCGTGGTGGCCGATCGCGGCCTGCGGGAGGGTATGCTGTTGCGCATGATCCGCAGCGAACGCACCCGTGCACATCGGCCCCCGCGACCTGGACGGGCCGCCCCAACCCGGACGGTGGCCTGAGCATGGCCGCCAAGGGTGCCAAGCCGCCCCCGCCCGGCCGGGGGGCACAGCGCAACCTGAGCGTGCGGCTGCGCACTGCCACCGGCCGCAGCGCCGCCTCGCAGCGCTGGCTGGAGCGGCAGCTTAACGATCCCTACGTGGCGGCGGCCCGGGCGCAGGGCTGGCGCTCGCGCGCGGCGTTCAAGCTGATTGAGCTGGACGACCGCTACCATCTGATCCGCAAGGGCGCGCGCGTGCTCGACCTGGGCGCCGCGCCGGGCGGCTGGAGTCAGGTGGCGGTGCAGCGCGGCGCCGGGCAGGTGCTTGGCCTCGACCTGCTGCCGATCGAGCCGGTGCCGGGGGCGACCTTCCTGGTCGGCGACTTCCACGACGCCGACATGCCGGCACGGCTGCAGGCGCTGCTGGGCGGTGCCGACGCGGCGGCAGGGGCCGACCTGGTGCTGTCCGACATGGCCCCCAACACCACCGGCCACGCCGCGACCGACCACCTGCGCATCATGGCGTTGGCCGAACTGGCGCTGGATTTCGCCTGCAAGGTGCTGGTGCCCGGCGGGGCCTTTGTTGCGAAGGTGTTCCAGGGCGGTGCCGAGCGGCAATTGCTGGAGCCGTTGAAGCTTCGCTTCACAGCGGTTCGCCACGCCAAGCCGGACGCCAGCCGCAAGGACAGCAGCGAGCTGTACGTCGTGGCGAACGGGTTCCGCGGGGTGACGCCGCTGTAAGTCAGGCCAGGGCTCTGCCCTGGACCCCGCTCCTTTTAAGGGCTGGCTTACGGTGGTGTCACGCTGGCGTGCTTGCACCTCCCCGTGTCGCAGCTTATGTGGGGCCGCCAAGGTCGCGTTTCCCGGCGCTGACGTCGCCGGGGGCAAGCTGCGAAAGGTACGGGCCATGGCACCCCAAGACAATTCCTCCGGCGCGGCGCCACGCGCGGCTGCCGACGTTGCGGCCTCGCGGATTCGCGAGGCGCTGGCCTTCGATGACGTGCTCATCGTGCCGTCCTTCTCGCAGGTTCTGCCCGCCAACACCGACACCCGCACCCGGCTGACCCGCACCATCCAGCTCAACATCCCGCTGGTTTCCTCGGCCATGGACACGGTCACCGAGGCCGCCATGGCGATTGCCATGGCGCAGCACGGCGGCATCGGGGTGATCCACAAGAACCTCGACATCGAGCAGCAGGCTTCGCACGTCCGCCAGGTCAAGAAGTTCGAGTCGGGCATGGTGGTCAACCCGGTCACCATCCATCCCGATCAGACCCTGGCCGATGCCCGCGGCCTGATGGAGAGTTTCCGGATCAGCGGCATTCCGGTGGTTGAACGGGGCACCGGACGCCTGGTCGGCATCCTGACCAACCGCGACGTGCGCTTCGCCACCGATCCCACCCTCAAGGTTTACGAGCTGATGACGCGGGAGAACCTGATCACGGTGCCCGCCGAGGTCGGGCCGGAGGAGGCGCGGCGCCTGCTGCACCGCCACCGCATCGAGAAGCTGCTGGTGGTGGATGACGCCTATCGCTGCGTCGGGCTGATCACCGTCAAGGATATGGACAAGGCGCAGGCGCATCCGCTCGCCAACAAGGACGAGCTGGGCCGGTTGCGGGTGGCGGCGGCCACCGGGGTGGGCGAGGACGGCCATGCCCGCGCCCGCGCACTGATCTCGGCCGGGGTCGATGTCGTCGTGGTCGATACCGCGCACGGCCATTCCGCCGGCGTGCTGGCGGCGGTGGAGCGCATCAAGACGCTGTCCAACGCGGTGCAGGTGATCGCCGGCAACGTCGCCACCCCCGAGGGGGCGGCGGCGCTGATCGCGGCCGGGGCGGATGCGGTGAAGATCGGCATCGGTCCGGGCAGCATCTGCACCACCCGTGTGGTGGCCGGCGTCGGCGTGCCGCAGTTCAGCGCCGTGCTGGAAACCGCGGCGCTGTGCCGCGAGCAGGGCGTGCCGGCGATTGCCGATGGCGGCGTCCGCACCTCGGGTGACATCGTCAAGGCGATCGGCGCCGGCGCCGACGCGGTGATGATCGGCAGCCTGCTGGCCGGCACCGACGAGGCGCCCGGCGAGGTGTTCCTCTACCAGGGCCGTTCGTACAAATCCTATCGCGGCATGGGCAGCATCGCCGCCATGGCGCGCGGTTCGGCCGACCGCTACTTCCAGCAGGAAGTTACCGACTCGCTGAAGCTGGTGCCGGAGGGCATTGAGGGGCGGGTGGCCTACAAGGGGCCGGTCTCGGCGGTGCTGCACCAGATGGTCGGCGGCCTGCGGGCCGGCATGGGCTATACCGGCAGCCCCAACATCGAGGACCTGCAGCGCAACGCGCAGTTCCGCCGCATCACCGGCGCCGGCCTGCGTGAGAGCCACGTGCATGACGTGGCGATTACCCGCGAGGCGCCGAACTACAACGTCCGGCAGGAAACCTGATGCCGGCACTGCTGCCCCGGTGACGCCCGCCGCACGTCTGGCCGCTGCGGTTGAGCTGCTGGCTGCCGTCGAAGCGGCGCCGCGCAAGCCGGCCGATGCCGTCGCCAACGATTTCTTCCGCAACCGCCGCTTCATCGGCTCGGGTGACCGCCGCGCCGTGTCCGACCGCGCCTGGCGCGCGGTGCGGGCGCGCCGGCGGCTGGCATGGTGGCTGGAGCGCGCCGGCGCTGAGGCGATTCCGCGCCTGTTGGTGGCGGCTTCGCTGCTGCTGGAGGGCTGGACGCTCGACGGCGTGGCGCAGTCCTATTCCGGCGGTCGCTTCGCGCCGGAGCGGCTGACCGCGTCCGAGGCTACCGCATTGCAGGCGCTGGAGCGGCACACGCTGGACCACCCCGACATGCCGGAAGCGGTGCGGCTGGAGGTGCCGGACTGGGTGCTGCCCCATCTGCGCGCGCGGTTCGGCGAGGCGCTGGCGGCGGAGATGGCGGCGATGGACGGCGAGGCGCCGCTCGATCTGCGCGTCAACCTGCTGAAGGCCACGCGCGAGCAGGTCCAGGCGGCGCTGGCGGCCGAGGGCATCGAGTCGGTGCTGACGCCGATCTCACCCTGGGGGTTGCGGGTCGCCGGGCGCCGGGCGGTGACCACCGGGCCGGCGTTCCAGGCCGGGCTGGTGGAAATTCAGGACGAAGGCAGCCAGATCGTCGCCGCCCTGGTCGGCGCGCGGCCGGAAATGCGGGTGGCCGATTGGTGTGCCGGGGCCGGGGGGAAAACCCTGGCGCTGGCCATGACCATGGGCAATCGGGGCTACATCGCCGCCAGCGATGTCTCGGCCCCGCGGCTGGAGGGGGCGGTGCGCCGGCTGCGCCGGGCCGGGGTGCACAATGTCGAGCGCCATCTGGTCGAGGCCGGCGACAAATGGGCCAAGCGCCGTGCCGGCACGTTCGACCGCGTGCTGGTGGATGCGCCCTGCACGGGCACCGGCACCTGGCGTCGCAACCCCGACGCGCGGCTGCGTCTGCGCCCGCAGGACCTTGCCGAACTGGTGCCCAAGCAGGCAACAATTCTGGCGCAGGCTGCGCGCCTGGTTCGCAGCGGCGGGCGGTTGGTCTACGCTACATGTTCGCTGCTCCCGGAGGAGAACGAGGGCCAGGTGGACGCCTTCCTTGCCGCGCATGCCGCATTCGCGCCGGTGCCGTTGGCCCGGGCCTGGGACCTGCCCGGTCCGCCGCCGGGACCCGGCCCGTACCTGGCGCTGACGCCGCGGGCGCACGACACGGACGGGTTCTTCGCCGCGGTGCTGGAGCGGGTCGGGTGATTGCCATCCGCCGCGCCCGGTCGGCCGACGCCGCGGCCATCGGGGCGGTGCATGTGTCGGCCTGGCGCAGCACCTATCCGGGGATTCTGCCCAACGAATTCCTCTCGCGCCTGTCGGTGCGTCGGCAGGCCGCGCAGTACGACTCGGCGATTCGCAACGGGTTGGGCGTGCATGTTGCCACCGCCTCTGGCCTGGATGTCGGGCCGGCGGGCGGCCCGCCGCGCGTGGTGGGGTTCGCGACCGGCGGCCCCGCGCGCCCGCTGGCCCTGGGCCTGGGCGAGGGCGAGATCGAGACGCTGTATGTGCTGGACGACTGGCGCGAGCGCGGCCTCGGCCGGCGGCTGATGCGCGCGGCGGCGGCGCATCTGGCGGCGTCCGGCTGCAAGTCGGCTTTCGTGTGGGTGCTGCGCGACAATCCGAGTCGCTGGTTCTACGAGCGCCTGGACGGCCGCGTGGCGGCCGAGGCGACGGTGCGGGTGGCTGGCACGTCGGTGGTGCAGGTCGCCTATGTCTGGCCGAGCATCGAGAAGCTGGAACAGGCGGCGTCGTCGGCGAGTTGAGGAAGGAAGGCCAGGGGCTCTGCCCCTGGACCCCGCTAAGGGCGGAGCCCTTAGAACCCATTCGTTTTAAGGGTTTTGGGAAGAGGGGGGTGAGGAGAGGCCGCGGCGTCTCCTCACCCCCCTCTTCCCAAAACCCTTCAAGTGATGGGGTCCAGGGGCCTCTCGGCCGTCGTGCCGAAGGCGCGCTGCGCGCGACGGCGGGTCCAGGGCAGAGCCC
>CAIXDS010000396.1 GCA_903918195.1 uncultured Acetobacteraceae bacterium | reverse complement strand
GGGGCGCTGAGCCGCTTTCCGCCGTTTTACCCCCTCTCCGCCATGGCCCCGGCGCAGAAATCGGTCTATTTATGCTATATTTGACGCATATCATGCGGCCCCGAACTACCATGCTGCCACGAAAGCATAATTGGGTCAGGTACAAGTCAAAGGGGGTCAGCGACCCTCCCCATAGGGAAACGAATGAAGCACGAAAAACTTGCCTCATATGGGAGAATTGACCCCCTACTTGTACCAAATGCCCTTTTTGGGGTCTAAGTGACTGATATCTTTAGGTACAAGTGGAGGTACAAGTAGTCGGTACAAGTGGGGTACAAGTGGTGAAAGTACGAGTCGATAGGGATCACATCGGACCTAATTTGCGAGCGCGAGGCTTAGCAGAATGGTGGAGTCCGGCCTGAAGCCGCCGTTTTGGCCGGATTCACCTGTACTTGTACCTGCCACTTGTCCGACTCTTGTACCCAACCGTCACGCTTAGCGCTAAGCGCCACAAGTGTCAGTTGACTCGCGTACCTGGTGTGCTATGCACGACGGTATGATTCGCAGCACAAGGAAATTCCGATGATCGGCGACTATTTCAAGGCAATCGGCAAGCTCATGTTCTTCGAGCACCGTGGCAGCGAAATTCTGACGGTAAAGCTCGAAAGCCAGCTTCATGAGATGCACATTCCGCTGAATTGGGACCTGAAGTCGGTCTATTCGCCGCAACAGCAGCGGGAGATGGAAGTTATTTCCATGCTTCGCGGTCGAGCGAGCGACGCCTACATGCTGGTGCTGTGTGAGGGGCTATCCGCGCTCTCCGGCCACCCCGTCACCCCGGCTGATATCGGCACCATCGTTGACACGACGATCGAGCATCAGGCGAAGCAATTAGACGATTGCCGGCGCAATGCGATTGCGTTACAACTGGTGATCGACGAGAAAGAGGCCCGGATCGACGCTCTTGAGCGTGCTATCGCCCGCCGAGCGAGCGACGAGATGCAGGCAGAGATGCGCAGGGCTGTGGAGGAAGACGACGATGCCCAACGGTAAGCCTTTCACCTACAACCCGCGATCCGCCGCCCAAAAGGTGACAATGTTCGAGCGGTGGGTGCGACTGCACGAAATCAAGGGCGCAATGCATCCCGATCTGCATGAGTGGATCGAAGAATGCTACGCGATTGCCCGCGAACGCATGGTGCGGACCTTGACCGGGGACAGCCGGCCCACCAGATACATGCCCCGCCAGCCCCGAGTGGAGTACGATCGTTGAGCCTATTGGTGTCTGCCGCCGAGACGATCGGCACGCTCGTCGCGGCTGGCTTCGCGGCGCACAAGGTCGAGAACCTGTTGATCCGCACCAAGGTCATCCCGCATCCGCTGGAAGACGAGCTAGGCACGACGCCGCCCGCCATTCAGGCCAAGCTCGGCAGCACGCTCGACCAACTATGGCGCGAGAACGACGCCATGTGGACCCGCGTCGAGGACAAGCTGTTCGCCGAAGTACCTTCTGCCTGGTGGCTCGACCCCGAGCGGTGGGGACCGCGTGAGAAGGGCTATATCGACGACGGGCTGGAAGCTCGCGTCATGGCGGCACGCAAGATATGCCAGAATTGCGGCTCGACGAAGGTGACAGTGGGCTACGACTCGGTGCTGTGCCACGATTGCAGCAACTACCGGCACTTCCCGGTGATCACACAGCCGATCCACCTTGGCCGGACGCAGATCAGGGGCAACCTTATGGCGTTCGACGGGGTAACTGCGCCTGACGCGCCACCCTGCCCGGTGTGCAAGACAGGCCGACGCATGGTCATGGCCGAGCACGACGGCGAAGCGAGCATGTGGGACTGCTTCGACTGCGGATGCGAGTTTACGCGGGCTGGCGAGACGAAGAAGAGCCGGAAAGCCCGCCTGAAGCGCGAGGCGGACATGCTGCCCGACGTGATGATGCACCCGCCCCGGATCACGGAGCAGGAGGACAAGACGATCCACCGGGCGCGGCGCGATCTGGCGTGGGAGTACCGGGCGGCCGAGTGTTTCGCCGGCAGAGCGGAAAACCACGGCTCCTGCCCCGAGCCATGCGGAATGCCTGTTGATAAGCGTGGCGGTATGTACTATTGCTCCGACTCAGGATGCAAACGGCATACGGAAGGCTGGAAATGAGCACGTTCGAAGAGCAGATTTTGCAGAGGATCGCGGATGCGCTCGGCCTGACGCCGGAGCAGCTATCGACCGACTACGACTCCTGCTTCACACCGGAAGAGAAAGCGGCGCGGAATTGGTGGCAGAAGTACGATCAGTTGATGCGCTATTACGATGCTGAAGCTCGCGGCCGGTGGAACGCGGCACTGACGAACGCCGTGTATTTCCTCTATATCGCCGAAGAGCACCCGGATTTTGCGGTGCGGAAGGTTTGCGGTTATGATCCGCAGAAGTTACTTCCCCACTATCCGAAGAACTACGACCTGTGGGACCGGGACGTGCTCGCCGCGTTCATGGCGGAGCTTCCGTTCACCGAGAACGTCTTCACCGACTTCTTCCCTAAGGCCGGCAAGCCGACGCGGTATTATATCGAAGGCGGGCACTTCGATATGTACGAGCCGGGCGAATTCGGCCTAGACGAGGCGATCTATTTCGATCATCCGCCGATCCGACATCTCGCGCCTTTCGTCACCCCGAGGACGGGGCGGATCAGCTACCCCGATCTCCTGCCCGATCTGGCGTCACATGGCGATGCGGTCTTCACCGTGGACTTCAAATGGCCTCACAAGATGGCGGTGATCCCGATCGAGAAGTTCGACAGCCCCGACTTCAGCTTGATCGAGCTTCGTGCGCTGCTCGCGTCCGACAGCATCCGATCGGTCTTTATCGACATCGAGTCGCGCGGCGGCGAGATCAGGGGCAACCCGCAACTCGATCTGTACGCACAGGGGCTGGCGCTGGCGAAGCACCTGAAGCCCGACGAAGAGCTTGATAAAAAGCCGGTGAAGGACTATCTCAAGCACGATCCGACCAAGCAGCACAGGCGTAGGAAGCGGAAATGACCGACTGGTCCGAATACTTCAAGTCCGAGCGCGAGCGCCTGATGGCGTTGCTCCGTGGCACAGACGACACGGACGACGAGATGATGTCGCTGATGAAGAAGCGCGAGCCGACGTTCAACCACGAAAACCTGGCCGATTGGGCGTCGCGGCACCAGAAAATCGACCGTGCCTGGATGCACGCCCATAGCTATCCGCTGTTCGTGCCCGGCCCGGCCAAGCGCCGGCAGTTTACGCGAGCCGAGATCATTCGGGCGGTGTGGGCCGAGGCCGAGGATCAGTACCCGGAGAAAGCGGGGCCTGACGGACTTCTGGTGTACGATCCGCACTTCGGGAAGTTCGACTTCGAGCCGAAACGCTACGGCGACGAGATCGTCATCGAGTGCGAAGGGGTCGTGGTGCGCCGCGATCCGATGATCGATATCGAGATCAAATAAAGTCCCCGCCGTCCTCAACCCACTTGCGGACGGCGGCGGTATCCACGACCCCACCCTTGATAAAACGCTCGCGTTCGCGGGTCCACAGTGTCAGAGGCTCGCCGTTGATCTTGATCCGGCCAAGCGGGCTGAAGCCGGCTTCTGACATCATCCGCTTCTGCGCAAAGCCACCAGGCATTGAACCGCCGTGCTCGACCAGCGCGTCAGCGAGCTTGTTGGTGCAAACCAGCACGTCGCAGCACAGCGGATCGGTGCTGTTGCGCAGCGCCGCGTCCATGGCATCATCTTCATCGCTGGTGTTGAGATAGATCATCTCGGCCTTGTTGCTGCTCTCCGGCGCACGCTTCAGCGGGTTGAATTCGGCGTGAAGCTCATACTCAAGCAGCCACTTCCGCAGGCCCCCGGCGCATTCCAGCACTGAATGAAGCTCGTCGTAATAGTCGGGATTGGCTGCGAGCCATGCGTCCAGCACCACCTTGCGCTGCCAGCGGGAGAACATCGGGAAGTAGCGGGTGTCGTTGGCGTCCACAGGCACACCGTCCTTGTGGTTCGTCGTCAGCATGTAGTTCACCGTGTTGATCACTTCGTACACGTCTGTACCCATGCGGCGGATCATCGCCATGATGTTCGAGATGTACGGTTTGACCTTGTTGAGCACCGCCCACCGATCCGTGCCGTGCAGCCGGACTTCCTCGATAAACAGGAATTGCGTCTTCTCGGCCCATGGCGAATACTTCTCCGCCAGCGTGTCGCCGTTGATCGACGAGACATTGGACGAGCCGAGCACAAGACCCATGAGCGTGTAGAAGAACGTCTTGCCGTCGCCCTGTGCGCCCTGAATGACGGGTGCCCAATTCACGCGGCCGTTCGTCTGCACGATATAGGCCATCCACGACAGAAGTAACTTCCGATCGCGGTCATCTGCGAACAGGTGTTCAAGGTGCTTCTCGACGAGAGCGATGGCCCGCTTGTCCTTCTTCGACAGCTTCTCGGGAGTCTCGGGCACCGACACGTCAGAATAGGCGTTGACGTAGTTAAGCTCGTTGTGCTCGAAAATCTCGCCCGCGCCCGGCAGATACATGCGATTCGCGACCGTCTCGATCTGATAGCGGTTGAGCGCGACGTGCGAAGCGCTGTGCTCCGGCGAAGAGCGGCCTTCCAGCCGATCCTTCTTCGTCATCATGTACCGCCCGAACGAGGCGTCGAATGCCTTCATCGAAAGCGACAGGCGCGTCCTGGTGGAGTAGAATGTCTCGTCTTGCTGCACATAGACGAAGCGCGAGAGCCACGGCGGAGTGGACGTGTTCTCCGGGTTTTCGTAGCGCACCATTGTCCGCACGCTGCCGATCGACATATTCGTTCCGTCGATCGTCTTGATCTTCTTCTGGATCAACTGCGCAAGGCTTTCGCGCTGGATTTGGTCGAACGGGGTGCGCTTCACCTTCTCCGCGAGCCGCCGCACGCCGGGCATGTCCACGACTTCGCCGAGATCGGCCTTGATCGTGTCAAACTCTTCGGTGGCGATCCGCTCTTCTTCGGCTTGAGCGTGCTTGATAATGTACCGGGCCGTCAGCGGCTCACGCTTCTTGCCCTCAACGTCGAACGTCGGCCACTTGGCGTCGAGCGCATCGGAATCGTAGTTCTGCGCCTGCGACGACCATTCGTGCCAGAGCGTCAGGCCCTCGTCGCTGCCATCGAATTGGTGGTACAGCGCCATGCCGACATAGAACCACTGATCGTAATCGTCAGGGTTAGGCACCATGGAGAGCTTCGCCTGAAGCTCTGCGTTGCTGATCTCGACCTTGGCTTTGTCCGTGATAAACGGATCGTCCATGTCGTACTTGCCCGAGCCGCCTTCGAGCCGCTTGGCTGTCTGCTTCTCGGCCCACCCGGCCTTGCGTGCCAGCTTCTCGAATTCGGCGACGAGCAACAGCGCGTCGTCCTGATCGATCACCGGCAGTTCGCTCCGGGCGACGTTGGCGACGTGGCGCTTATCCTTCCAGCGGTAAGGCTTGCCGGTGTCAGGGTGGATATGGAAAGCGACGAATTGCTGCCCATCGGCGAGGACTTCGAGCTTCACGGCTCGGCCTTCGTCGTCAATGAAGACCTTGCTCTGCGTCTTCGGGAACGGCTTGTCGGCGCGATAGACGAGTAGCGTCTTCGGCGCGAGGCCGACGCGCTCAAGACCTTCGCCGAGCAGTTCCGTGGTATAGGCGATCATGTGCTTGACGATCTTCTCGTCGTAGCAGTCGATATCGACGCCGGGGGTGCGGGCGGTCTTGATACCCACGCCGAAGTCGCCGCGATCGTTCTCTATGAACGCCGCGATCGTCTTGGGTCCGAACTTCTTGGCCTCCCAATCTCTGCCGAAGGGACGCTTCTCTCCCGGCCGGATCGCGCAGATCGCGTAACCGTGGTCGAGCGTCAGTTGCCCGTATTTTTCGAGATACGCTGTTGCCACCGGGCCTTACTCGGGGATGACGAACAGATCAGGCCGGAATAGCTCGCGGGGGAAGAGAGTGCGCCCCACCAGCTTCTCGATCTCGACCGCATGGCCGGGCGCGATCTCGCCGCGCTTGAGCACCTGGTGCAGGGTGGACTCGGACAGGCCGCAGGCGGTGGACAACTGCGACACGCTGCCCTTGTCGTTATGATAAAGGGCGGCAAGGCGGATATAGAAGCACAGGGTTGCGCGATCGACCGACTCGGGGGTTTGCCGGGCCTTCACCCACGCGGGGATAGGCGCGTCTGTAAGGAGAGACATAGGGGTGCGGTCCTTGGTTAAGGCCGGGCTTCTGCCATGATCCAGCCCTTGATGCAAATAAAAAATAGGGCTTGCATGTCAATAATTCTAAGCGTAGAAGCCCGGCTCCCACCCATGGGACCTATGGAGGATCGAATGCTCGAAGAAAAACTGGAAACCCTGACCAAGGAAGTCATCGCGCTCCGTCAGGCGATCGAAGCTGCTGGCGGCAAGGCCGCAGCCGGCAAGCCGGCCACCAAGGCGAAGCCCGCCGAGGTCGAGCCGGAGCATGACGCCGATGAAGTCGGCACGACCATGCGCAAGGCGGCGAAGAAGGACAAGCCCGCCGTCCAGAAATACATCAAGTCGAAGAAGTGCGCCGATCTCGCCGAGCTTCTGACCAAGCCGGCGCTGTTCGACGACGCCTTCACCTTCGCCGAGGGCATTCTCGAAGCCGAGGAAGCCGAGGATGACGACGACGTTTGATCGTTGATCAGGCACAGGCCGGGGGTGATCTCCCGGCCTGTTTCCGTGGTGGCACGGACAAACCGCGAGGACGTGAGACATGACGACCGAATGCTTCATCCCCAAATCCTTCTACGCGTCGAGCCGGCTGGTGATCCGCCGAGCGCTTGAGATCATCCATGATCCCGAGAATGCCGGATACAAGCTGACGCTCCGCCAGATTTACTATCAGTTCGTGAGCCGCAACTGGCTGAAGAACGAGCAGAACGCCTACAAGCGTCTCGGCGAAATCCTCAACGACGCACGCCTTGCGGGGGTGGTGCCGTGGGACGCGATCGAAGACCGCACCAGGACGCTGCGCGAAACCCCCATGTGGGGCGATCCCGGCGATCCCGTCAGCCCGGCAGAATTCATCGCCGATTGGGGGCGGCACTTCAAAAATAACCCATGGAACAATCAGCCCAAGTATGTGCTCGGCATGATCGAGAAGGACTCGCTCGTCGGCATCTTGGAGCGGCCCTGCCAGAAGTGGCGCGTCCCGTTCTTCTCCTGTCGCGGCTATGTCAGCGCGAGCGAGATGTACGACATGGCACAGATGCTCGAAGCCGTGGTCGAGAACGGGCAGGAAGTCCTCGTCCTTCACTTAGGCGATCACGATCCGTCCGGCGTGCAGATGTCCGAGAACATCGCCGAGCGGCTTGATCTCCTGTCGCATCACTGCCGGGGGATCACGGTGCGCCGCATCGCGCTCAACATGGATCAGATCAAGGCATACAACCCGCCTGCCAACCCGGCGAAGGAAACCGACAGTCGATACAAGGCGTACTGTCGGCGCTACAATACCAAGTCGTCGTGGGAGCTAGACTCCATGCCGCCGTCCGTGATGGCGCAACTTGTCGAGGATCATATCGTCCCGCAGATCGACATGGAGCAGTGGGACCAGGATATTGAGAAAGAGAAGGAGCCGCGCCGCCAGTTGATGCGCCTTGGCGAGATTTGGGACGAGCGCGGAAGTAACTTCTACGACGACATGATCGAGGCGTTCGAAGACCTTGACTTCAAGCGAGAGGAAGACTGATGAACGGATGGACATGGCAGACGGTAGCCTTGGTGTGGGTCGGCGCGTTGATCGCGATCGGCCTGCCATGGATCATTCGCTTCTTCACCGAGAAGTCGTGCAAGGTGTGCGCCTTCCCGTTGAGCAAGTGCGAGTGCCGGCCGGCGTGCGATCATGACGATCAGTACCCGATGATCTGGTCGCAGGACGGATGGATCGCGAAGTGCAAGACATGCGGCGACATCGTATATCTCGGGGATGACTGATGGCGAGCATGTGGAAGCCCGATCCGGTCCAGATCAGGGAGCGTAAGATGGATGCACATATCGCCCTTCACCGTGAAGCAGGCAAGCGCGGGTGGGGAACAACCCCGCGCCTGTCGTCGATCGACAAGCGGTACTATGCCGAGATCGACAAGATCGTGACCGATCAGGGCCGCTACGTGCATACGATCCCCAACCTGAAGCTCGGCACTGGCGACACCCCGCTAGAGGCTGCGGCGGACGGCTATGTTAAGGCGATGCCGGACGACTTGGTGATCCGCGAGTTGGCGATCCTTGCTCGAATCGAAGCGCTTCTGCCGGTGATCGAGCGGCGGGCGGCGACCCTGAAGAAGCTCGACGCAACCCTGACGGACTTGACCGCAGCGGTGATTATGGTTAAGGCTGGTGTCACCGATGTTGAAGAGCTTCGGTCGAAAACCGTGACTACCGTAATCCGCGACGAGGACGATGACCTTTGAGTGAGCACCGCCTAGCCTTGATAGGGCCGCTGACACCAGCGCAGATCGCTGCGCAGATGGCGTCAGGACACAGCGTCTATTCCCCGTCTTCGTCGGAAATGACGATGACCTGTGAAGAGTCGCTGGTGCTCAACGTCCTTGCCGACGACAACCAGACATACGAGGCCGCCGAAGGGACCGTCGCGCATTCGCTCGGCGAGGGCTGGATCAAGTCCGGCGAGCGGCCTGACGATCAGATCGGCTTCATCGAAGTCGTCGGTGGCTTCGAGATCGAGATCACCGAAGAGATGATCGGCTTCGTCGAGGAATTCTACGACTGGTGCATGGAAGCCGCTGAAGGTGCGGAGTATTGGGCCAGCGAGCAGTATGTCGATATCTCCCGCCTGACGCCAATTCCCGATCAGGGCGGCACCGCCGACTTCATCGCGTTCCGCTGGCAAGTCATGATCATCATCGATCTGAAGTACGGCAAGGACCCGGTGTTCGCCCGCGAGAACAAACAGCTTCGCGTCTATGCGCTCGGCGTATTCTACGAGTGGGATTGGCTCTACAACTTCCAGACGATCGAGATCAGGATCGCGCAGCCGCGTGTCGCGGGCGGCATGACGACGTGGACGATCTCTCGCGAAGAGCTTCTGGCTTTCGCCGACGAGGCCAAGGAAGCATGGGCGCGTACCTGGCAACCCCGCCACATGCTGACGCGGACGCCGAGCACGAAAGGTTGCCGCTGGTGCAAGGTCCGCGCCACATGCCCGGCGCTGTACCTGTTCATGGCGGAGGACACCGATGTCTTCGAGAACTACGACGATATCGACGCGCGCACCGCGATCATTGATGTCGTGCCTACCGCCGTGTCCTACGAACGCATGGCCGGGGCGAACGAGACGATCATGGACGACATGGCTGTCAGCCCCTTCCCGGCTCTCCCTAGCCCGCCAGCGCTGCACACCTTGGCACTCGCGAAGTTACTTCGGTATCAGAAGCTGATGGAGAATTTCTTCAACGCGATCCGCGCCGAGCTATTGAGCCGTGCGATCAGCCGCGAGGAAGAGCTTCTGTGGTGGAAGGTCGTCGAGAGCCGCACCCGCCGCAAGTGGGTGGAGGACGAAGACTGGATCATCGAACAGATGCTCAAGCGCTTCCCCCGGCTCAAGCGCGCCGATCTGTTCGTGACGAAGATGGCTTCGCCGGCAGAGATGGAGCGCATCATCCATACGAAGGCGAAGGAGAAGATCAGTCTCCCCAAGATAAAAGCCTTCCTCGAAGATTCCGGCATGACGGTCAAACCGCCCGGCCAGAAGACCTTGGCGGCGGTGGACGACCCTCGTCTTCCCGCCCCCAAGGATACCGATGTCTTCTTCAACTACGATGAAATGGAAGAAGACGACATCTAAACCGTGAAGTGGAAAGAGTGAAAATGGCACGCGAAATTGCAAAGAAGGTGAAGAATGCGATCCTCTATGCGGACGGCACCATCCGCATCTCGGGGGTGCGCTTCAGCTACCCCCATCTCGCCAAGCCCTACAAGGGTGATGACGACAAGGGCGAGGCGAAGTTCGGCCTCGTCGGCATGATGCCGAAGAAGACCCACCGCGCCGCTCGCGATCTGATCAACGAGCGGATCGACGAACTTTTGAAGGAGAACAAGGTCAAGGCCCTGCCATCCGACAAGAAGTTCCTGCGCGATGGCGATGACAGCGGTAAGGAAGACTATGCCGATCACTGGACCGTCTCGGCGCGTGAGACGCGGCGTCCGCCGCTGCGCAATCGCTCGAACGAAGTGGTCGAGCCGGAAGACGCGAACGAAGTGTTCCAGCCGGGCTATTGGGGCGACATCCTCATTCGGCCTTGGTATCAGAACAACAAGTTCGGCAAGCGTGTCAATGCCGGCCTGTCGTCGGTGCAGATGGTCAAGAAGGACGAAGTGTTCGGCGAGGGCCGGCTGTCCGACGAAGACCTGGACGACACGTTCGAGGATTACGGCGACGACGATGACAGCTACGAGGAAGAGGACGAGGCCCCGCGTCGCGGCAAGCCGAAGCCGAAGCCCCGCAAGCCTGCGGACGACGATGACGATTACGACGACGACATCTGATCTTCGCTTGTTAGGGGCGAAGTAACTTCCGGGGTGATATCCGCGATACTGCACTGGCGACGAGCTTACGCAGCCGGATATCACCCCGCTTCTTGTCAGGACCAACGTGG
The DNA here is from genome assembly GCA_903918195.1 of uncultured Acetobacteraceae bacterium. Lineage (GTDB taxonomy): Bacteria > Pseudomonadota > Alphaproteobacteria > Acetobacterales > Acetobacteraceae > Rhodovastum. Next base: position 49,046 of record CAIXDS010000396.1, on the reverse strand, counting down.
CATTAGTTAGAGGACAGCTTGACGAGCGATTCGGCGTGCATGACGTTGCACCGTCGAAGACGCGCACGCTTGCCCTTGACTTTGAAACCTACTGCAAGCTCGACCTGAAGAAGGTAGGACTTGATCTCTATTCGGCCCATCCATCATGCGAAGTGCTGATGGCGGCCTATTCGATCGACGGCGGCGAAGTCCGGCATTGGGACGCAACCGTCAACCCGAAGATGCCCCGCGATCTGTGGGATGCGCTACACGACGAGCGCGTCAAGATTTGGGCATTCAACGCGCAGTTCGAGCGGACGATCCTCAACCGCGTGCTCGACATCTGGCCCACCATCCGCCGCTTCCGCTGCACGATGGTCCTCGCCTACATGCACAGCTACACCGGCACGCTGGACCAGATCGGCGAGCGCGCCGGGCTGTCGAGCGACAAGCAGAAGATGGCGACCGGCAAGAAGCTGATCTCCATGTTCTGCGGCCCGCACGCGCTGACGGCCGGCAACGACGAGAAGCGGTGGACCAGGCATACCCACCCCGTCGAATGGAAGATGTTCTGCGAGTACAACAAGCAGGACGTTGTAGCCGAGACGGCGTTGAAGAACAGGCTCGACCGGCCGCAGTACCATATCCCCGAGCGCGAGTGGGACTTCTACGCGCTGGATCAGGAGATCAACGATCGCGGCCTGCCGATTGACAAACTCTTTGTCGAGCGCGCACTGGATATGGCGGAGCGCCGCAAGGACGAGTTGACGACGATCCTGCGGAAGAAGACCCATCTCGCCAACCCCGGATCGGTGCAACAGCTTCTGCCGTGGGTCAAGGAGCGCGGCTATCCGTTCGACGACTTGCAGAAGCTGTCGATCAAGAAGGTGTTGACCGCGAACGCTGGTCGGATCAGCGGCGAGTTGAAGCAGAAGAAGGGCGAGCTATTCCCGTACCTGACGGACGAATGCGTCGAAGTGCTGAAGCTCCGCTTGCAGCATTCGCGCACGACGCCGACGAAGTACAACGCGCTGCTCGTTGCCATGGGCGACGACCAGCGGATGCGATACGTGTTCCAGTTTGCCGGAGCAGCGCGCACGGCACGATTCGCGGGCCGGCGCTTCCAGCCGCAGAACATGACCACCATGAAGCTCGGCGGCGACGAGAGCACACATGAAGCGGTGATGTCGTTCTGCACCGACATGATCCGCCGCGACGACTATGCCGGCGTGCAGCTTCTGCGAGCCGAACCGCTCGACGCCTTGGCCGGGCTGGTGCGGTCGAGCGTGCGTGCTCGCAAGGGCAAGAAGCTGGTAGTCTGCGATCTGTCGTCGATCGAGTCGGTGGTGATCGGTTGGGTGTCAGGCTGCGAACGCCTGCTCAACGTCTTCCGTGAGGGCCGCGACGCCTACAAGGATTTCGCGACCGAGCTATTCAAGGTCCCCTACGCCGAAGTAACTTCCGAGCAGCGCAAGCAGTCCAAGCCAGCCACGCTTGGCGCGGGCTACCGCCTTGGCGGCGGCGATATCCGCGACGGCAAGAAGACCGGCCTGTGGGGTTATGCCGAGAACATGGGTATCGACATGACGCGCAAGGAAGCGCATCGTGGCGTGGCAACTTTCCGGCGCGTGTATAAGGAAATCCCGGCAACCTGGTACGCGCTCGAAGACGCGATCATGCGGACGATCCGCACGCACCAGACAACCACTGTCGGGCATATCACCTTCAGCTATGCCAAGCCCTATCTCGTCTGCCATCTGCCGAGCGGACGGAACATCTACTATCTCAAGCCGCGCATCTCGAAGGTGTGGTTCGAATTCACCGACAAGGAAACCGGCGAGCGCAAGCGCGTCCTGAAGGATCAGATATCCTACATGGGCAAGCAGCAGAACGGCAATGGCTGGCGGCGCATCCAGTCGCACGGCGGCAAGTTCATCGAGAATATCGTGCAGGCCATCGCGCGGGACATCCTGCGTGAGGGCTTGATGGCTGCGAAGAAGTTCGGCTTCACGATCATCGGACACGTTCACGACGAAATCATCTGCGAGGAAGACGAGAAGTCCGATCGCTACACGCTCGAAAATCTCCGTGCCTGCATGATCAAAGCGATCAAGTGGGCCGTGGGGATGCCGCTTAACGCGGCCGGGCACACCACCAAGATTTACTGCAAACTGTGAGGATCGACATGCGACTCTGGTATCACGATGACAGCGACACGCTCCACATTTCCGAAGAGTGGGACGGCGTGTCCGAGGATGTAACTGACATCGCCAGCTTCCGTGTCAAGGCGAAGCAGCTTGGCATGAAGTTCACCTATGACGTGACGCCGGCCGAGCGTCCTGCGCACACCATGGCAGATGCGATCGTGGCAAGCTACAAGCGGTGGGAGCGCAAGCCCGCTGATCTGTACCCGACGCCGTGTAATGCCACGGAGAGCCTGATGGCGCTGATCCGCCGCCTGTCGATCCTGTCTGACGGCACGGTTGATCTCGGCGGCATGGATGGGCGCAGCATTCAACGGGTGTGGGAGCCGGCGTGCGCTGACGGACGGATCGCCCGCGTGCTCGAATGGCACGGCCTTGACGTGACCGGCACCGATCTGCGCGACCACACTGGCTACGGCACAGGCGGGGTTGACTTCCTCAAGGGCGATGTCGAGCGCAAGATCGGACTCGATCCTTTCCAGTTCGACATGATCATGACCAACCCACCCTTCAGCCTCGCCCGCGAGTTTATCGAGATGGCGCTTCGCTATGCGCCTGTCGTCGTCATGCTGGTGAAGCAGAACTATTACAACACCGACAACCGCTTCGACTTCTTCAACGATCTGCGGCCTCGCTTTTTCCTGCCGCTGACGTGGCGGCTGGCGTTCCTGCCCGAGCGCGGCAAATCCCCGCTGATGGATTGCGCATGGGCGATCTGGACGCGCGACACGCAAGAGACGGAATGCTTCATGCAGCCGATCAAGCGGAAGATTTATCCCGGCTACCACAGCGCCGGGATCGTGGGAGCGACGGCGGCGATGACCGAAGCCGTGGACGAACTTGCGAAGTTGCTGGCGTCGCTCCGTGGTTAAGTGTCTGAAGGTCCTGATCGGTGGCGAGACAAGCGGCAAGATGCGCGACGCCTTCCGGCGACTCGGGCATGACGCCATAAGCTGTGATCTCGAACCGAGTGACGCGCCCGGCCCGCACTACCTTGGCAACTATTGGGACATCGCGCACGACGATTGGGACCTTGGCATCTTCCACCCGACATGCACCTTCATGTGCAATAGCTCGTCGCAGCATATCCATATTGAAGAAGGCCGATGGGATAAGATGGTGGCGTCGGCAGAGGACTTCAAGCGGCTCGACGAGTTGCCCTATCCGCACGCGATCGAGAACCCGATTATGCTCGGCTATGCGCAAGAGATCATCGGACGCGGGCCGGACCAGATCGTGCAGCCGTGGTGGTTTGGACACCGCGAGACGAAGGCGACGTGCTGGTGGCTGAAGGACCTGTGGAAGCTCCGCCCTACCAACGATCTCGGGCCACCACTGCCCCATGAACGCGCCGAGTGGGCCAAGTGCCATCGGGCACAACCAGGTCCGTTACGCTGGAAGGAACGCAGCGAGACGAAGCAGGGCATGGCGGACGCCTGTGCTTGGCAGTGGGGCGGCGGCCGGGCGACCGGGCTGAAGGCTGCGTTGATCCGCGCAGACTACGAAGTAACTTCCTTGATTGGAGCGTGCCGTGGATTGGTGGACGAAGGAAGATCAGCGAGCCTATAACCTAGCCGCGATCCAGAGAGACAGGGACGAGCACATGGCGCAGAAGCAACCCGAAGGAAAGATCAAGACAGCATGTCGAGTTATCGCTCTCGCCGCAAAGCTGCTCTTCTGGAACATCGAAGGGAAGTCGCTGAATGGCGTGCCCGATACGCTGTGCTCGCGCGTTGCTGGCGGGATCATCCTGATCGAATTCAAGGTGCCGGGGAAGTATCCGACAGAGCAACAGTATCTGCGGATATGGGAACTTCGGAACCAAGGGATAATGGCGTGGTGGGCAAACAGCGTTGAGCAGTGGGAAGTTCTTGTCGGCCTGCGCGAGGGACAATATGTCGTCGAGTATCCGCAAGTCGTGATGGATACGGTCGATAAGATGTACGGGGAGCAAATGTGGCTCTAGTCCGCTCACAACTGGAACAGCGTTTCTCCTTCGACGAGTGGTACACCAGTCTGTACGGCAAGGTGATCCGCACGCGGAAGGACTTGCACGAATTCCAGCACGAAGCGGTGCAGTGGCTTTACGAGAAGCCCTACTCCGGGCTGTTCGTCGATCTCGGAATGGGCAAGACCGTGATCTGCCTGACACTGCTCGCCGATCTGCTCAAGGAAGGCTGGCGCGGCAAGGCGTTGGTGATCGCGCCGCTGCGTGTCGCCAAGGCGACGTGGCCGGCCGAGATCGCAGAGTGGAAGCAGTCAGCCGGGATCGAGCACAGGCTGATCCGCGCAGAGGATGACGACGACGAGATCAAGGCGGTGTGGAAAGAGCACTACGACCGCGAGTATGCCCGCCAGCGGGCCGTGGGGGAGCGCCCGGCAGTCGCGGCCGGCTATGCCCGTCGTGCCGCCGCAGGCCCCCGTCAGACGGCCAAGGAAGCCATGCGACGCCGGCAGGCGCTGGACCCGGCCCATCTGCATATCATCAACATCGAACGGCTTGAATGGCTGGTCGCGTATTGGGAGTACATGGGCCGCACCTTCGGGATGCACTGGCCTTATGACACGGTGATCATTGACGAGAGCAGCAAGTTCAAGGACTACACGACCAAGCGTTATCGCGCGCTGAAGAAGTGCCTTGGCAGAATTACGCGCCTGCACACCCTGACTGCTTCGCCGGCCGCCGAGAGCTTCCAGCATATCTTCGCGCAAATCTTTCTGCTCGATCGCGGCAAGCGTTTCGGCCGCTATGTCACGCACTACCTTCAGCGCTACTTCCATGAGATCAAGGCGGCGCACAAGTGGAAGATCAAACCAGGAAGCGAGCAGAAGATCGCGGCGAAGATCGCGGACATCTGCATGGTGCTCAAGGTTGACGACTACCGCGAGATACTTGGGGTCAAGGAATTCCTGCCGATCCCCCGGCGCATCGTGCTCAACGAAGACCTGATGTCGCGGTACGAGGACTTCGAGAAGACCATGATCCTGAAGCTCGACGACATGCGGATCGAGGCTGTCAACGGCGCGGCGCTGTTCAACAAGCTCTTGCAGATGACGGCTGGCGCGGTGTACGACGGCGAGCGCAACGTGATCCCGATCCACGACGAGAAGATCGAAGCGCTGCGCGAGTTGAAGGACGAGCTTCAAGGCTCCCCGCTGCTTGTGCCGTACTGGTTCAAATCCAGCCTTGCCCGACTTCGCAAAGCGTTCCCCGAGGCGGTGGTCATGGATCGCAATGGCTCGGCCGTGGGTCCGTGGAATCGCGGCGAGATCGAGATGATGCTGATCCAGCCGGGCGGCGCGGCCCACGGCCTCAACATGCAGAAGGGACCAGCGCGCGATATCGCATGGTTCGATCTATGTTGGAGCCGCGAGCTTTACGAGCAGTTGATCGGCCGGCTGGTGCGACAGGGGCAGCGCGAGATCGTCCGCGTTCACCATCTTATGTGCGTTGGCACCGCCGACGAGATCGTGTATGATTGCCTGATCGACAAGGGCGAAGGACAAGATCGCCTGTTCGAGTATATGCGGCGTGCGAGGCTCCGCTATGCGAACGATAACGAATGGAGGACCAACCGTGCCGCAGCCTAGACCATCACAGGCGATTCGAGATATGCTCGTCGAGCGCAATATCGCGCTCTGGCAAGCCAGCCACTACACCACCGTCTATTCGAAGTCGCCCGGCCGCCCCACCGCCAAGGACCCGGTTAGCGTGACGCTGGCGACGCCGGAAGCCGTGGATCGCTTCTTCTACGGACGAGGCCCTACCGTGGACGAGGCTGTCGCCAATGCGCTCGCCGCCAATTCGGGCCTCAACTTCCACGTGCCCGGCGTCATCGGGGCCACCGCGCGCCTAGAGAACGAATTGCACGCGCTGCAATCGGCGCTCTGGCAGCACCGGGTTGCCATCTTCGGGGACGACATTGACGATGACGTACCTTTCTGACGCCTTAGACCGTTGGGAGAACGGACCCTACGCCATGCAAGCGATTATCGGATGCTGCTTCGAGGACAAGCCGGGTGAGTGGTTCGTGCAACTGCGCACCCCGGCTGACGATCTGTTCGACCAGGTGGTGCTCTGCACCGGCCGTGGCGGGCCGACGCGCGAGGACGCGATCGACAAAGTGCGCAAGTACGATCCCGCGATCTCGGAAGTGATCGAGTGGAATAAACCGATCGTCCCATATTGGACCATGGCGGAATTCAAACCCAAGCCGATCGTCGTCGCCAAGCAGGGACTGCTCGCGGCGCTGTATCGTTGCCGGGAAGAGATCGACCTGTTATGTGCCGAGATCAACAAGCATCACGACGAGATTTGAAATGGCAACGAACTACGTCCGCAAGACTGATCCCGCCGTCGATCGCCGAGGCCGTCCGCCGAAGAACGACAGCGAAGTAACTTCCGAATTGCTGGCGTCCGGCGAGGCCACCATGGCGCAGATCGCGCAGCTATTCGAGACGGACGCCAAGACCCTGCCGAAGCGCATGAAGGGGATCATCCCGCGAGGCACGCGGCGCGGCTACAAGGTGTACCGAATCAGCGAGGCCGCGACTCGGCTGGTGAAGCCCGGCTACGAGATCGAAGAGTTTATCCGGCAGATGTCTCCGCAAGAGTTGCCGCCCCTCTTGACAAAGGAATTCTGGAACGGCCAGAATGCCCGCCTCAACTACGAAAAGGCTCTAGGCAACCTGTGGCCGACAGAGGAAGTAATCGCGGCGTTGGGCGAGTTTGCCAACACTGTGCGAATCACGCTTTTGCTGATCGCGGATGACGTAGATCGCGAGAGTGGATTGACGGATGGACAAAGGACCATCATTCGGCGTATCATGGATGCCGCAGTAACCACGTTGAAGAAGAACATAGCGGAGAAGTTCAAGTCTTACCATGCTAACCGCTCCGCTCATAGACAGCCGGCACCCGGATCATCCGAGTTACCTGACGACCCCGATTGGAACATCGTGGCCGAAGAGGATGACGACGGAAACATTCTTGCTGCCGAGGACGACGAGGAAACAGACATCTAACTACGAAAACATCGGCGATCTCTTCGCCGGTATCTGCGAGAACGTCTTCGTCCCGCCGCGCCGCATGACTGTCAGCGAGTGGGCTGACGAATTCCGCTTCATCAATCAGCCCGGCGCTTACGTCGGCGACTGGAACAACCGCACCACCCCGTACATGGTGGAGCCGGCCGACGAGCTATCCTCTCCGAAGTTCAAGGCGCTGGTGTTCGCCGGGCCGGCACAGTGCGCCAAGACCGACGCGCTGATCATCAACTGGATCGGCTACAGCGCCACCACCGATCCACAGGACATGATCGTCTATTCGCCAACCTTCACCGCCGCGCGCGACTTCTCCATGCGCCGCGTGGATCGTCTGCATCGCCACACTGAAGAAGTCGGTGCCGCGCTGACGCAGAACAAGGACAGCGACAACAAGTTCGACAAGCACTACACGAACGGTATGCTGCTCTCGCTGTCGTGGCCCACGATCAGCGAGCTTGCCGGTAAGCCAGTCGGCCGCGTGGCGCTGACGGACTACGATCGCATTGACGACGATATCGGCGGCGACGGTAACGCCTTCGATCTCGCCACCAAGCGCACCACCACCTTCGGGTCATTCGCGATGACGCTGGCCGAGTCCAGCCCATCGCGCGAGATCGCCGATTACAAGAAGGTCGTGACCGGCCACATGGCTCCGCCGACGAAGGGCGGCATCCTGACACTCTACAACCGTGGCGATCGTCGGCGCTGGCACTGGCCGTGCCCGACGTGCGGAAGTTACTTCGAAGGGAAGTGGGAGCATATCAAGTGGGACCACGATCTCGAAACGAACCTTGAGCGCGCGGAATCCGCTTATCTCGAATGCCCGCACTGCGCCGATCATATCTCGCCGGATGCCCGCTTCGAGATGAACCTGATGGGGGTATGGCTGAAGGAAGGGCAGACGATCGTTGACAACGAGATCGTCGGCAAGGGCCGCCGCTCGAACATCGCGAGCTTCTGGCTCAACGGCGTGGCCGCTGGCCTGACGACGTGGGAGAACCTGGTCAAGACCTACCTCGACGCCGAAGACGAGTACGAATCGAGCAACGAGGAAACCGCGCTCGCGAAGTTCTTCAACACGGATATCGGCGTCCCCTATATCCCGAAGAACGTGCTCAACGATTCGACGCGCACACCGGAAGACCTGATGGGCCGCCTTGAGCCTTGGGTGAAGAAGACCGTGCCGGCGAAGGTGCGCTTCCTGCTCGGGATCGTTGACGTGCAGGCCAACAGTTTCGTGGTGCAAATCTTGGGGATCGCTCCCGGCAAGCCATACGACATCTACCTGGTTGACCGCTTCACGATCCGCTATTCCGATCGCCCCGATCCTTCCGCGCCGGAAGGCAAGGAAAGCTATATGTGGGTGAAGCCCGGCGCGTACCTTGAGGATTGGGACCAGATCACCGAACAGGTGATGAAGGCCAGCTACGACATTGACGACGGCTCGGGCCGGAAGATGATGGTCAAGATGACCCTTTGCGACTCGGGCGGTAAGGCGGGTGTGACGACTCGCGCCTACGAGTATTTCCGCAAGGTCAAGAAGGAAGGCTGGCTTGGCCGCTTCCATCTGGTGAAGGGCGACGCCACCCCCGGCTCGCCGCGCGCCCGGATCACGCATCCTGACGCCGACAAGAAGAGCATGGCAGGAGCGCGCGGTGAAATTCCAGTGCTCATGCTCAACCCGACAATCAACAAGGACGATCTCAACAATCGCCTTGACGTAATGGTGCCGGGATACGGCATGATCCACTTGCCGACTTGGCTGATCTCGCCAGTCAAGGCAGAGGATATGTCGTGGTTCTTCTCGGAAATGACTTCCGAGATGCGCGTGCCCGGCAAGGGGTGGGAAAAGGTTGCTCGGCGCAACGAAGCGTGGGACTTGTACTACTATTGCATCGGGGCTTGCGCTTCGACCCTTCTCAATGTAGAGAGGATCGACTGGACCAATCCGCCGCCGTTCGCTGCACCGTGGGACGAGAACCCGCTGGTGATCAAGCGAGAGGCGGTGGCGGCGTTCGCGGATCAAGGGCAGGACGAATTCGATTGGAAAGCGTTCGGCCGGAGCATGGGATAAAATGATGCGCCCACCCCTGACTTCCACCGAACGAACCATCTATCAAGCCCGGCTCGACGCGGCCCGCATCGCCTACGACAAGATCATGACCGGCGCGTCGATCAAGATGTTCATCGATCAGAACGGCGAGCGTGTCGAGTACAACCCCGCCAACCTCACACTGCTTGCACAGTATATCCGCGAGCTTGAGGAAATGCTCAACCCATGCGTGGCGGAATACAACCGTCCGCGCGCAATCGGATTTATCTTCTGATGGCCCGCTCCCGCCCCCGCGTGTCCACCGGCACAGATATCGTCCCTTACGAGGGTCCGCGCTCCATGCCTGACATGGTGCTCGGCGGCGCGATCGAAGGTGCAGATCGCACCAAGCGCGAAACGATGTCGTGGCAACCGTCGCGCCTCTCCCCGGATCAGGCGATCAACACGGTCAAGCCTGAAGCCGACGCGCGCACCACCGATCTCGCCGTCAACGACGGCCTGTCGCAGCACGCGATACGCATCCAGAAGAACAGCATCGTCGGCGCGCAGTACCGTTTGAATGCCAAGCCGGACTACCGCGTGATCTACGGTGCCGACACAGCCGCCGCGCAGGAGTACGGCGAAGAGCTTGCGGCCGTGGCCGAGGCACGCTTCAATCTGGCGGCCGAGTCCGAGAACAACTACTTCGACGCCAGCGGCATGATGACCTTCACGGACCAGGTGCGACTGGTGGTCGGGTCGTGCGCGCTGTCCGGCGAAGCCTTCGGATCGTCCGAGTGGGACGACACCGATCCGACGCGGCCGTTCAAGACCAATATCCAGATGATCGCGCCGATCCGCATCTGCAACAAGGACAACATGCCGGACGACGACGATGCGTTCGGCAACAAGCGGCGTCGCGGCATCCTCATGGATCGCCGCAACAAACCCTATGCGTTCGAAGTGCGGCGCGGTCATCCGAGCGAGTGGTACAACATCTCCGCCGACTATTGGGACACGATCGAGGCGGCGAAGCCTTGGGGCCGCAAGCAGATGATCTTCATCCGCGAGAGCCTTCAGATCGATCAGACGCGCGGCCTGTCCGAGATGGTCGCGGCGCTCGCACATATCCGCATGACGAAGAAGTTCTCGGAAGTCACGCTTCAGAACGCCGTCATCAACGCCAGCTATGCCGCCGCGATCGAGAGCGAGCTTCCCTCGCCGGAGATCATCTCGGCTATGGGCGGCGGACCCGAGGGCTTGCAGAAGGCGCTCGGCACCTACATGGGTATGCTTCAGGCGTATCTCGCCGGCAGCGAGAACATCGCGATCGACGGCGCGAAGGTGCCGCAGTTTTTCCCCGGCACGAAGATGAAGCTCACGCCGATGGGGACGCCGGGCGGAATCGGAAGTGACTTCCAAGCCTCGCTGATCCGTCACGTCGCCGTGGCGCTCGGCGTTTCGCCGGCCGATCTGTCGCGCGACTTCGCCCGCGTCAACTACTCGGGCTTGAAGGGCGAGCTTGCCATCGCCGAGCGCGACACGCTGGTTCACAAGAAGGGTTGGGCCGACAAGTGGGCCAACAGCGTCTATCGTCTCTGGTTTGAGGAAGAGATGGCGAACGGCAATCTGCCGCTCCCGCCCGGCCGCAATCGCACGGACTTCTATCGTCCGCTGATGAAGGACGCCTATACCCGCTGCACCTGGATCGGCGCTGGCCGGGGGCAGATCGACGAGCCGAAGGAAACCGCTGCGGCGCTTGCCCGTATCGACGGGGGCCTCTCGACCTACGAGAAGGAAGCGGCGCGACTCGGCGAGGACTATCGCGAGATCATCGCGCAGCGTGCCAAGGAAGAGCGCCAGATCAAAAAGGCGGGCATCATCTTCCTGCGTTCCGCCGCACAGGCGACGCTCATTGCGGCCGACGAAGCGGCGCAGCGAGCCGAAGCCGATCAGGCCGCGAACGATGCGCAGCCCACCGATCCCAACGCCAATCAGGGAAATTGACATGACGACCGCCAGTATGGTTGCAGCCCTTCAGCGCCTGTCGGGGCGGGAGATGCTGATCAACGCTCAAACCGCCGACGCCTTCCTATCGAACGTGGCCCGCTTCTCGACCGTCAAGCCGGAAGAGATCGCGGGCTTCGAAGCAACTTCGCGCGAAACGCTCGCGCTGGCCTACGGCTTCGACGATGACCGTCAGGCGGACCAGCGCAAGGCATTCGTCTATCAGGACGGCATCGCCGTCATCCCTATCCACGGCTCGTTGATCAACCGCTTCGGTGGGTCGTGGGGCTTCGTCACCGGGTATAACTTCATCCAGCGAATGCTCAACCTTGCGCTCGACGATGATGACGTTGACAGCATCGTGTTCGATGTCGATTCACCCGGTGGCGAAGCAAGCGGCTGCTTCGAGCTTGCCCGCCTGATCCTCGCCAGCCGCCGCGTCAAGCCGTCCCTCGCGATGGTGGATAGCGTAGCCGCGTCAGGCGGGATGATGTTGGCTGGTGCAGCGACGAAGATGTACGCGATCCCTACCGCGCGCATCGGTTCGATCGGCGTGTACCGCCAGCACACCAGCGTCAAGGGATCGCTGGCGCAGGACGGCGTGAAGGTCACATTCGCGGTGGCAGGCGAGCACAAGATCGACGGCAACCCCTTCGAGGATTTGCCCGAGTCGGTGCTCAAGGACTGGACCACCGAAGTCAACAAGACGTGGGATGACTTCATCGCCATCGTCGCCGAATCGCGAGGCATGGAACCCGCCGCTGTGCGGGATACACAGGCCCGCATGTACCGCTCTGACGAGGCCCTTGCATTAGGGTTAATTAATGCTGTAAAGACCACCACCGAGGCCGTGCCCGCTTTCGTCGCGGAATTGGCCGATTGCGACACCCCTGACGACGAAGAGGACGATGAAATGACCGAAGCTACGAAGGGCAAGGAAGTTAGTTCCGGCCTCACCCCCGCCGATCTGGAAAAGATCGGTGGCTTGATCGCCGCAGGCGTTGGTGCCGCCATTGGTGGCCTCACGCGGAGCACCGCGATCAAGGATCACGGCAAGGCCAAGGGACAGGTCGCGCTCGCGGCCAAGCTCTCGGCCAACCCGGCGATCACCGAAGCCGACGCAATCGAGATGATCGACGCCGCCGCGCTCGCTGCCGATCCCAAGAAGAAGGGTAGCCCCGCCGACAAAATCCCCATGGGTAAGGGCGGCAAGGGCAAGGGCAAGGTCGCAGCCGGCGACGACGATGACGATGATCTCGGCGAAGACGAAGAGATCGTCGAGGACGGCGAAGATGGCGAGGACGGCGAGGACGGCGAGGACGGCGAGGACGAAGCCGAGCAGGCCCGTTCGCAGCGTCAGCGCCAGCGCGTCGGCGGTCGTCGTCAGCGCGGCGATAACGTCAACCATCTCGACGCGGCGATGGGCCGCACCCGCCAGCCCCGTCTCGGCGGCGGCAATGGCAACGAGCGCCAGGTGCAGGGCGTCGCTGCCGAAACCAACGCGCTGTTGGCCGATCACGCGGCAGTCAGCGGCGCGGGCTGGTCCAAGCCCAAGTCGGCGGCGGCGTAAGCCATCGTCATCCCACGAAGCGCCCCCGGCGACGTGCCGGGGGCAACAGGAGTAGAATGAAATGGGTGACATGATCCTCGCTGGTGGAATCGAAACCATCGGCACCTTCACGCCGATCCAGCTTTACGCTGGTGAATCCAATAACGGCCGCACCACGCAGGGCCTTGTCGCGGCGGGCCAGAAGCTCGGCGCGCTGAATGCCCGCAACGAGACGTATCTGTTCGCAGTCGTCGCGCTGGTGGCCGGCAAGCTCGTCGCATGGGACCCGCTCGCTGGCGGTGTCGCAGCCGACAACGCAACGGGCACGATGACCTTCTCGACCGCCGTTCCCGCCGATGGCGATACGGTCACGATCGACAGCAAGGTCTTCACGTTCCGCACCACGCCGGACGAAGCCTATGAAGTCGCGCGCGGTGCGACGATCGCCGAATCGGCGGCCAATCTGCGCGACGCGATCAATCTGCATCGCAACGACTTCCCGACGCAGCCCGTCACCGCCTCGTCGGCGGCTGGCGTCACCACGATCAAGTCGGCAGGCGCGGCCGGCAACGCGATCACCCTCGCCAAGACGTTCGCGACCGGGGCCAATGGCACCGTTTCGGGGGCCACTCTGTCGGGCGGCGATACCGACACCGCCGAGCTTGGCGGGGCCGCGAAGCCCTACGGCATCCTGCCGCACTACCTGGATACGACCAGCACCGGCTACAACGCCGATGTCATGTCGCCGGTCCTGATCGGTGGCGACTACAATTTCGACGCTCTGTTCCTGCCGGCTGGCACGACTTACGGCGAAATCAAGGCCGCCTTCGCTCGCACGGATATCAACATCCAGCGCCTGCTCTAAACCCCGCCGCTGCGCTAGGGACCGACTAGCCTCGCATTGAAATAACGAAGGGAATAAACTGATGGCTTTCGATCTCTACAGCACGGCGGCGCTGCTCGGCGTAGTCCGCGTCACCCCCGTCGAGTCGAGCTACTGGCTCGACAACTTCTACAGCCGCGTGATGGCGTTCGACACGGAGCAGATCATGTTCGATCGCGTCGTGACGACCCGCAAGCTCGCGCCGTTCGTCTCGCCGGTCGTGCAGGGTCGCGTCATGCGCTCGCAGGGCTTCGAGACGCGCGCGTTCCGCCCGGCATACTCCAAGCCCAAGCATATCGTCGATCCGAACCGCGTGTTCGCTCGGCTTGCCGGCGAGGACATCGGCGGATCGAGCACTCCGGCACAGCGCTGGAACGCTGCGGTGGTCGAGAATATCGCCGAAGAGCGGGCGCAGCTTCAGCGCCTGTTCAACTGGATGGCCGCCATGGCGACGATCCACGGCAGCGTGACGATCACCGGCGAGGACTATCCGACTCAGGTGGTCGATTTCGCTCGCGATCCCTACCTGACCCGCGTCCTTGCCGGCACCGCCCGGTGGGGCGAAGTCGATGCCGATCCGTTGCAGGACATCAAGGAATTGCGCACCCGCGCTTTCCTGAAGTCCGGCTCCGTGATCTCGCGCCTGACCATGGGTATCGAGGCGTTCGACCGCTTCTATGCCGATACGAAGGTGCAGGCGCTGCTCAAGGGGCAGGAGATCGGCAACGTGGCCCGCACGTCGGACTCCACGCTGTCGGCGCTCGGCTCGACCGATACCCCCTACGAGTATCGGGGTGTCCTTCAGGGCGCGAACGGGCAGGGCCGCGTCGAAGTCTATACGTACAACGAGCAGTACGAAGACCGCGACGGCAACTCGCACGACTATATGTCCACCTATGATGTCGTCGGCACCGGCCCCGGCATTCAGGGCGTTCGTTGCTTCGGTGCGATCCGCGACAAGCGGGCGGGCCTTCAGGCTCTCCCGATCTTCCCGAAAATGTGGGACCAGGAAGACCCGTCGCTCACCTACACCATGTCGCAGAGCGCTCCGCTCATGGTGCCCGCGAACACCAACAACACCTTCCGTATCGCCACCACGGACGGCCAGTAATCCGGCACCCTTTCGTCGGGCAGGGTGGGGCTTCGGTCCCACCCGGTTCGCCGAAGTTACTTCCACAGGAGGACAGGCATCATGCCGAAGCGTATCGCAACTATCTCCGTCACCGTCATTCGCGAGAATGAATCCGGCAAGCGCGTCCGCAAGACGATCGAGCCGGGCAAGGCGTACAACTTCACCGATGCCGAGATCGACCAGATCAAGGGCATCCACCCCACGGCGCTGCGCAAGCCCGTCAACGAGACGGCTGTCGAAGTCGAAGAGCCGGTCGAAGGCGCTGAAGACGACGACGACGATCTCGGCACCGAGGGCGAAGGCGAGGACGAGGCCGAGGCCACCCCGGCGAAGAAGGCTGGCGGCAAAAAGCCGAAGGCCAAGCCGGCCGCTGCGGATGCCGACGACGACATCTGATGTCCATGTCGCAGATCAAGCGTGATGCGCGCACGGCGATCCACGGATCGATGGCCGAGCCTTGCATCTACACCGATCGCGACGCACCCGCGATCCCGTCCGCCGAGCAATCGGCGGGCGGGCTTTCGCTGTCAGCCCGTTTCAAGTCCAAGATGCGCGTGGGCGCGGCCGAGTCCGATGCCATGGCGATCCTTGAGAACGTGGAATCCCTGATCTTCAATCAAGACCAACTGGATGCGCTCGGCCTAGAGCTTGAGAGCGGCGCGGTGGTCGAGTTTCCCGGCTACGGCATCTCCTTCCGTCTCGATCAACGGATGGACGATGACGGCCCCCTCAACCGCTACTGGACAGTGACGCGACCCTGATGGCACGCAAAGTCGATCTCGCCGGAATCCTTGACCTAGAGGCATTCTTGGAAGCCGCCCCGGATCGTACCCGGAAGGCGGCTTCGCTGGCGTTGAACGACGTGCTCTCCGGGCCGGGCTTGAAGCTGTACCGCAGGGCGATCGGCGACCAGGTGAACTTCCCGCCCGGCTATCTGGATGATCCTGATCGTTTCGGGATGGGGCAGCACGCCACGCCGTCGCGGCTCGTCGCCAGCCTCGTTGCCCGGCAGCGCCCCACCAGCCTCGCGCGCTTCGCAGCCGGTGGTGTTGTCGGCGGCAAGGGCGGCATCCATGTGAACGTCAAGAAGGGGGCAGGCGGCGGCTTCTTCAAGCGCGGCTTCCTCGTTCGCCTGCGTGCCGGCACGTCGCTGGAAGATGGCAATATCGGTCTTGCCGTTCGTTTGTCGCCGGGACAGGTGCTCAACAAGACGGACGCGACCCGGATGGTGCATCTCGAAGCGAACGTCGTGCTGCTTTACGGCCCGTCGATCGATCAGATTCTGAATAACAGCGTCGCCGAGAAGACGACGCCTGAAGTCGCCGACGACATCGGCACTGAATTCTTCCGCCAATTCGCAAGGCTCTCGGACCATGGATGACGAAATCGATCTCGACGCGATCATCTTTGCCGCCGTTCACCGGGCGAGCGATCCCAAGCCGGCGCCGCCGAAGCAACTTCGCATCCTGCGCAAACTGCAAGCGCTGTTGGAAGTGACTTCCGGCTATGAGGGCGTCAAATGCTTTCTCGGCAAGTCGGTGATCACCGCGCGTGAAGCCGGCGATACCCTGTCGATCCTCGAAGCGCCCCGCCCGATCGTCGGGCAAGGTGCCGGCGAGCAGAAGCTGAAACGAACCGAGCAGTGGACGTTGCTGGTGCAAGGCTGGCCGATCGACGATCCAGATGAACCTAGTGCTCCGGCCTATTGGATGAAGGCCGCAGTCGAACAACAACTATCCCTAGTCGTGGCAGAGCTTCCCAACGGGCAGGCGCGCACCGATTATCTCTATAGGTTGGGGGGCGATATTTCCTCTTTAACCATAGGGCAGGGCGTGGTAAGGCCGCCAAGCGAGGAAGCGGCGTCTCGTCTTGCCATGTTCTATTTGCCGCTGATCCTTGAGATCACGACAGATGTTCGCAACCCCTACGCTTAATCTTGAAGGAGCAGACTGATGGCCGACGTGATGGAAAACAACTATGTGGTCGGCCGGGGCCGACTCTTCTTCGGGCAGTTCAAGCCCGGCACCCGCAAGGCCAAGGGCCAGCTTTACTTCGGCAACACGCCGGAGCTTTCCACGTCGCAGAACGAGGACAAGCTGGATCACTATTCGGCCGAGGCCGGCGTCCGCGTCAAGGACGCGAGCGTCACGCTTCAGAACGATAGCTCCGGCTCGTTCCAGTGCGACAATATCGACAATGCCAATCTGGCGCTGTGGTTCCGTGGTGACGTGATCCAGCGGATCGAAGCCGGTTCGGACAGCGCGCACGGCACCCTGACGATCGCGACCGCCGTTCCCGTTGACGGCGACAAGTTCACGATCGGTGGGCAGGACATCGTGTTCAAGGCCGCCGCGCCTGTCGGTATGCAGGTTCTGATCGGTGGCACCATCACCGAGTCGGCGACCAACTTGAAGAACTTCATCAACGCCACCCCGTCGCTCGGCGTCACGGCCACGTCGGCAGTCGGCGTCGTCACCCTGACGGCAATCGCGGCAGGCGAAGGCGGGAACGCCATCACCCTCGCCAAGACCTTCGCGACGGGTGCGAACGGCACGGTGTCCGGCGCGACGCTGACGGGCGGCACCGATTCGACCGAGACGATCGACGGCGACCGCGTGGTGCTCGGGACCTGGTTGCAGCTTGGCGTCAGCGCCGACATGCCGCAGGGTATCCGGGGCACGACCAATGTGACGATCACCGGAGTCGACGAGGACAGCTATGTCGTCGAGAGCGCCACCGGCCGCATCTATCTCAACTCGGATGCGCCCGACATCACGCCGGGCGAAGACCTTGAGATCAGCTACGGCGTGGCGGCTGCGATCGAAGACATCGTGATCGCCAAGGGCGAGTCGATCGAAGGGGAGCTTCAGTTCCTCGCGAACAACGCGGCCGGCCTCAACAAGGACTTCTTCTGGCCGTATGTCCGCCTGACGCCGGACGGCGACTTCGCGCTCAAGGGCGACGACTGGCAGGCGATGACCTTCCAGTTCGAAATCCTCAAGCGCGACGCGCTGACGGAGCGCCAGTACATCACGACCCGGCCGGCCTCGTAAGGGACCGGATTGATCCCCGGATCATTCTAGGGCATAAGGGGGCGGGGCAGCGATGCTCCGCCCCTTCTTTCTGTGAGGACCGCACACATGGGCTTGGCTCAACACGTTACACCCCGCATGATCGTACCGCTGCTCGACGGCAATTCGGTATCGCTGCGGGGCCTCAACCTTGACGACTTCAGCGCGCTCCTGGTTGACCATCTCGAACCCATCTCGAAGATCGCAGAGCTTTACGCCGAGCACAAGAACAGCGTGTTCTCGAACAAGGCGTTCCAAGGCTTCCTGATCGGTATCGCAAAGGACTTCCCGTCGATCGTGATGGAAGTTATTTCCATGTCGAGCGACGAGCCGGATGCCAAGGGTGTCAGGCTGGCGACCGGCCTGCAAATCTCCTGCCTGACGGCGATCATGAAACTCACGGTGGAAGAAGCCGGTGGCTTGGGAAACCTTTTCGCCCAACTCGGGGCATTGGGTCGGGGCGTAATCGGCCCGGCACTGGCCGAGTTGGGCGGCGCAAAGTAACCGCACTTCAGAATTTCTATTGGGGCCTTCGCGAGCAAGTCACGTTCCTGATCGCGAACGGCCACACAGACGCGGCGCGGTACACCTTCGGCAAGGTTTGGGCTGAAGCCGAGATGGTGACGCGGCGACGGAATAGGGAAGAAGCAGCGAGGGCGACCCTAGACCATACGGTGCAGACGGCAGTACATGGCGGAAAGAAGGGCGGCACCCTTCTCAAGCAAACCTTGAAGGAGTTGCAGAATGGCGGGAGCACTTAGTCGCCGCGACATCGAAATGATCTTTCGCGCCGAGACGGACAAGGCCACCCGCCCCGTTCAAGCGCTGACGAAAGATGTCAAGGCACTCCGCCAGTCCCTAGAGGACCAGGTTAACGCGGTCACGAAGACGGAAGCGTCGCTCGACGGGCTGGCGTCCACCACCCGCGATCTGAAGAAGGCGCAGGACGAGCTAGGCACAGCCCGCGCTCTCCTGACGCAGTTGAACGCGCAGGACAAGGCGCTAGAGTCGGCGGAAGCCCGGCTCGCGGCGGCCGGCGCGAAGTATCAGGACCTGTCCGCCAAGATGCAGGCGGCCGAGAGTCCGACGAAGCGCTTGACGCAGCAGTTCGAGGCGGCCGGCCGGGCACAGGCCGCCGCAGCGGAATCACTCGATCGCGTCCGCAAGGAAACGACCGACACGCGGGCGCAGATCGAAGCGATCATCGGCCCGGTCGATAACATCGGCACCGCGTTCCGCGACATAGCCGTGGCCGGTCGCGAGATCAGCCGGGGACTCGCGCTCGCGAGCACGGCCGCCGACGAATTCAAAGGCCACCTTGCCGGTCTTTCGGCCGAACAGGCGAAGCTCGCCAGCGACAAATCCTTCAACCAGCAGGGCCTAGATGCCGGGCTGTTGCAGGCGCAGATCAACTACATCTCGCAGTTCGAGAATCGCGTGCAGTTGCTGGCACAGGCGAAGGCGGAGCTTGCCGCGCAGAACGCCGGCTTCGACAAGGCACTGGCCGCACAGGAAGCCAAGGTCGGCGCTGCCAACGTCGCACAACTGACGCGCAGCTTCGAGGAAGCGGCGGCGGCCGAAGCGCAGATGAAGCAAGTCACCGCGTTCCGTCAGATCGCGGCCGACGCAAATGCGGCCTTGGCAGATGTTTCGCGCTTCGGTGCGGCCGAGGACGTGACCGCGACCGCGAGCATCCGCTTGGGTGAAGCGCTGCAATCCATCCTGAATCCTACCCGCGCCGCGTCGGCGACGATCGACGGCATGGAAGCCTCTGTGACGGCCGCTGCCGGCGTTCTGGAAGGCAAGGGGACCAAGAGCGTCAACGAGTACGCGGCGGCCACGGCGACGCTCGGCGAGGCCGCTGCGTCGGTCGGCCGGGTTGCCAGTCAGGTTGACGCATATCGCGACCAAGAGATCGCCGTGAACAAGGCGGCCACGGCCTTCGAGGCGTTGCGACAGGAAGCGCTCGGCGCGGCGGCCGAGCTTGCGGCGGCCGAGAACCCCACGGCCGAGATGGCATCCCGGTTGAAGCAGCTTCAGGCCGCAACGAATTCGGCCGGGGCGGAGATGCAGAACGAGCAGGCGAAGCTCACGACGCTCGGCGCGAAGTTGAAGTCTGCCGGCGTGGATGTCAACGATCTCGCGGCGGCCGAGAAGCGTCTGACAGCCGTAGCGAAAGAGACGGCCGCGACGCAGGCCGCAATCGCGCAGAAGACCGGGGGCAAGGGTGGCTTGTTCGGCCTGCGGCCTGACGAGCTTACGAATCTCGGCTACCAGGTGAACGACATCTTCACGCAGCTTGCCAGCGGCCAGTCGATCTTCACGACGCTGGCGCAGCAGGGTCCGCAGATTTGGCAGATCGGCGGCGTCCGCGCATTCCTTGGTGCGCTCGGGCCGCTACTCCCGATCCTCGCGCTCGTCGCGGCGGCGATCGGCCTCGTCGCGGCGGCGATCTCGCGCATGAACACCGTGGCGGCCGAGACGAAGGCGGCGGCGGCCTATGTCGCCATGCTCGGCGAACAGGGATCGCTCACGGCGGCGCAGATGACGCAGGCCGCGCTCTCCATGGAAGCCTTCGGCGTGTCGGCGAAGGACGCTCGCGAGGCCGTGCAGGAGTTTTCGCAGGCCGGACTCGATCCCGCATATCTGCAAGCCTACACGAAGGCCGCGCAGGATGCCGCGATCGTGACAGGGGGCGACTTCAAGGACGCCTTCAAGGATTTGACCGACGCGATGACGGGTGGTCGGGAACAGATCGACAAGCTGCTCGACAAGTACCCGGTGCTGTCCGACGCCGAGCGGACCAACGTGGATGATATGATCGAGCAGGGCAAGGTGTCCGAAGCTCGGCGGATCGTGTACGAGGCATTCGCGGCGCACATGGACGACGCGGCGCGCAAGGGTGGCAACGGCGGGGAGTGGCATAACGCATGGCTCAACCTGAAGGCCGCGTTCAACGGCTTCCTTGATCGTATGAGCGATGCGCCCATCATCATCGGCGGCACCATCACCAGCCTGCATAAGCTGAAGGAAGCCACCAACGACGCGTTGATCGGCCTCAACTACCTTCTGCTCCGGGCACAGGGCTTCACCCACGAACAGGCAGGCAACGCAGCCGTCAACGGCGCAGGCCGTGCCCCTGTGGTCGGTGGACCCAAGGGTGGCGGCCCGACTGGACCGAAGACGACGCCACAGGGCCAGTCTGCTATCCGTGACGCAGAGCGCGACGTTATCCCGCTGAAGGATCAGACTCGCGAGATGCGCGTGCAGAATGCGATCATCAAAGCTCGCGGCGATGCGCTCGACAAGCAGTACGGCACGGCCGATGCCGAGCGCTTGGCACAGATCGCCGGGCAGAAGGCGGCTCGCCAGTTCGACGACGAGAAGGCCAAGAAGGATGCAGCGGCCGGCCGGCGTGCGGCTGCGGCGGAGCGTCGCGACGAGAATGCCGCGAAGGCACTGGCCGCGAAAATCCAGTCGCAGCAGGAATCGTTGCAGACGGCGCTCGACCAGATGGGGGCTAAGGTCGCGAAGACGGCGAGCGGCACGCTTCAGGATCAGTTGACGGCAGCGGCCGAAGCGGTGAAGCTGCAATACCAGAAGACGCTTCGCCAGCTTGACGATTACTCGAAGCTGACGGGCGGCAAGGGCAAGGTCGGCAACCTGACGATCCAGCAGGCTCGCGACCAGGTGATGCAGAACGAGACGATCCTGACGCAGCAAGCGCAGTTGAAGGTGTACGAGGATAACGTCAACGATACCCTGAAGCAACGTGCCGCGCTGCTCGCGGATATCGAGGATCAGGCGTCGCGTGGCGACATCACCGCCGCAGAGGCGATCCGCAAATCGCAGGAAGTTACTTCCAAGTTCGATCCGCTGATCACGAATCTCGCGACCGCCGCTGCCAATTTCGCACAGTCGATCGCCGGGGCCAACCCTTCGGCGGACCTGAAGGCGTTCATCGCGAAGATGCAGCACCTTGGCTCCGCCAATCAGGGCAGCGATCAGGCGGCGATCAAGAAGTCTGCGGACGCGAATATCGGTCGCGAGGAAGCCAAGCTCAACGAAATCCTCGCGCAGCGCAACGCGCTTGTCGAGACGTACAACACGCTCGTCGCCATGGGGGCGTTGACGGCGGACGATGCTCGCACCAAGTCGGCGGCTGCTTATGCACAGGCGCAAACCGCGATCACCGCGCAGACGGCGGCGCTCCGGGCGGCGGTCGAAGAGTCGCACAACCTTGGCGCGATGAACGACCTGACTTACAACGCATGGATCGCCAAGCTCGGGCTGGTGGGCCAGCAGGCCATCTATGTCGATCCTCGCCTGAAGGAAGTGAAGTCGTCGATCGACGGCATGATCACGCAGAACGCAATGACGGCGATCGACAAGATGGCGCAGGCGTTCGGCAATCTGGCGGCAGGGACGGAGAGCTTCGGCAGCGCGATCATGGACGCGGCTGTGGCGTTCCTGTCGTTCATCGGCGACACAATCATCGGCATCGCCAAGCTGATCCTTCAGATGCTGATCCTCGACGCGATCCAGAAAGTGACGGGTATCCCGGTCGGCGCTCTGCTCCGCCTGACGGGCGGCGGGGGCGGCGGTGGTGGCGCTGGTCTGCTTCACGGTGGCGGCACGGTCGGCAACCGCTTGGGCGGCCAGCAGACGACCGATCGTATCTCGATCAGCCCGGCCGCCATCGCGCTTGCCCCGCGCTACCATGACGGGACGCCGGGCGTCGGGCTGAAGCCGAACGAGCAAGTGGCCGTGCTTCAGAACGGCGAGAAGGTCTTGACCGAAGAGCAGCAGCGGCAGGACGCAGCGGCGGCCAAGCGCAACAGCGGGGGCAAGACGCCTTTGCGTCAGGTGCTCGCCTTCGGTGACGACCAGGTGGCCGCTGCCATGGCCGGGCCGGCAGGAGAGGACGTGACAGTCACGCATATTCGTCGTAATGCTCCCCTGATCAAGCAACTGTTGGGTTGAACGATGGACACCGATCTCCCCGTCTGGACGATCCGCCCCAATTGGGCGCAGGGCGTAACCGAGCGCCTTGAGTGGCTGACTGACGTGCTGTCGTCTGACTACGGCGACGAGCAGCGCCGCAGTGTTCGAATTTCGCCACGGCGGAGTTTCGAGATCACGATGAACCCGACTCGCAATCAGCGGACATTCCTTGACCTGATGATGCACCGGCTCGGCAGCGAGGAATGGCTTGCGCCGATCTGGCACGATCAGGCTGCGCTCACGGCGGCTGTGGTAGCGACCGGCACGCGCCTGCCGATCGACAACACCTACCGCGAATTTCTCGACGGCGGGCTGGCGCTGGTCTTCAAGGACGCTTTCACGTGGGAAGTGGTGTCCGTGGTGACGCAGGACGATACCGGGCTTGACCTGGATATCGCGCTCGACGGCGGGTGGCCCGCGCGCACGAAGGTCTATCCGCTGCGCCGGATGCTGATCGAGACGGATACGAAGCTGTCCGCGCTCACGTCGCGTGTCGGCGAATCGCAAGTCCTGTTCACCGTCAACGAGCCGAACGACTTCCCCGAAGTGATGCCCGCCGATCTCGTCTATGCCGGCCGGCCGATCCTGTGGCCGCCGCCCGATCGCAGTCAGGCTATCGACACCACGCACGTCCGCCTGTTCGACGAGGCTGACGGGCAGATCGGGCTTCGCTACCGCACGGACGACGCTGGCCGGGCTTTCGCGGCACAGTCGCATAACTGGATGGTGCAGGGCCGCGAGGCGCAGGCCGCGTTCCGATCCATGCTGTACTGGCTCCGTGGCCGCCAGCGCTCAATCTGGATGCCGAGCTTCAACGACGATCTCTTCGTGTCGCGGCCTGTCGCGCTCGGCGCTGCGGCGGTGGATATCGAGAAGATCGGGCTAGGCTATGTCGGCGCTGGTCCGATTCCCGGCCGCTCGATCTTCTGGACCGGGAGCGAAGCACTCGTCCATGCCACCATGGGAGCGCCAGCGAGCGCCGCTGAAGAGCGAATCAACCTGTCGGCACCCACAACGGCGGCTTATCCTGTCGGGGCCACCTGGTCGTTCCTACAGGCCGCCCGGCTGGATACCGACACGATCGAGATCAACCACCATACGGACAGCGACGGCGTGTTCGAGTGCGGAGCTTCGTTCCACACCTTCGCCGACAACCGCACCACACCCGAGCCGATCTACATGCCGGTGCCAAGCACGCCGATCTTCTCGGATGGCACGTGCGGCGACCCTGCCGACGCGACCAACCCCTGCCGGCCAGTGCCGTTCAACGGCGCGTACCGCCGCTCGTACTGGTTCCACACCGTGCCCTGCAATACAGCCTATTCGCCGACGCGGAATCTCTCGATCCCCGAGTACCAACCCAACCCGCCATACGGGAAGAATATCGAACAGTTCAACAACTTCACCGGCAACTTCACGATCTACGAGTTGGATGACGGTGTGAATCCGTCAAGCCCGCATTTCGGTGATCCAGCCTATGCCAATCTCCGAGGCCAAGCGCTCGTCTCGATCGAAACGACGAACCAGACTGTCACGGTCACGGCATACGGATGGCCGTCAGGAGCCTATACTTTGCAAGTCCAGTATCCGGCAGGCTATTGCGGGTCGGTCGGATTGGACGGTGGTGAAGTTGCTGTTGATGTTTGTGCAGTTGACGAGGATCATCCGATTTGCGCCCCGGTGCGTGAAATCTTGGGCTATATTGGCGGCAACTACCCCTATTCTTATTCGTGGGAAATCTGATGTCATTCAATGATAAAGAGATCAGCACGCAGGACGGCCAACCGATCGCGCTTTACTTCTTCAAGTGGGGCTTCACCGAGTGGCGCTACACGTCTGCGGATCGCGACGTGACGATCGACGAGATCGTTGACGGCGAGCCTGTCGCCAAGACTTACACCGCCAAGGCGATGTCCGACAACGGCATGGTGCAGGGCACGTCGTCGCAGAACGACTTCCAGATCACCGGGCCGAGCGATCTGCCGATCGTCGCTCTGTTCAAGGGCACGCCGCCGTCCGCGTCCATCTGGCTCACGGTGCGGCGCAAGCACGTCGGCGAGACGGATACCCCGATCTACTGGAAGGGCAACGTCACCAACGTCCAGAAACCGTCGCCGGCCAAATGCACGATCATCGGGCGGCCGATCTCGGCGTCGCTGAAGCGCACCGGCTTGCGCCTGTGCTGGACGCGCGAGTGCCCACACTTCGTCTATGGGCCGGGATGCTGGCTCAACGCGGAAGATCACCGCGTTGACGCCGTGGTCGATACCAGCGCCGGCAACACGATCACCCTCGAAACCACGACGGGTTATGTCGATCAATACTTCCGTGGCGGTTACGTGCAGTGGGAAGCAAATGACGACGGGACTCTAGAGCAACGGTTCATCGAAGATCAGCAAGACTTGGGCGTCACGATATTCGGGCTGGTGTCGGGATTGGTACACGGACAGGCTATCGGCCTGTATCCTGGTTGCGATCATATCCCCGATACCTGTGACGGCAAGTTCGACAACCTTCCCAACTATGGCGGCTTCGACAAGATGCCGGGCAAGACCCCTTTCGGTACTTCGATTTTCTAGGAGCAGACAATGCCGTTTATTGCCTGGTTGGCGATCGGCCTGTTGGTGGCGAGCTACGCCGTACAGGCGATCTTTCACAAGCAGCCGAAGCAGCGTATCGCGACGCTCGACGACTTCGACGTGCCCCAAGTCGAGGAAGGCACGCCGCAGGCTGTTGTCTTCGGCGATGTATGGCTCGAAGGGTGGCAAGTCCTGTGGTATGGCAACTACCGCACGACGAAGATCAGCGCGAAAGGCGGGAAGAAATAATGCTGGAAGTAACTTCCACGATCGTCCGCGTGAAGCATCTCCGCACCGCCAAGATTTGCGCCAATGGCGCGCAAACCTGGTGGGAGCGTGAGGGCCTTGACTGGCGCGACTTCGTGAAGAATGGCATTCCGGCCCAAAGGCTGCTAGACACCGCCGATCCACGCGCCTTGCGGGTGGTCGATATAGCAAGGATGGACGATGGGCGCTAAGAAGGGCGGCGGTACACAGGGCTACCGCTACTATATGTCGCTGCTCTCCGGCCTGTGCCGGGGACCGATCGACGAAGTGGTCGCGATCCGGGTGGGCGACGAGGAAGCGTGGAACGGCCATGCCTGCTCGGACGTGCCCGACTATATCGACGCGCCCAATCTATTCGGCGGCGACGACAAGGAAGGCGGTATTCAGGGGCCGTTCGCTGTATTCATGGGCGGGCGCGACCAGGTGTTGCCGTCAGCGCAGACGGTCGATCCGGGGCTGTCGGACAACGGCTTCGCCGGCATCATCGCCGACATCTTCCTGCACCGCGTGCGCTCGCTGCCGAGCGTGAAGGATTCGATCGGCGGCCGGGTGTCGGACATGCGTGGTGTGGCGACGCTGTGGTTCGACGGCATGGTTGCCGCCATGAATCCCTACCTGAAGGAGTGGAAGTTCCGCGTCCGCCGCACAACGAAAGGCTGGCTCGGCGGACATCCGTGGTACTCGGCGAAGGCGACGATATTCCTTGGTGGCGACAGCCTGTCCGTTGCGACGAATCGCGTGACCGACTTCGCTGTGGCGCAGTTGGATAACGGCGACTTCACCATCACGGTCAACCGCAACTTCTTCACCAACGACACCGTGACGATCAACGGCCAAGTAATCACCTATGTAGATGACAACCCCGGCCAGTACGAGCTTAAAGCCGAGAGCAATACGGCCAAGAGTATCCGCAGCCTCGTCAACTTCATCAACGGCGCTTCGACCGCGTTCAAGGCTACCGCGACGAGCGCCGGTACGGTGATCACGATCAAGGCCAACGTCGCGGCCTCGCAAATCTACGCGGCCAACGCCTCGCACATGGTGTATGAGTGCTACACCAATTCGGAATGGGGTCGTGGCCTGCTCCCGTCTGACTTGGACGAGGGCACCTTCATCGCCGCCGCCGACACCCTCTGCGCCGAGCGCTTCGGCCTGTGCCTCGCGTGGTATCGCAAAGAAGATATCGACGTGTTCATCCAGAAGGTTTGCGATCTGGTGGGCGCGACTACGTACACCGATCGCGAGACGGGCCTGATGGTCTTCCGGCTGATCCGCGCCGATTACAACGTGGATGATCTGCCGCTCTTCACCCCGACGACCGGGCTGATGTCGATCGATCAGGACGACAGCGGGAGCAGCGATGACACCTACAATGAGATCATCGGCACGTCGCGCGATCCTATCAGCAATCTCGACTTTCAGGTACGCGCGCAGAATCCCGGTGCCTATCAGGCGCAGGGCGCTCCGTCCTCCATGGATCAGGACTACAAGGGCATTCCCACCAAGTCGCTGCTCTCGCGTGTCGTGCTCCGCGATCTGCGCGCCATGGGATCGGGCCTGAAGAAGTACAGCATCACGCTCGATCGCCGTGGCTGGCGTGTCGCGCCCGGCTCTGTGATCCGCATCTCGCATCCCGGCCGTGGGATCGCCAACCTGGTGCTGCGTGTCGGCGAGATTGACGACGGCAACATGATCAACGGGCAGATCAAGATCAAGGCTGCGATCGACGTGTACGGCCTGCCGGCGAGCAGCTATACCGGCGAGGCGGATAACGGCTGGATCGCTCCGTCGAAGGTCGCGGTGCCCGCCGTTGAGGAATTGCTGGAAGAAGCCAGCTACCGCGACGTGTACCGGAACCTTGGCGCGACCCAAGCCAATCTGCAAGAGCCGACGAGCGCGTTCATCGGGCAGCTTGCCAAGGCACCGAACAGCACCAGCCTTCAGTACGAGCTTGCCTCGAAGGCTGAAGGCGACGCCGACTACACGCTTCGCACGCTCGGCAACTTCTCCGGCAACGCCTATCTGACGGACGATGTAGCGCCGCTGGACACCGCGTGGCAACTGAAGGACTTGAGCTACCTGACGCAGGCGAACGTCGGGCAAGCCCTGCTTTGTGGTGCCGAGATCGTCAAGCTGGTAGCGCTCGACGACGACACCAAGATCGCCACCGTGGCACGCGGCTGCGGCGACACGATTCCCGCCGCGCACGCAGCCGGGGATATCCTCTGGACCGTGGACGACGATCTCACGACAGACGGGCAGACATGGATCGTCGGCGAGACGGTTGACACGAAAGTCCTGACGAAGACCAGCACGCAGATGCTGGACCCGACGCTCGCCGACGTGCTGGAAATCACACTGGCCGGGCGGCACGCCATGCCCTACGTGCCCGGCGATATGAAGGTCGGCGGCATCTCGATCTATTCGCCGCTCGGCGAGCAGCCCGAGCCGGTCTTCACATGGGCGGAGCGCAACCGCCTGACAGAAGCCGACGACCTGGTGGCGCACACCGATGGGACGATGACGCCGGAAGTCGGGCAGACGTACAACATTCGGATCATCGATTCGACTGACGGTACGACGGTGATCCGCGAGACAACCGGGATCACCGGCACGACATGGACATATGACTCGACCATGATTACGGCGGACAGCCCGACTAGCGTGGTCATCGTTGAGATCGAAGCCGAGCGCGACGGGATCGTGTCTTGGCAGAAGTATCGCTTCGCCGTTGCCCTGCACGCAGGATGGGGTTATGGGTGGGGCTACAATTGGGGCGGTAACTGATGCCCGGAAGTAACTTCTTGGAGGACTTGGAATGAGCCGCGATCTACCTAACATCGCCCTGACGGGTGGCTTCTCTGTCGGCGAGGACGATTGGGGTCCCGACATGGACGACAATCTCCTGAAGCTGTCCATGCTGGTGCAGGCTGGCGTCAAGAGCCGCATCGCGGCGGTGCCCGGATCGCCGGCCGCTGGCGACGCCTACGTCCTGACGGTGGCACCGCATCTCAATAACATCGCGGTCTATGACGACGGCGCATGGGTGTACTTCGAGCCGGTCGAAGGCTGGTGGGTGTACGATCGCGACACCAATAACTACATTTCGTTCGATGGCGCAGCGTGGGGCGACTTCGCGGGCGGCGGCGGTGGCGCGAGCGACTTGGCCGATCTCGGGGATGTCGATCTGACGACGCCACCGACTGACGGGCAGGGCCTGATCTGGAACGATGCCGACAGCAAGTGGGAAGCTGGCGACGTGGGCGGCGGCGGTGGCGGTGGTGGCGGTTCCGGGTCATGGGTGCCGCCACGTACCCGCTTGGTGCTCTCCGCAGACACGGCCGCCGTCAACGACACCAACTGGCATGTGCTGCCCTTCGACACCGAAGAAGCCGACGATCTGCACGCACATGAAAGCGTGACGCATCCCGGCCGCATCACGGTCCCGGCTGGCGTCACCAAGATTCATCTCTTGGCGCACGTGATCTGGACCGGCGTTGAATCGAATAGCCGGGTTGTCGGCATTACGAAGAACGGGGACGACTACACGTCGGCCATTGTCAGCGACTGGACCGCGCGCAATTGGGTGTCCGGCCGGCATCTCACGACCGGCTGGATCGACTGCGAGGAAGGCGACTATTTCCAGGTCATCACCAGCCAGAATTCGGCGGTGTCTTACTCGAAGGATGGCATCGGTGTCGGCGGCTGCTTCTTCGAAGCGCTTTTCGACGATGGCACAGCGGGCGGCAGCGGCGGCGGTGGCGGGGGCGGCGCGGTCCCGACGATCGTCCAGTCGGTCTATAACCGCAACTACGGCAACAACACCGTGACCTTCGGTGCGAACACCACGCCGGGTAACATGATCCTCCTGATCTACGCCGGCTATTCCGGTGCGGCCGATCCTTTGCCTCTCTGGCAGAACGTGGTCTATGGGGCGAACGGCAACGGGGTGCAGAACTACCAGAAGCTCTACGCAGCCATAATGCCGTGCGACGGAACGGCACAGAGTTTCACCGTAACAGGTGGCGACGTGACCAACGTAGCGATGTTTGAGATCGCAGGAGGCCGGATCGTCAGCGGTCATACCGGAGTGCCCGACCTGACTAGCGGCTGGAAGGTGCCGGGCAACCCCGAAGCAGGCAGCGGGCCGGGGTTGCACTTCATCGTGATCGAGCAGGACTCGGGCGGCCCGCTGGTCATGACGGCGAGCACCGGCCTGACAAGTTTGCACACTTTCACAGGTACTTGGAACCACGATGCGCTGTTGATCCAAGTGGACGACGCGACCTTTGCAGATATGTATATCGCCGGGACAGGAGCCGGTGGATATATCAGCTATATGAGCGTGGCAGTGTCAGGTTGACGAGAAGTAACTTCCGTAGTTTGACTTAATTGACAAGATAGGTTAATGCACCCCGGAACCCGGTGCGGGGCCGGGGTGTTTATCCAGCCGTGGGGGCAGTCTTGCTCAAGGACCGACACGATATGTTGATCGCTACAGAAGTTCGCACCGCCGCTTGGAACCATTTCCAGGCACGCTTCGCCGAGTGGATGAATGCTATCATCGTCGGTGGGTTTGGGTCTTACCTGATCCTTCACCCCGGAATGTTCGATGACGCCCGCGTCGCTGCTCTATGGTCCGGCATGAAAGCCGCTGGATCACAGCCGACGTGGGGCCTCGCCTGCCTGGTTGTTGGCTTCGCGCGCATCGGTGCGCTGTGGATCAACGGCCGGCACAAGAGGACGCCGATGGTACGATTGATCGCCAGCTTCTTCTCGGCTTTCATCATTACGCAAATTTGCTTGGCTCTGTGGAACACAGGCGTCCCCAATACGGGGCTAATTGTCTATCCAGTGCTGGTACTTGCCGATCTGTACTCCGCGTTTCGGGCTTCCGCTGACATGACTTTCGTGGCACGTCAGGACAAAATAGCCGAAACAGCGGAGTCGGGTCGTGTCCACAGCATTGCACAGCGTTCCTGATGTCACGACGTTCGCCGCGAACGTCGTAGTCTTTCTCGCGGCAGTAGCCGCAGCGGTGGCCGGTGCGATGCACGCGGTCAAGAAGATCAAAGAGTCTTGGGTGGACGCCACCAAGGGCGAAACCACTACAGACGTGAAGACGCAAGTAATCGGGGGGCTGCTTCAAGACGCAATCGGTTCGGCCATGATGGCGGAGCAGTTGCGGGAGTTGAACGGCAACATCGAAAAGCTATGCGAAGGGTTGACCGAACTTCGGCATGAGATGCAACTAGACAGGGTGACACGAAATGGCTGACGACCCACAGACACCGCGCGTTCTCGCTGATCCGCAAGACCCGTTGCCCGAAGCCTCTTGGCTCTGGCGTCGGGTCTTTACTTTTGTGGTGCTCGGCATCGCCTTCCTGATCTTGATCGGGCTTGCCACCGCAACGAATCGGATCGTCGGCAATGTCGTCGGCCGGATCGCCAGCATGGACGCGCACAACGTCGCGCAGATCACGATCGTCGCGCTCAACACCATGCTCGATATGTTCAAGATGATGTTCTACATCGCGCTCGTCGCGATCACCTATTACATGGTGGCACCATCCGCCGAGCAGATCGTCAAGGTGATCCAGACGGCCGGCTTGCTGAAGTCCGGTGTGTCGATCGCCAGCCGGGCCTCGTTCATGGGCGCAGACGGCCGCAGGGAGGACACAGCGAGCACCGCCAGTCTTCCGCCGCAGCCGCAGCCCGTCGTGCCCGCTGTGCCCGCTCCTGCCGCCCCTGTGCCCGATGCAGCGGCGATCGTCGGCGACTTGAGCGACGCTGACGTTGACCAGGTGCGGCCGGCGATGGGAAGTTACTTCGATAAGGGACAACACGCATGAGCATGAAGGATATCCAGACGCGCCTTCAGGCGGCCGGGCTGTACTCGGGGACGATCGACGGCAAGTGGGGCGCTGGCACGGAAGCCGGCGTCACCACCGCGCTCGACCGCGCTGGGATCGGCAAGGTCCTGACGCCGATCGTCGCCGCGCCGTCCGTGCTGCATCCGCAGTACACGATCGAGAGCTTCATAAAGCACTTCATCGAAACCTATGAAGGCGGCCTGTCGCTCGACCCGAAGGACAGCGGCAACTTCTATCGCGGTGTGCTCGTCGGGTCGAAGTACGGCGTCACTGGCGCGGCACTGGCCGAGTACCGGGGCGTCTCGCAGATCAGCGCAGCGGACATCGCCGCGCTCACGGAAGACGAGGCGATCAAGGTTGGCGTCAAGCTGTACTTCGACGACCCCGACTTCGATCTGCTTCCATGGAATCCATGGACCGCGAGCGTGATGGACATGGGGTGGGGCGCTGGTCCCGGTCAAGCGATCAAGCTGGTCCAGCGACAGATCGGCGCGAACGACGATGGCAAGATCGGGCGCTACACGGTGCAGGCGTTCGAGGATTACATCGTCAACCACGGCCTCGAAGCGGCGGCGCGCACCTGGTGCGATATCCGCTATGCGTTCTACGACCAGATCATCAAAGTCCGGCCGACGAATGCCAAGTACCGCAACGGCTGGCGCAACCGCAGCGCCGGCTTCCTTCCGGGCACGCCATTCTGGCAGGCTTGGAATCTTCCTCCCTCGAATAGGTGATCCATGCTCGGTATCAAAATCCCTGATCTCTCGCCCTACAGCTTGATCCTCAAGCTCGTCGGCATCGGCCTCGTCGTCATCGCGCTCGTCGCTCTGGTGATGTCGTGGATGGCGCGCGGGCAGGAGATCGAATCGCTCAAGCAATGGCAGTCCAGCGTGGTCATCTCGACCACGGACGCGACGGTCCTGCCGGACAGCAAGGGCAAGCGGAAGCTGCTCGACGCGGCGGCCGTGCCATCGGCCATCGCCGGGCTGAAGCGCAGCTACGACTCGTGCCACGGCGCGATCGACAACGCCAACCAGCTCGCGGCGCTGGCGAAGACCCGCGCCGACAATGCAGACGCGGCGCTGGCGAATCAATTGACGCTGTTCCAACAGACCTACAGCAGCGCCGAGAAGCGGATCGAGGCACTGGCCGGGCGGAAGCCTGAAGCCACCCCCGATCTGCAATGTCAGGCTGTGACGACCGACAGCCGCTCCGCATGGGAAGGATGGAAATGAAGAAGCTCTTGATCCTCGCACCGCTCGCGCTACTGGCGGGCTGCGGTGCCGGCACCGCGACCGAGACGCGGGTGCAGACGCAGTTCATTCCGGTGCGCGCCGCGTGCCCCGATCCGGCGACCTACGCCAAGCTGAAGCGCGAGCGCCCGGTGCCGCTGATCCAGACGCCGATGCCGGCGACGGCGCAGGAGCGCAGCGACAAGCAGTTCGCGCAACTTGGCCGGTATGAGGCTCCTGGTGGGTGGGCGGACAACGTGTCGGCCGCGCTCGATCGCTGCCAGCAGTCCGATCCAATCCCGGTCACGCCGGGGGTTGCATCCCCACCCTGAATGCGTTAAGGACGATCTCGCCTGCCGGATCGGTCCTCCGGGTTGGTTCACAAAGAGAAGCCCCGGTCCCCTCGCAAAGGGCCGGGGCTTCTCGATTCCGGGCAAGCCCGAGTTTCAGATCAGAAGATCGCCTTGAAGAAGAAGCCGATCGCGAACCCGATCCCGAGGCCGGCAAGGCCCGACAGGCTGGCGACCTTGACCTTCAACCAGGTCAGTGCCTTCTTTGCGTCATCGTCGAAGGTGGACATCATGCTTTCCTTTGTTTGCCGAGCAGCCGCTTGAGGCTGTCGGACTTGGGCTTCCGCTGCGTCGCGGAATGGCTGGCGCGGTACACCCGCTCGCTGGTACGACCGCGCCGCGAGGCCGGTTCGGCGACTGCCGGCATCGCGGCGATCGACGCCAACGCCAGCCCGACGAACGATCCAAGGTGGTATCCCCGGCCGCCCATCACAGATGATCCCCGCCGAAGAACGGCGTGTCGATCGTGACAGCCTTGCCGGCGCTGTCGTATCCGGCGAGATGCCGCTGTTGCTCGACCCGGCCTGCCCGGCTGATCGCGTCAGCCGTGCGAGCAGCTTCCTCGATTCGGCGAGGGCTGAAGTGTCGTTCGTCTTTCTTCATGGTTCTGATCCTCCGCATGGGGGCCTGTCTTCTACCACCAGCCACCGCAGCTTGCAAGTTCCGCAGACGTGCTCGTCGCCCTGCCGCATGACGCAACAGGTTTTCGGGCTAGGCGTCGCTGCCTTCGCGCGGGACCTTGCGAACGAAGCGATGATCGTATGCGGCGAGGGCCGCGTCCGCGATCGTCGTGGCATTGCCGACATCCTTCCCGCTATTGATTGCTGCGGCCAGTGCGATGCTCCACAGCATCGGTGCCGCTTCCTTGGCGCGCTCGGCCTGACGCTGGCGCTCGTAATCGTCCTGATCCCTTGCCATCTTTGCTCTCGCTTTCTGGTATGCGGCCTTGCTGCCGTAGCGCTTGCCCATCAGGTCACTCCTGGTTCGACGATGGCCGGGCACTTGCCTGTCCATAGTGGAGGATGATTGTTCGGGGGGTGGAACCCATCGCCCCGGCCAGATTACTCCGGCCACCGTCGAAAAGAACCGTGCGCTACGGGGCGTCCCTCAATCACCCCTCGCTCCGCCTGATGTATGGCAGGGCGACCAAGGGCCGCGCACGGTTCATTTCGAGGGTGGCCCCCGGTAGCAGCGGAAGGGGGAGGGGCCGCTGCTCCGGGGACCGTCTCGATCAGATATCGACTTCCTCGTCATCGACACCTTCGCCGTTCTTCACGGCAGGCGGCATCTTGACCGGCTCGTCGTCGATACCCTCGGAAGTGACTTCGACCGCGCCCTTCACGGGCGGCTCTTCGGCCGCAGGCTTGGTCTTGGCGGGCTTGGTGGCCTTCGCCTTCGGCGCGGCCTTGGTCGTCAGCGGAGCCGGGACCTGGATCGACAGCGAGATCGTGCCGTCCGTGTCCGCGACCTTGGCTTCCGGGTCGGTCGCATGGGGCACCGCCGCAACCGCCGCGCGAACGTGCGCCGCAACCGCCTTGACGATCTCCTTCATGTCGGTGCCAGCGGCGATCGACACGGTGTGCTTGACCGTCACCATCTTCGGCCCGGTGTCCTTGGCGGTGGCCTTCTTCTTGCCCTTCGCCTTGGCGCTGGTCACAGCGGCGGTGATCGCCTCTGCGGCCTTCTCCGGGTTGTCGCCGGCCTTGCGCAGTTGCTGGATCGCCATCGTGCTCGACACGTCGCCTTCCAGCACGGCGGTACGCACGGCCTTGGGCGAGTTGACGAGCAGCAGCACGTCGTCGAGATAGCGCGGCGTGACGGCGAGACGCTTGGCGACGCCGGCCTTGTCCGCGCCGTCTTCCTTGAGCAGCCGCTTCACGACCACGCCAAGCTCGAACGGCGTCAGCGGCCGGCCGGTGTTGTTGGTGTGCAGAGCGACCGTCAGGTCCGTCAGCGACGGAGCCGGCGAGCGGACGAGCACAGGCAGGGTGGTGATCGTCGGGCCGCCTTCGTCCTGATTGACCTGGTTCGCCGCGTCGAGACGGGTGTAGCCGTCCGTGACGTAGATCACATTGTCCTCGCCTTCCTTAGCGACGAAGCCGGCGAGCGGCTTGGCAGGATCGAAGCCGTTAGCGCGCATCGAGTCGGCCAGCATGTCGCGGTGGGCGCGATAGTCGGGCGTATCGACACGGACGTTGAAGCCTTCGATCGGCTTGATCGAAGCGATCGGGACGTTCCAGAGTTTGCCGGCCTTCGCATCGGCGCTCTTCATGCCGGCGTCGGTCGAGCCAGCGGCGAGTGCGATCACGACCTTCGAGGACGGGATCGTCAGGGGTGCAGTCTTTGCCATGTTCGTATCTTCCTTCTTCAGGTCTTCAGGGTTTACATCGCCGGAGCGGTGGCACGCCATACGAGCTTGCGACGGGCGGCGTCAACGTCAAAACCTGCCTTGCGAACGTCCGTCCAGAGTTGACGGATGCGATCACTCGCCGCGCTGCGTGCTTTCTCTTCAGCGATGATGCTGTCGAGAAAGACATTCAGCCGCCGTTCGTCGGCAAGCTCTTTCGCTGCCGCCTGCATGGCGTTGGCCGGGTCTTCATTGAGGCGTTGGTCGGTCACTTGAATGTCATCCCTCGCTGGTGACGATTGGCATATCGGCCTAAGCGTTGCGGTTGTCAACCCTCGGAAGTAACTTCTTCCGTGCTGTCCTGATCCGGCACATGATTGCACTTCGTTGACGGACAATCAGTGTGGACACAGAATCGGTTCTCGACCGTCGCTGTGTTGCCGTAGCTATCCAGGTTGCGCTCTGCGTCGGCGCGATCGTGCATCCGAAACAGGTTGCCGTCGAAGCGGATGGCCCACACCGGGCGATCATGCGGCTTGGCTTCAGCCTGCGGCTTCGCGAAGGCCACGCTTTCGATCAGATCGAGCCGCAGCGATGGTGTGTCTTGCAACAGCTTCTTACCGTCGCTCATTGCGCCGGGCTTCGGCTTGATACTCACGAGAGTTATCATACCGTCGCGCGTAGCAGTCATGTCGTACCGCTGCATCATCTCGGTCATCGACTCGGGCGAGTACCAGATGTTCGCCCGGCCGCCGCCTTCCTCGTCGATCAGGTTGGAGAGCACGGTGGCCGCCAGCATCTGCATCAACGTCTCGGTTGTCTCGACGTTGGCGATCTCGGCCGCAGCAACCATCTCATAGGCGCTGGTGCCCGCACCGCTGGCATACTGGCGAGCCGCGATCACCCACGGATCGAAGACCGCGTGGATGGCATCGCGGGCACCTTGGCCGGCAGGATCAGCGACGATCGCCTCGATCAGGGCGTAGATGGCATCATCCTCGAACGGATCGGGAAGGTCGAGCACGGAAGCAGAATCTGTCATTTCATTTTTCCCTTGTAGCGCATGGCCCCTTTACGAGGCGAGCAGGATGGTGCCCTTGGCTTTCGGCATGAACAGGAAGCAGTGCCACGCGCTCGGCAGCAAGCCGGACTTGTCCGTCTTGAAGAACGAGCCGCAGTGGATCGGGGCCTCGAACAGCGGATCGGTTTCGAGGCTGAAGATCGTCTGCGACGGCACCGTCAGGATTTGAGCGTCCACCGGGGCTTCGGGATGGTGCATCACCCACGCATAGGCGGTGTTGCCGGCGAAGCCCACCATGACGACCCGGCCACGCGGCACCAGGACGACATCGGACGGCAGGATCGCATACTTGTTGATCGTGACGGGCGGAGCGCTCGTCTCGGGGATCGGCGGCTGTTGCATGTCAGTGTCCTCTATCGTGGTTCGGCTAAGCCGAGAAGTTGAAGGTGCATCTCTTGGCGCATCTCTTGGTTCACGCGCTCCCGATCAGGATCAGGAGATTCACAGAACGGATAGTTGCACGCCTTCGCGTCGCACTGGCCGGGCACCTTGTTCTTCCCGGTCATGGTGCAGCCTACAGGATGCGCCATGTCAGTCCTTTCGGGGAAAGCCGGCGCGATCGTAAGACGCCTCGCGCTTGCGGTCGGTGTCTCGCGTCTCGACGATCTCGTCAACTTCGGAATTGGGTTCCGAAGCGAGGCTGAAGGTGGCGTCGCAAACGATAACGGCAGAGCCATCGCCGGGCAACTCCACGTCCTTGTCATACTCGCCCGAGATCAAGGCGATCTGCGCCATGGACACGTCGAGCGGGATGATCCACTTGACTTCCTGCACGTCGATACCGCCGATCTCGTCGGGACGCCAACCGTAAGGCATGGTGCCGTCGCGATCTATAACGATAGCCCACGCTTCGACATAGACGGTTTTCCAACCACCTTGGACGGGAGTGGTAAAGCATACGAGAAAGCGGTTCATGTGGTCCTCCGTGATTAGGGCGACTCGGAAGTGACTTCCAAGCCGCCCGTCTCTTATTCAGCTAAGCGTGGCGGTTGTCAAATGGTTTTGCCGCCATCCTTCGCCCGGTTCTCGACCTTGTGGTCCTCGCGTCGATCGTTGTATGCGAGCTTGGCGACCACGGCGGCCGGCACGTCGATCGTCTGCCCATTCGGGAGCCGGTAGTTGGCTCCGAGATCGAACAGGCGAATCAGCGCATCGGCAAACTCGACGGCCACCATCGGGAATTCCGGCAGATGATCGTCAGGCAGCGTCTTGGTCTTGCTCGACTTGCGGTGGCCTTCCATCGCCTCGGCCATCTCCGTCACGACCAGGTACATCTTCGACGCCATCACGTAGGGCGCATAATCGCACGTCCGCAGATCGGTATTGGCGTCGCTCCACCAACCCTTCGCCACGTTGTACGATCCGATCCCGACGATGATCTCCGTCAGCGCCCGGTAGATGTCAGTCGGCGCAGCTTCGAGATGCTGTGCCAACTCGCCGCGTAGCGCTTCGAGCACGCCCACGGTTTCGTGCATCCCGGCCGCGTTCGACCCGGCGATCTTCATGTCGATCCAGCCGAGCACTTCGTCCCGGTCCAGCGGCGCAGACGATACCTTGCGGAGCGTTGGTGCCCCGGAAGGTGCCAGATCACCCGAATCGCGCTGTACGGCCGCTCTGGGGCCGAAATTAGCCCGTTTCCCGAGCGCTGCCGCCATGATGGAAGCGAAATCGCGGTTGACCTGTGCCTTGGCGGCTGATTCGGGCGTGCCCTTGGCGTCGTGCTGCTCGGCGTAATAGCAGAATTGCGTATGCGCCTCTTGGGCCGCCCGGATCAGCGCCGGCACGTCCGCATCGCTGTAGTCCGGCATGGACACAACATAGTCGTCCGGCAGGAAGCCGAGCACCTTCTTGAGCAGCACGATCGCCGCGCGCCGATAGTCGTTCATGGCCGAGCAACTGTTCGGGTGCATGGATTCCGTACCATTTGCGGTGTTCTCGTCGAATTCCCCATAGCAGGAAGCGTAGTCGAGGAATTCGCTGATCCGGCTTCGCGACATCGGCAGATAAGGCGCGGTCACGTCGTCATCACCGACAAGTGTGGTGGCGAATGCGTTCTCGGGCACGATCGCCGCCTTGTACCCATCCTCGGGCCATTCGAGCGCCACGCCATTGTGGTTGTTGAGTGACACGATGATGCCAACCGACTCGCCGATCGCGCCGTGGTGCAGGATCGCGCCGCGATGGAACATCGCCATCTTGATATCTTCAAGGGAATACCCCTTGTCGTGAAGCTCGTTGGCGAATTTCATTACCGCCTTTTCGAGTTTAGCAGGATTCTTCATGGTAGTCCTCCGTTGTTGACCTGGTTAAATCTTGTTGCGTGGCGAGACAGCGGCGTCGCTGCCCCCGTCCATTTTCATGCCGTGGATGCCGTGCTCGGCCATGAAAGCGTCCCAATCGTAGGCGTCCACCCATTGATCGGGATGATGGAAGCCCCACCGCCGCATGACCGGGCCGGTGATGAAGATGGTGGTGACGGGAAGCTCGAAGGTATCGACGAGCGGATCGCTCTGCGTCAACAGGATACCGTCTTCTTCCTCCGTCGTGGCACCATCGGTGAAGCCGACTTGGCGCTTCTCGGTATCCAGTTCGAGCCGGTGGGCGAACTTGCCGGACCAGCGGAATTTCATCTGGCCGGGTCCGAACCACTGGCGGTGATGCACCCCGCCCGCGCTGATTGTGTGCTCGAAGTAGCCGCCTTCGAGCACGATGCTGAAGCTCCACCACTGATGATCGTGCAGCGCCCGGTCATCGTCGCTCCGCAGAACGATATGATAGTAGATGTTCATGTAGGCATTGCGGGCGATCCGCCACCAGCGGTGCATGTACGCCGGGATATTCGTGTTCGGTGGGATACGGAAGTCCATGTCATGCGTGCTGGTGTAGGCAATATGGGCGAGAAGTAACTTCCGCGTCACGCTGTCCGGCAGCTTGCGGACGAAGGTCGCGAGGAACCACAGCGTCGCATAGACCGGGAACAGCGTCACCAGAGCGGTGTACGCCTTGATCCAAGCCCACGCGCTGTACGTGCGGGTATCATTCTTTTTCGGCGATTGCCGGGGCACACTCGTCATGTCATTTCTCCTGATAGCGTCGATCAATCGGGCAACGCGAAGCCGATGGCATTGCCGTCGATATACTGAAGCCGGCGCAGCGCGTCGAAGGTGTTGGGATACAACCCGCAGAGCTTGTCCGCGATCGACAAGGCGAGATCGTAATGCTCGCGCTGCGCCAGTGGGTATCCGTCCTTCAGCTTCAGGCGCTCGCGCAGATAGTGAATCCACGAACGCAGGGTGCCGTTCATATACATGCGGGTCGGCGTCAAGCCTTCCGGCAGTACGGCTCGGGCGCACTCCGGCGCAATGCCGGCTTCCAGCATGTTGCGATAGAGCGCAGCGGACGAACGGGTGTGCTCCATAAGCTGCGTCCCGAAATACTCGGCGGCGGTACGCTGCTCGTCCGTCTCGGCCGGGATTGAACCCTGCCGATTGGTGCTGCCCTTGAAACGCAGATCGCGATCGGAACGCAGATCGGCATATTCGGCATAGCGACCACTGAATTCCTGAAAGCTGAAGCTGCGGTGACGCAGCACCTGACGGCCGATGTCGCGGGTCGTCTCGATCTCGACGCAAGCACCGATCATCTCGAAAGGCGACCAATGGTTCTGCTTGATCAGGTAGGTGATCAGGCCGGGATCGGTGTTCTCCTGATTACTCGATACCCTCGCGATGTAGAGCAGATGGCTCTCCGGTGTCGCGTGAATTATCTTGTTCTGCATCTCTTGCTTCCATCTTCTCTAGCGCGGTAGCGATCCGCGCCATGTTGATTGCCATCCCGCCGATCAGGCGGGTCCCTAGCATCATCGCCGATGCCAATGCGCTGTGTCGTTCGTCGAGCGCTTCCTTGCCGTTCGAAGCCAGTGCGGCGTCGAGATCGACGATGATCCCCTTGACGAGATCGGTTGCCCGCTTCGGACTCACGGTTGCCGCTCCTGCTCGATCATCTTCGCCAACTCTTCAGGCGAGTGCCGGCAGGCGCAGCTATTCGCGTAGTCGCCGCAACCACACCGGAGCTTATGATCCGGGCAGTTCGGTTCGCAACACTCATAGTCGCCGCACTCTCGACATATCTGCGGATTCCAGATCGTCACGTTGCCGGCTTCGCCGCGTCGAGTTGGTCCTTGGTCCAGGTGCGGCCAAGGTCGCGTTGGCCGAACGCCTCGATCACGCTCTGGAATTCAGCGAGAATCCAGAACGGCCGATTGGGGCCGGAGTACCCGCCAAGGCGGTCTTCCTGCAAATCGTTCCACAGTTGCTCGGCCCGCTTGAGCAGCGCCTTGCTCTCGTCCTCGGATAGCAGATCGGGATAAGGCCGCGTCATCGTTCAACCTTCGAGCCGAGCACCCGCACGAACGGCACCGTCGTCAGCACCATGCGCGGGACAGGCTGGATCGCCTGCACACTGTTGGAAAGCAGCACCCCGGCGTCGCTCGACGAGAAGCCGTCGTCGCGGCTGATCGTCACGTGGTACATCCGCTGCCTGCCCGCCTGCCAGAGCAACCCATCGCCGGCAAGAATGTCGGTGACGTGATCGGCGCGGACCACCGGGTAGATCGGCGGGAAGCGCTTGAGCAGTTCGGCGCGGGACTCGTCAGTGAGTCCCCATCCACGGTACATCATTCGCCTTCCTTCCCTTCGTTGTTCGGCCCGTAGTCGCGGGGCGGGTTGCGAGCGAATTGCTGCTCGATATAGTCGATCATGTGCCGGGCGAAGCCGCAGTCGAATTCGGCTTCCTCGCGCTCGCCCGGCAGCAACACCTTGAAGCTGGTCTTACGCGCTGCCTCGGCCGCCGCAAGCGCTGACTTCACAGCCTTCAGCTTGGCGGCGTCCCAATTTATGACGCGGGTCATATCGCCAACCCCGATCCGCATTCCATGTGGAACTTCTGCTCGGAAATAACTTCCATGATGCAGCGGAGCTTGCGCTGGTTGTAGCCGGACCAGAGCATCCGGGCGATCGACTTGGTGAAGTCGGACTGGCCGTCGATCCGATCCTCAAGGAATTCGGTGGGGTCCTTCAGGTCGCGCGTGAAGGGCTTCATCGCCTTGTCTGTGTCCGTCCGCTCCATGGAGATCAGAAGGTCGCGCTCGCGCTCGGCGTAGCGGTACGCCTTGCCAAGCTCGATACAGGCGTCGTCCTTCTTGCCGAGCCGCCAGCAATACTTCAGAATCTGATAGCCGTTGGCGGACAGGCGCTCGCCGATGTCGCCGCATTCCCACCCGCCGTAGTGCTTCGGGTTGGCCTCGTCGAAGACCGGCTCGTCGGCTGGCGACGTGGGAAACTCGGCCCGGCGTGGATACCACGTATCCATGAATTCCTGTCCTTGGCCTCGCCGTGACACCATGCCGTAGAAGTTACCAGCCTCGCCGTTCCAGTAAACCAGTTCGGGAATCGGCCCCTCGCCGACGTTCGACATCACGGCGCTAGTCATCGGCGGCTTCACCACGTGATCCTTCGGCGACATGGACAGACGGAATTGATCGATCAGCGCCTTCAATTCATGCGGCTTGGCACGATTGAGGATGAAGCCGAGTTGCGCGGCGAACATCTTGTGCGACACCTGGTTCGGCTGGTTCCGCTCCTTGAAATAGAGCATGAAGTCCCGCACCAGCTTGTCGCCGTCGATCCCACGCTTGTCGGCGATGAAGCGCAACGCCTGTTCGTGAAAGCGCACAGGGATATCCGCATCGCTGCCATGGATCGTCCACTGCTCGTCGCCATCCTGCTCGCGATCGTACACCAGCACGTCGCCCCGCCAAATCTTATTGACGCCGAGCACTTCGCCCGGCTTGATCGTCGGGATAGGCTCGGCGGGTGCCGGCTCGCGAAGCTCCGGCATCACCGGATTGTAGGTGCTCTTCCAGAACAGGATCGTCGGCTCGCCGTCGTTGTCACGCGGGAGGATGATCTGCGCGAACGCCCATCCTTCCTTGGTGTGCATGGCGTCGAGATATGCGCCAAGGTGCGCCAGCGATGGCCGGAAGCCCTTGCCGATGGCGTACTTGCCGTTGACCTTGAAGTCGGTGAATGCCCGGATCGGCGACTCATGGGTGAAGCCGTCAACCTTCTTCGGTTCGATGATGCTGTCGGTCATTTCTCTCTGATCCCCAAAAGATACTCGACGTGCTCAACGTCGGCCTCGGTTGCGATGTTGTCGAAGAAGTCCTGCATGGACACCGCGCTCTTCTCGTCACGGACAAACCGTGTCACGTCGTCGCGACGGCCGCCTTCGTTGCGCTTGGCGTACATCGCGTTGGCGATGGCCTTGCGGCGCTCGAAGCCCCACTTGCGCTCGGCCGTCTCGGCGACCGCCAGGTGGTGCGCCACAGCATCGGGGTTGCTCGGCGGTAGGTCGAGTCCCTTGCCCTGACGGTTGGCGAGATCGGCCGCAAGAATCTCTGCGGCTTCCTGTGTGCTAGTCATCGATCTCACTCCTGTCGTTGTGAATGGCGGGGCCGCTGTAGCTGTTGTCCTCGGCGATCTGCTCCGGGGTCCTGTTGCCGTTTTCGAGGGTTGTCGGTTTCTTGGGTGCGGGTGGGGCGATGGCGAGCACGCGCTGAAGAAGCGGGATCAAAGGGCTGGCTTTGCCGATGATCGTCAGCACGTCTTCCTGCGTCATGCCGGTGATGATAGCGATCTCACTCTCGATAGCGCAGCGTTCTTCCTTGAACATGCCGCCCTTGCTATCGGTGTAGGCTTCGATCTTTTTAATGCACACTTGGTTGGTCCTCCGGGTGGTGCGATGATCAGATATCGACTTCTTCGTCGGCTCCGTCATCCATGCGGGTTGCGGCCACGGTGGCAAGCAGTGCCAGCTTGTCGTCGGTCACGCCGACGGTGCTCTCAACGCGGAAGTTACTTCCGGTTGCGGTGCGGACCCGGCCCACCGCCTGGTTGACCAGATTGCGCAGCTTCGCCAGCGCGTCGGCGGTGGTGCTGCGATCCTTGTCCTTGAGATCGATCCGCTTGGTACGGCTGAAACTCTGGCCGGGGCTTAGCGCCCTGATCTGTCCCGCCATGCTATCCTCGTTTGATGCTCTCGCCATTTGGTAACTCCCTTGCTTAGCGGAATGTGGGCTTTAGCGATAAGCGTCAGGGATGTCAACAGGGTGGTGCTCTACGAGGCGAGATCGGCTGATTTGCGCCGCCACTACAGGGGTGTAGGGTGGTGCTATCGACCTACCCCCTGCCCGATTCGGATTGTACCCTACATGCTGCCCCATTTTAGGCTCGGCCGATTTTGATCCGTGAATCTACGGTAGGGGGTAGAGAACGGTTTGCACGAAACAGGGTGCTCGGTGAACGATTCGCGCAGCCGGTGAACGATTCGCGCAACGCGGGCAAAAGTTTTGCGTTAACCTTAACGCGGGGGTAAGGTTAATCGCGGTAAGGTTAATGAGACGCTAAGGATGAACCGATATGGTTAACGCCGGCCGGAAGTTAGTTCCGTTGTGCTATGCGTTACGGTATTGCTTTCTTAACGATTGGCGCGCATTTAATACGGCGACTCGCAACAATGCGGGCGCATCCTGGTTTTCACTAGTCGGAGTCATCATCATGGGTTTTGGTAACGGATACAGCCAGC
The DNA here is from genome assembly GCA_903918195.1 of uncultured Acetobacteraceae bacterium. Taxonomy (GTDB): domain Bacteria; phylum Pseudomonadota; class Alphaproteobacteria; order Acetobacterales; family Acetobacteraceae; genus Rhodovastum. The sequence continues at coordinate 4,766 of CAIXDS010000396.1, read as the reverse complement.
GCACGAAGCGCGGCGGAAAAAGCTACAGCAACGATATGACGGCGCACGTATGGAACGCGCAAAGCGCGGAACGCGGCCAGTCATCTAACGGGAACTTCTATTTTTCCGGCCGTGCGCTTTACAGCTACGGAAGTCACTTCGTCGTCGGGTATATCATGCCGGACGGAGTCGCGTTCCTTAATGCCGATACATACAGCATCAGCACAAGCGGCCATCAGTCAGACGCACGCGCGGCGACTCGCGATCGGCGCACGGTATTAGTTGCCGGCTTGACGGACCTTGCGGGCGATTGGAAAATCCTCCCTCGCGTCGCTCAATTCATGGAACGCGTAAGCGAGCGCGGCGCGACGGCCGCCGAACGGCGCGACATTCAAGCCAGCGTGCGCAAGGCGCTTGTCACTCACGCGGCGGCGCTATCGGCGGAAATCTATCGCGCGGGCGCGTCGCGGTATGAATGGGACGACGAAGCGCGCAAGTCCATCACGCAACCGGGCGAAACGGAAGCGGGCGCATATTTAGCCGCGCTTGTCGGGTTGCCGGCCGCCACGTGGAACAAGGCGAAGCGAGACGCGGCGAAGATCGCGGCCGATGAAAAGGCGGCCAAGGAAAAAGCAGCGCGAGCGAGCGCGGAAGCGCGAGCGCTACAGTTGGCCGATATACCTTCGCGTAACTGGCGTGAGTGGATCGCATCGCTTGGCGCGGAATATAGCGACCACGTTCTGCGGAATATCCGCCGCGACCTGTTTAACGCTCGCGGGTTGATGCTCAAAGCGACAAGCGGGAAGCTCGCGGCCAAGTCGCGACTCGCCACCGTCCGCGATCGGATCAAATGGGTTAGCATGGCAATCGACCAATTCGACACCCGCAAGGGCCGACTCGAAAAGGCGAAGGGAGTCCGGCTGGCACTGGCGACGGTGCGCCAATGGCGCGACGCGAGCGCGGAAGCCAAGGCTAACCCTTCGTGGTCGATTATGCGGGATGTCGCCAGCGCGGCGGAAAGGCTGGAGTCGATCGGCCGGACACTCACGCTAAAGGAATCGGCCGCCCGGCTGGCGTCACAAGCTCGCGCGGGAATGATCGCGATAGAGGCGGAAAACAATCGCCAGCGTCGACTCGAAGTCGAACGGTCGCAATTGGCGGAAGCGGAGCGGCGCACGCTGTGGCTTGCTGGCGAGCGCGTCGGGCGCGTTCGGTTTGACGCGGAAGGGGGCGGCGCTGCTTTGCGCGTCATGGGTGACACGTTGGAAACGTCGCACGGTGCGGAAGTCCCGCTATCGCACGCGGTCAAAGTGTTTCGCTTCGTCAAGCTATGCAAAGAGCGCGGCGAAACGTGGCGGCGCAATGGTCACACTATCCGAGTCGGCCATTTCCAAGTTGATCGCGTCGATTGCACTGGCGACTTTACGGCCGGTTGCCATTTCATCACGTGGCAAGAAGTCGAGCGCGTCGCCAAGGCGGCCGGAGTCTTCGATTGTCCGGCTGATGACGCGGCCGTCATTTCGTCCAGCGAAGCGGCATAAGGGAGTCGAGACAATGGCAATCGAAACCATCACGGCCGCGCAATATGCGCGCCTCGCGCCAAAGGTTGACGCCAATCAAGCGGCGATGCGATCGGGACCTAACCCGCGCGACCTGAAAACGCATCCTTACCCTTTCCCGCGCATCGGGAACGCGGAAGCGAGCAAGGTTGAACAATACCGCATTCTGCACAATCCGCCGGAGTCGCTTTACGCCTATGTGAAGGGTCGCACCGTCACCACGTGGTGCGGCGACGTGCTAGGCTATTGCCGGCCGATCGGCGACGGGTGGCGCGTCTCTAGCTATGTCGGGTCGCGCATGTTCGCCTATACCGCGACCATAGCCGGGCGCGAGTATCACGGCCGATCGTTCGGCGAAGGCATGGCGATAGGGTTGCGTGAGACGGCCGCCAGCAAGCGGAAGCGCTCGCTTAATCCCTACAGCCAAGCCGGGCGCATGGTGGCGCGTGTTGCCGGCCTAGCAGCGTGGAATCATACGGCCGCCGAATTGCGCAATATCAAGCGAGCGCGGCGCAACGGATACGGACTCCGGCTGGCGTTCCGCGACGGTAGCGCGGCATTCATTCCAGCCGGAACGGCGCGAGCGGAGCTAGTCAAGTGACCGGCCGCAACGGGTGGCGCGTTACCTTTGACGTGGTGACGGAAGAGTCGGCGGAAGCTGGCGACGTGGCGGAGTCCGGTTTTCTGGACTCGCGTGGCTGGCGCGTTCCCGCGATCATCGGAGCGGAGACTCCGGGAGTCGATATGACGCTAAGCGAGGCAATGGCGCTTGTGTCACCTATCGAAGATTGCGGCGCATGGTGGCGCGACGGTGGCGCTACCGATCGCATAGGCGACGTGGAGTCGCGCTCTATCCATCCGCCGCAATCCATCACGTGCGCCAGCTACGCCAGAGTCTCGCGCCTGCTAGGCGTCAAACGATGATCGGCGAACTAAACCGCTTGCGCGAAGAGCGCGAGGCGGCCGCCCTGGTCGCGGCGAAAAAGGAAAAGAGCAACGCTAGGCGCATGTGGTGGAGTCTTCGACTCTTCGTGTTTTGGCCGCTTTGCTATCTTGGCTTGCGTCTCATTTATTGGATTGGCTGGCAAGCAGGAAATCTCGCGGGCTGTTTCCTGCATAAGTAGTCCCGAGTGACTCCGGGTTGCCTTGGCGGCCGTCCCTATGGGGCGGCCGTCCTTTTACGTGGCGTTAAGAGATAGCCGGCTAGGAAGTTACTTCCGATCAAGGAGTCGACCATGTTTTATTCGCCTATCACGCTAATCGGCCGCGATCATTGCGACCACGATTCGCACGTTTCCGCCCGCGATGAATTCTTGCGCGCCAAGCGTCGCGCCGAAATCGCCAAGCGGATAGCGCGCGAGGGTGGCAACGCGCTTGCTAACCGTCGCGCATATCGCTAAGGCTAGATCATGTTCTATCGGGTTTTCATCAACGGCATGGAATGCGACGCGATCAAGGCGGCCAGCTACGCGGAAGCGAAGCGGGCGGCCAAGGCGCTTTACCGCGTTTCGTGCGACATCATCGGGGCTTATTGATCATGACTGTTTGCAAGGCTTGTGGTGGCTTAGAGCCGCTTTGCAGCGGACTCTATTGTCCGGTTGCCGAGTCCTATACCGATCGGCACGCGGCGGCCATGCGCCAGATTGCGGAAGCGTGCGAGCGCGGGCAATGCGACGCGAGCGAGCTACACCCGTTCGCCGACTCGTATGTCGAGCGCGAGCGCTTGCGGCTGGCGGGCGATGCGTTGCCTAAGTGGCGTCGCGAGTTTCCCGACTTTCCGGCCGCCGATATGCCGGAATTGCCGGCCTTCGCGATCGACTCTAGCTGGCACAATGACAGTTGCCCTAGCTTCATGATCGCGGGCGATGCGATCGGCGCGCATGTTATGCTCTTCGTCGATTATGCCGATAAGGCTAAGCGCGAGTTTCCCGATACCGAACGCTTTTCGATTCGGTATCTCGCGCTGGCGGCCGATGATTGCCTAGACATCTATGCGGGCGACGATTGGGCGGAATGCCTTCGCATCGCCACAGCGGAAGCGCTGGCGTGGCGCTTCGCTTGCGATGTCATGGCCGATCTAACCGAGTCGGAATGGCGCGAGATGCGAATCACTAATCGCACCGTATCGGCTGGCGTTTGCGCGTCGCATGACTTCCGCGACGCCAATATGATCATGGCCGAGTCGTTCGAAGCAATCGACGGCCGCAACCCGGTTGATCATCTGGACGACGAGTCGGCCGTCGCGCTCTGGAATGCCGCGTGGTCGATTGCGACTCCGCGCTATCTGACTAGCGACGCGGAAGGCGAGCGGTTTGACGCTTGGCGCGAGACGGCCGGAACTGATAACGGAGTCTTGATCATGTATGATCCGGGTCAGATTGACGTTTGCGGCGATTCGTTCGTCGTCACGGTTAGCAACATATCGGAGTCGTTCGATACGCTACAGGAAGCGGAGCGCGTGCTGTGGTGCCTGTACGCCAAGGCGGAGTCCAAGTGATGCGCGTTTGCGTATGTGCCGCGCTCGCGCTGGCAACGGCCGCTTGCCACGATCCGGCAACCCCTACGGCCGCACAAGTCGAGACGGCACGCCATAGCGAGCTAGTCCGCATCACGGCCGGCAATCCGCAAGCGCCGCCTAACCTTGCGGAGCTTATCGCCTTGGGTCGCAATGTGAAGGCGGAACAATCGGCCAAGGGTAACGCACCACGCTAAGGCGCTACATGGTGGCACGGCATAGGCCGGCTAGGGCAAGCGCTCTAGCCGGCCTTCCTGTGTGTGGTGCGCCTGCCTGCCTAGCGTCCGCAATGCGGAAGTAACTTCGCCTATGTGGTGCGCTGTGTGGTGGCGCGTGCGATCGGTGCGCCTTGCCTGCCTGTGTGGTGGCGTGCGCTCGCCTAGTCGCCTTGCCTGCCTTGCCTGCCTTGCCTGCCTGCTAGTGGTGACGTGGTGGCGTGGTGGCGTGGCGTGGTGCGCCTGCCTGTGGTGGCGTGGTGCGGCTATCATCCTAGCCTAGTGGTGCGCTGTGTGGTGGCGCGTTCCTGGTTTTGGGTTGATCGGTACAACGTGCGATATGGTGCGGCCGTGATGCTATGTGCCGCACATACATAATCAGAATAGTTAATGATATGCGTCGCGAATGGCTGGCTGGCGGTGCTGCGCGTTAAGGTTAGCAGATAGCGGGTCCCTGTTAACCCTACCGGCCGCCGAGCGGGGGCGCTGAGCAGATCG
>CAIXDS010000395.1 GCA_903918195.1 uncultured Acetobacteraceae bacterium | reverse complement strand
TGCGCCATCTTCGGCACAATCGTCCTCGATGCCCTCCTGCACGCCGGCCCCAACGTGCATCGCCGCCTCGCCCACTCCAAACGAAAACGAAAAACCCACATCCGATACCCGCTGAGGAGCTAATTTAACGCCTATGGGGCAGAGCCCCTGGCCTTCCTTCCCCCAATTGCCCTGGCCACGGCGCTATTCGTTGCTGAAAAGGTGCCGGATGACCTCGATCTCTCCGCCGCTTGCATGCCGGGGACTGCCGGCCAGGATGCCGGTTACCTCGCGGAATGGCTTGCCGATATGCATGCCGTGCGCGTCGATGGTGAACTCGCGAATGTCCTTGTCATGCCGCGAGCCGCGCATTTTAAGCACAGTAATGCCGCGCCGCATCTCGCCATACATCTCGACGTAACGAAGCAGAATAATCAGGTCGGTGATGGTCGAGATGTGTGCCTCGGTCGCGGATTCGCCGCCAAGCAGATTGGGCGTGGTCGCGGTGAACAAACCGGCGACCTCCTGGTGCTTGATGAAGGAGGTCAGGCCGATTACGAACTCGCGGAACCCACGCGGGCCCGACACGCGCTCCAGGGCCGACAAGCTGTCCACGGCCACCCGCTGCGGGGCGTAGGATTCGATGATCCGCTTCATGCGGATGAGATGATCTTCGAGGCCATCGGTTTCCGGGTAGGCGCAAACCACCTTGAGCTTGCCCTCCTGCTCCATCCGCTCGTAGTCCACGCCCCAGCCCGTGGCATTGCGGAAAAGCTGTTCACGGCTCTCCTCGAAAGCGAACAGCAGGCAGCGTTCGTCCAGTTTAGCACCCCCAGCCATGAACTCGGTGGCCATCAGGGTCTTGCCGGTGCCGGTGGCGCCGGAAACCAGAATGATCGAATCGCGAAAGAACCCGCCGCCGCACATCGCGTCCATGTCAATACTGCCGGACGTTATCCGCACATTGGACGATCTCTGCTTGAGTTCGATCGCCGACAACGGGATGACCACCATGCCCTCCCCGTTGAGGATAGCAAACGGATATTCGCCCTTGTGATGCGGCGTGCCGCGGAACTTGAGAATTTCCAAGGTCCGCCGCCGTTTCTCACCTTCCAGCACGTTGCGCAGGATGATGACATTGTCGGCCACGAACTCTTCGACGCCATAGCGGGCGATCTCGCCGTACTCGGCGGTGCGCTCCGCGGTCAGCAGGGCGGTCAGGCCGAGCCGCTTGAGCGCGGTGGCGATCCGGAACATCTCGCGCCGCACTGTGGCGCTGTCGGTGAACTGGGTGAAGATGGCACCAAGCGAATCCATGGAGAGGCGGTGCGCCCCGACCTGCGACACTGCGTGCTCGATGCGGGCGAGCAGCGCGCCGAGGTCATAGTCGCCGACGATCACCGTCTCATACGCAGGGTCGGGCGAGGCATCGACGAATGCCCAGAGCCCCTGGGCTTCCCAGGCAGCGATATCCCAGCCGAAGCCGCTCATATTGACGCGGACGTCCTCGGCGCTCTCCTCGAAGGTGACGAACACCCCGGACTCGCCGCCATGACGGATGCCCTCGGCGAGGAACTGCGCCGCAAGAATCGTTTTGGCACTGCCGGCGCTGCCGCACACGAGCGTGGTTCGTCCCAACGGCAGGCCGCCATCGGCGACATGGTCGAAGCCGGGAATATGGCTGGGAAGCTTCGTGATGGATGTGATGTTAGCCATGTTCTTTATGCAGCACTTTGGTTTTTCTGGAGCATCTGTCAGGACTCCCGAGGCGGCGATGGCCGGAGGCCGAGCCCAAGCAGAACCTTCTCGGAATCGGAAAGATCGCCAATGACGCGGCGCATGGGCGGGGGCAGAAACATCACCAGCATCGGCGTCGCCAGTATCTTCTCTTTTTCGGCAATTTGGGGGTTTTCGAGGACGTCGATGACCTCGACCTCATAGCTGCGACCATCAAATTCTTTCTCGCAAAGCTCCCGCAGATTGGCGATCGCGCGTTCCGCCCGTGGAGTCTGGCCGACCACATACAGTCTGAGACGATATTCACTCATGCTGATTCTTGCCCGTTGGCAACAGGACCGCGTCGGGATGGCGGGTGCTGTCCAAGTGTCGGCTGCGATAGGCGTTCAGAACCCGCCCCAGCAGTTCAATCAGGGTGAGCCGGCCGGTTTCCATCAAGGCCCGCGCCCGTCCCGGCGGCTCGCCCGACGCGCTGGCGGACAGCGCCCGGTAATGCAACTCCGTCACGTCGCGCGCGCCGGCGCGCAACCGGAACAACCGTTCTGCCAGATCGCGAAGGCCGATGGTGACCACATTCTCAATCCGGAAGATACGCTGCTCGAGGGCGTTGCGAAGAAGCGATTCGTATATGGTCTGCAACTCGGCGAATACTACCGGTGCCACTTCGCTGAGCGGCCCCACGCCGAGCAACTGCGCGCTTATCGGAACGATGCCCGACGCCGATTCGCCCAGCGCGCGGATCTCGGCGTCGTAACTGGCCTGGCGCTCACGCTCGAACTGTTCGCGCCAATGACGCTCACTGTCGCGCAAGGCGTCGATCGTGATCTTGTGGCGCAGATAGGCCTGCACCCGGGCCAGCAGTTCGCGATTCTCCACCGGCCGCGAAAGGTAGCCATCGGCGCCGGCATCGATCCCCTGAACCACCGCATCGCTCGCAGTGCGCAGGGCTGAACACAGGACGACGAAGGCGTTGCTGGTTCGCGGGTCGGCCTTGAGCCGGCGGCAGACTTCCAGCCCGTCGATATCCGGCAGCATCACGTCGAGCAAGATCAGATCCGGGGGCTGCTGCTGGGCGCGGCGCAGCGCCTCCTCGCCGCTATGGACCTGGGTGACCGTGTAGCCATCCCGCACCAGCACCCGTGCCGAGCCGGCGGTAATCGTCGCGTCGTCATCGACCACAAGGATATCGGCCGTCCTCACCCTGGAGACCGGCGTCGGCGCGGAAACATTCATCGGGCCGGCCCCGAAACGGCCGGGCGACCCGGACTCTGAACATCATGCCGCCTGCGCGCGGCCGTTTGGCCGAAGGAGGCCCGGCGGCTCACGTTTGCACTCTTTGCGTGTGGGCACCTGCCTCAGCACGGGCCTGCGACAGCGTTGCATCGACGGCCGCGATCCAGCCGGCCTGAAAGCGTTGCCGGTTGGTCAGCCAGCCACCCAGAGTGGCGACCGCGCCGGGGCTGCCATCGATTTCGTCGACCACGGCCGAGGCCAGGAGCAGTTCCGTGTGCGGCAGGCGTGCGCGCCAGCTCGCCTCGGTCGCCGCGTCGAAGGCATCGGACAATGCCGCGACCTGCGGCTGCGGGATATGCACCTGCCTGGCATCGCGAAGCTCGTCAGCGGCCTGGCGCAGCTTGCCATGGAGGGCGTGATCCGTTGGAACCGCAGCATCGAGCTCGTCGCTAAGGATATCCAATTGTGTTTGCAGAATGATTGAAGGAATGCCCCGGGTCGCAAGAAAAACGCGCAGCCAGCAGACCTGGCCGGTCACCACGGGTGGGTCGAGGCGGATCAGGGTGGCCAGCCAAGCGGTGTCGCTGCGGGTAAAGCGTTCGCCGCGTTCGCCATATCGTTCAGCCAGATAGGGAAACCGACGCCAACAGAGGTCGGCAGCGCGCAGCGACGCGTCCAACTCCCGCGGATCGGCCGGCACGGGATGCAGGCCCGCCTCGGCATTGATCATAGCTGCAGAAAACACCCAGAACTCCGTCGCAACTTGGACCATACGGTTGGTTGAGGCAAAGAATTCTCAATTTAGCGGCCGGTCACCTTGAAAAGCAAGTGCAGCTCCCGGTGCAGCGTGCCAGCCTGGGGCGCCGCTTGTGCCCGGACGCGACCGGGCAGAGCTGGTGCGTCCCGTTCAGCCCTGATCCGGACCGCTCGTTGGCAGCGTCAGGATGAAGCGGGAGCCACGTCCGACTTCGCTTTCCACGCGGACCTCGCCACCGTGGCCTTCGGCGATTCTGCGCACGATGGCGAGGCCGAGGCCGGTGCTCTTTTCGCCGGCCGTCGGGCGCACGGCGGTTTTGCTGAACGGTTTGAAGAGCTTTGGTAACTCCGCCGGCGGAATGCCGGGCCCCTGGTCCTCGACCTCGATTGTCACGCTGTCGCTGCCAGCGCTGAGCCGGACATCCACCTGTGTGCCCGTCGGCGAGAATTTTATCGCGTTGCCGATCAGGTTGTTGAGGATCTGCTCGAGTTTGGCGGCATCGACGGTGACCTGCAGCGTTTCCACTGCCGGTTGAAAGCGGAGCTGGATCTGTTTGCGCGCAGCCAGAACCCGGTTGAGCCCCAGGTTGCGCCGCAACAGCGCAACAAGGTCGTTGGGCTGCAGGTCCAGATTGAGCTTTCCGGCCTCGATTTGCGACACGTCGAGGATATCGTCGAGCAACCTGAGCATGAACTGGCTCGTGGTCCGGATGACCGAGACGAATTCACGCTGCTCGTTATCCAGCACTTCCGCCGCTTCGTCCTCCAGGAACTCGCTATAGGTCAGGATCACCCCGAGCGGGCTGCGCATGTCATGCGCTGCGATGCCAAGAAACCGGTTCTTTTCCTCGTTGAGCAGCGAGAGTTCGACGTTCTTGCGCGCCATCTCGCGCTGGAGGTTGGCCAGCTCGTTGTTCACCCGTGTCAGATCCTCGAACATCGCATCATCGCGGTCCCGGTTCTGCGAGGAGACGACGGCAAGCTTTTTCGCCATGGCGCGCAGCGTATTCGTTTGTTCGTTGTTTATTCGCAGCATCTCCTCGTTCATACGGACCAGCGCGCTCCTGGTCCGCGCCGCGACGACCAACATGCCTTCGTCCGTTCGCACACCGGCGAAATGCAGCGGCATCAATACGGTGTTTGTTGGCTCCGTGCCTATTGGTACGGTGATCTCCCAGTCGAACGATGCGTCGTGTTTACGGACCGCGTCGGCAAATGCGTTGAGCTTTTCCCGGGCAACCGGATCGACCAACGCGTCCAGGCGCGCGCCCGGCGGTGTTCGCGGTGAGAGACCAAGATCGTCGCGCACCACCCCGATGACGGTGCCATCGGTATGGCACCGAAGCGCAATCCCCCCTTCGGTGCGGTTATTCATCGCCCACCCAGATTGTCGCCGACCAGAACGTTCGCCATAACGACCGCCGCTTCGGCATCAGGTCCGCTGCCATCCGCCCCGACCTGCCGCCAGAGCTGCGGGTCGTGATTGAAGGGGAACCCGCCGACGATGATCTTCACGCCGCTGCACTCCGGACGCGTGCGGACCAGGTTAACCAGGGATTTCACCTCCGCGACGTGATGCGCGATGGTGGCCGAGATCGCCAGCACGCTGGCCCGGCGTTCGACGATGGCCTGCACGACATCGCTGATCGGGGTGTTGGCACCCGTATAATACGAGTCCCAGCCGTCGATTTCGAAAAAATCGGCAACCATGCGCGCGCCCAGTTCATGCAGCTCGCCGCTGACGCAGACGACCACGACAGTGCGGCCGATCTTCTTGCTGGAAAAGATGTACGAATAGAGCTGCGACATGATGAGCTGTGTTGCCGCCGTCGTATAGTGTTCCTCGGCAACGCTGATCTGGTTGATTTGCCACAGACGGCCGATCTCATAGAGTGTGGGAAGAAACACGTGGAGGTAGATCTCCTTGACCGGCGTGCCCAGTTCCACCACCTGCAGCACCAGACGGCTGGCCAGTTGACGGTCGCCGCGCAGCAAGGCCCGGAAATAGAGGGTTGCCAGTGGCGAAATCGGGGCCCCCGGCCGCAGGAATGCCGGCAACTCGTCGGGCATATCCGGCATGGCCCGCAAGGCTGCCATGACGACCTCTGACGCCTGGCTGCCAGCATCGCCGGGAAGGCCGCGGCGCAAGACAGCGGTGACATGCTCCAGATGGAGCGCGAGCGCCGACGCCGGCACGCCGCGCTGGATCAAGGCGGCCTTTGCCCAGCCCACGCAATCGGTGAACAAGGCGGGCTTGTCCCACACCAACGCCCGCCGAAGGTCGGCCAGCAGATAACCGGCAACTTGCCGTAGGAACTTCTGCCCATCGGAGTCGCCGGAGGGCAGGGGGCTGACCGACACCCGGTCGGCCAGATCGCTGAGGATTTCGGCTCGTGCCGCGTCGAGCAGCTCGCTCGCTTGCAGGTGCGGCGATCGGGGGTCCCTCGTCATGGCCGGGCAAGCCAGGCTGCGGCAGAAACGCGTTGCTTGCCGCGATCCCCGGGAAGATCGTTCAGCATCCCAACGTCGACCTTTCGGTCGTTTGCCGGCGCGGCGCCGCCCTTCATCTCCCCCTCCGGCGCATCCCCATGTCTGTGTTCCGCCTCCAACACTTGCGTTCCTCGTCGCGCCTTTGCCAGCCGGGCTTACTGGCTCGCAAGTTTAAATTCCTTATCCTTGGAGGCAGAAAACCGACTCCAGCCTGGGATGCGGAACTGATAGCCTAACCGTTCACCCCAGGCAAAACGAAACCAGCCGCCCAGGCGGCCGCCCGGCCGATAGCCACCAACGCCATGCCTGACGCAGCTACGTCCACCTGAAGGTATCGCGTGGTTACCGCCAGGGTGATCCGGCGTTGGATACATCTCAGGCGCCACCGTGTTGGAAAAATTGGAGCGCGGCACCGCATTCTGGACGGTTCCCGCCCGGCGGGGTGAAAATCGGCGTTCCTCCCTTGTTCGCCCCGGCAGTCTGCCGCGTTCTATTCGGCGGCGGCGAAAACCGGCGGTGTTTCGGCCTGCTTCGCCTGGATCGCCGTCAGCGCGATGGTGTAGACGATATCGTCCACCGATGCGCCACGGGAGAGGTCGTTCACCGGCTTGCGCAACCCCTGCAGCATCGGGCCGATGCTGACCACGTGGGCCGAGCGCTGCACCGCCTTGTAGGTGGTGTTGCCGGTGTTCAGGTCGGGGAACACGAACACGCTGGCGCGCCCGGCGACGGCGCTGTCCGGGGCCTTCTGGCGGCCGACGCTTTCCACGCTGGCGGCGTCGTATTGCAGCGGGCCGTCGATCAGCAGGGCAGGGCGCATGGCGCGGGCCAGCGCCAGCGCACGGCGCACCTTGTCCACATCGGCGCCGCTGCCCGAGGTGCCGGTAGAATAGGAGATCATGGCGACGCGCGGGTCGATGTCGAAGGCGCGCGCCGACTCCGCCGACTGCACGGCGATTTCGGCCAGTTCCTCGGCGGTCGGGTCGGGGTTCACGGCGCAATCGCCGTACACCAGCACTTCGTTCGGCATCAGCATGAAGAACACGCTGGAGACGTTGGTGACGCCCGGCGCGGTGCGGATCAATTGCAGCGCCGGACGAATGGTGTTCGCGGTGGTGTGTTCGGCGCCGGAGACCAGCCCATCCACCTCGTCCAGCGCCAGCATCATGGTACCAACCACGACGCTGTCTTCCAACAGGTGCTCGGCCTGCGTCTCGGTGAGCCCTTTGCCGCGGCGCAGAACGGTCATCGGAATGATATAGCGCGCACGCACCGCGGCCGGATCGATGATTTCCAGCGCATCCGGCAAGATGATGCCCTGCGCCGCGGCAACGTGGCGCACCCGGTCGGGCTCGCCGAGCAGCACGCAGCGTGCAATGCCCTTGCGCTGGCAGATCGCGGCCGCCTGCACGGTGCGCGGCTCGTCGCCTTCGGGCAGCACGATGCGCTTGGCGGCCGCGCGCGCGGCCTGCACCAGGCGGTGGCGGAAGGCCGGCGGCGGCATGCGCAGCCGGCCGGGCAGGCCGATGCGAACGCGCAACGCGGTGGTGTCGATGTGCTCGGAGGCGTGGGTGACCGCCTGGTCCATGCGTTCGGTGTCGTCGGCGCGCACGTGGTGCGACAGGCCGGCCAGCAGGGCGCCGGTCGCGAACGTATCTTCGTGCGTGGTCAGGATCGGCAGGTCGGCCAGCCCGGGGGCACGCACCAGCGCGGCGATCTGCGGCGGCAGCCGTGTGCCGCAGGTCAGCAGAACGCCGGCGAGCGGCATGCCCTGCATATACGCGAGGCCGCTGGCCAGCACGATGTCGCTGCGCTCGCCGGCGGCGACCACCAGAGAGCCGGGGCGCAGTCGGTCGATCACGCCTTCCACGCCGCGGCCGGCAATGACGAAATTCAGCACGCGGTTGTGTGCGAGCGCTCCTTCCTGCTCAACGCCGAGGCCGAGCGCATCACGCACATCCTGCAGGCGCAAGGCCGCGAGCCGGGGCTCGAAGGGCACCTCGCCCAGCACCGGCACGTCGCCGGCCGTGTCGCCCGGCATGGCGGGCACCGGCGTCCCGGTCTCCGGCGTTCCGGCTTGGGGCGCCGTGGATACCGGTGCCGTGGATACCGGCGCGGTGCTGGCGTGCAGGTGGTTGACCAGCACACCGGCGATCGGCGGCAGCTCCTCGCCCTCGGCGAACTGGTGCAGGGCCAGTTCGACCGTGGCGGCGCGCGTGGCCGGATCGCGGCCGGTGCCGGACAGCACGGGCACCAGCACCGCCGAGAAGGCGCGCGCCATCGCGGCATTGAGCCGGGTGGCGATCTGCATGCCGGCGTCCGGGGTCAGCCCTTCCACCACGACCGCATCGCAGCCGGTGCCCGCCGCCTCCACCGAGGCGACGAGATCCTCCAGCAGGGCATCAAGCCCGCCCGCGCGCACCCGTGCCTCGGCCACCGCGTAGGGGATCGGGTCGGGCGCGTCGAGATTGAGGAACGAGCGGGCGAAATGGGTGGCAAGATCGGCGCGGCCGCGGTCGACGGGCTGCATGATGGGCTTGATAAACCCCACCGCGACGTGATCACGGCGCAGGGCCTGTACCAGCCCGAGCGCCATCGAGGTCAACCCGGCATCCCGCGTCACCGGTGCCAGGAAGAATATCTGCATGTCAGGCCTCCGCCGTCATGGCATCCGCGGCCTGGCGGGCCAACTCGGCGGTGTCGCAGGCGATCATCCATTCCTCGTTGGTGGCCACCACTGCGGCGCACGGGGTGGCGTCGGGGGCACTGATCACGCCGCACGCCCCGCCGGTCATGCAGGCATTGGCGGCAGGGTCGAGCTGCAGGCCGAGCGAGCGCAGACGCGCCATCGTCATCGCCCGCACCCGCACCGAATTCTCGCCGATGCCGCCGGTGAATACGACCGCGTCGAGGCGGCGCAGCGCCGTTGTCAACCCGCCGATATGGCGGGCCAGCCGGTGCACAAACACGTCGAGCGCCAGTCGCGCCCCGGCATGACCGTACTCGGCCGCGGCTTCCAGCTCGCGGCAGTCGTTGGACAGTTCCGAAATGCCCAGCAAGCCGCTGCGGGCGTTCAGCAGCGCGCCCATCTCGTCCGGGTCCAGCCCGGCTTCGCGCATCACGTGCAGCACGCCGCCGACATCCACATCACCCGACCGCGTGCCCATGACCAGACCTTCCAGCGGGGTCATGCCCATGGTGGTGTCGACGCTGCAACCGTCCTGCACCGCGGTGGCTGAGGCGCCATTGCCGAGATGGGCAATCACCAGACCGTGATCGCTGGGGTGGAGACCGAGCAGCGACACCGCCTCGCGCGCGACGAAGCGATGGCTGGTGCCGTGGAAGCCATAGCGCCGCACTCCATAATCACGGTACAAATCCATCGGCAGCGCGTAATGGTACGCCTCTGGCCGCATGGTCTGATGGAAGGCGGTGTCGAAGACGGCGGCATGCGGGATGTCGGGAAGCCGGGTCAGCGCCGCACGGATTCCCAGCAGCGCCGCCGGGTTGTGCAGCGGCGCGAGCGGAATGCAGGCCTCGATGGCGTCGACCACCGAGGGAGTGATCAGGACCGACGCGCTGAATCGCTCGCCGCCATGGGCGACGCGATGGCCGACCGCCGCCAGCACATCGACCCAGCCCCGGCGCGACAACTCGGCCAGCACGGCGGCCAGCGCGGTGGGGTGACCGGGGGCATGGCCGGACACGGACGTGGACCGATCAAGCGGCTGCACCCGTTTGCCATCGGTATCCCTGAACGTGATGGTCGCGTTGTCGTCGCCAAGCCGCTCAGCCAGACCCGAGAGCAGCGGCGTGCGCCTACCGGTTTCGTGGACAGCGAACTTCAGCGACGACGAACCGGAATTGAGCACGAGGATCAGGCAGGGATGGGATGACATACAGAGCGCTCCACTTGGCTGGTTGCGACCGTGACATTTTACCCACATGGCACGGTACGGCAAACCCGAAGAGTGCGGCATCTACCTGTGCGTGCATGGGCGTAAGCGCGTCGGTAGGGGATGGCCGGGCGCGACCGCTCTCGCCGCGCGCATCTGTGCGAGCCGGCGACGGCAATTCTCATCCGGACAGCTGGGGGAGAAGATTCCCGCTTCCCGCTGTTTCGGCGGAAGGCGCGCACGCGCAGGTTGTAATTTGCGCTTGTTCGGCTCGATTATGACCGGGGCGCTCGACCTGGACAAGACCTTCGAGCGGACATGGCCGGGAGCGAGAGGCGGGACCTCGAGATTCAGGCGGCGTTGGAACTGAAGGAACCGTGATGTGTCGTCGGATCACGTTTTGATGCAGCGCGCGACAGAATGTCCGGTCCATGACCCCAGGTCACTGACGGAGCAGCATCTGAATTTCTGGCAGCGCCAGACCTGTCTGAATGCGTCCCGGTCAGGTACGCGGCTTGTGGGGTCGGAAAGATGAGCGTGCCGTGGGCCCGCGAGGGCAGCGGCTTCCCGTTGCTGTTCGAAGATCACGTCATGGAGATGATCCCCGCATGCCGGTTGCCGCCGCTGCGCGAATGGGTGGCGGGCACGACAACCGGCTGTGGCGGGTCATTCATCACGACATCGATGACTCACGCATCTGCAACGAACAGGCCGGCGCGCTGGCGGCTGGGACCACCCGCCGGCCTGACCGGCTTCGGAACCCCGCGGCGCGGGGGGCGGGGACGCACGAGACCGGCGCGGTCCTCGCGGCTCTCACCGTCCCGCTGGTGTGCTGTCTCGGCTTGCGGAGCGAGCAGTTCGCCGGCGGTGTCATGCCAGCGCTGAGGTCTGGCGCGGCGATCTGCTGGCCGCCGGTAGCTGACCGGGGGTGGCGGAAAAATTAAGGACGGCAACGACGAAGCCCCCGTGACAGCGAAATGCCCTATACAAGCAGACACCCGGCATAGCTATCCAGCTGCATGACACCGGCATATCCGGCCAGACAAATGCACGAATCTCGGAGCGGTTCGGCGGCTGCATTTACATTTTGTTTTCCATTTTAGTAGTCAAATACGGAGGAAGGACCGCTTCGAACGGTCCCCAGTGACGCAACCAGAATGGATGCCTCCATGCCAGACCTTGCCGCGCCCACGTCCGCAACACTGCTGATCGAGGGATGGCGGGGGGTCAATCATTCTTATGCATTGGTCAATCAGCATCAAATTCTGGAGCTTTTGAAACTGAACGAACTGCACCTGTTCCATCGCGACCTGCCCTTCCGCTTCGGGCATTGGAACCGCAGGGATAACGATGCCGGGTTCTCGCCACTCGATCGGGCGCGCATCGATGCCTTGGTCGAGCCGGGCGACGCGCCGGTCGACTGCGTGTATCGGATTTGTGCGCCGATTCCCGGCGGTGCCGAGCACGACCGGCGGCGGACCCTGACGTTCATGATCACCGAGCTTGGTCTCTCGGCGGGGTGCTTCGCCGCCGGCGCGGACCGAGCGGGCTTTTTCACGCGTGACGCCAACCGGATCATCACGTCGAGCGCCTGGTCGCGCGCGCGGATTGTCGAGTACGGGTTTGATCCGGCGAAAGTCGACGTGGTCTCGTGCGGCGTATGCAGCGAAACGTTTTCCCGCGTCTCGGCCGCTGAGCGTGCCGCCAGTCGTGCGGCGCTGGGTTACTCGGCGGACGCGACGGTGTTCCTCAACATCGGCGTACCACTTTGGAACAAGGGGATCGACGCGTTGTTGCTGGCCTTCGCCAGGTTGCGTGAGCGCGGCCGGCCGGTCCGGTTGATTCTCAAAGATCAACGCGACGTTTATGGGATGTCCGTCGAGCGCATGATCCAGGAGGTCGGGCAGCGCTGCCCCTCGTTGTTGTCGGCCGATACACTGGCCGCGATCTCCGTGATACCCGGCAATCTCGACCGCGGACGGTTGCGCCTGCTATACGGCTTGGCCGATGCCTACGTTTCGCCGTATCGCGCCGAGGGGTTCAATTTGCCGGTGCTGGAGGCGATCGCCTGCGGCACGCCGGTGGTGGTGACGCGCGGGGGCGCCACCGACGATTTTTGCGATGACGATGTCGCCTGTCGGATTCCTGGCGAATTCGGCCGCCTCAACGATGTCGCCACCGGTCTTGCAGGCGCTTACATTGAGCCGGATGCCGACGGGCTGGTGGAAGCGCTCGACGGTTTCGTCGTCGGGCCGGGGCTTGATCGCGCGCGGTTTGATGCCGGTTGCGCGCGCGTCGCCGACGCGTTCAATTGGCCGCGTGTCACGCGCAAGCTGGCCGAACTCGTGCTCGGGCATCCAGTGACGGCGGCGCCGGTGCTGCCGCGCGTGCGGCAGCGCGACGTGCTGGATTTACTCGCGATGATCCGGCCACGTGCAATGGCGCAGACAACCAAAGTCCGCGTCGGAAACGCCTATGATGGTGGCTACGTGCTGCCTGTACAGGCACTTCGGAGTGATGCGGTCGTGTCTATCGGGGTCGGCTCGGATGTCAGCTTCGACCTTGGCCTTGCCGAGCGGGGTGCACGCGTGCTGCTGTTCGACAACACTGTCGAGGCGGCGCCCGTCAAGCATGCGAACTTCACATTCCATCACTTCGGGTGGGGGGGGCGCAGCGGCGGCAATCTGCTGGATTTCGACGATATTCACGCGATGCTGACCCGGCTCATGCCGCAGCATGCGCTGCTGAAGTTCGACATCGAAGGAGCTGAATACGAGGCGCTGGGGACAACCGATCCCGATAAGCTGGCCGAGTACGAAGTGATCGTCTGTGACCTGCATGATCTCGGACGCCTCGCGGAGCCGGCGCGCTTCGCCCGCGTGCGCGAGGCCCTTGCC
Organism: uncultured Acetobacteraceae bacterium; assembly: GCA_903918195.1. Taxonomy (GTDB): domain Bacteria; phylum Pseudomonadota; class Alphaproteobacteria; order Acetobacterales; family Acetobacteraceae; genus Rhodovastum. The sequence continues at coordinate 16,618 of CAIXDS010000395.1, read as the reverse complement.
CGACTAACCCGCCACCACATGCCGGTGCACCTGCATGTCAGCAACTATAGGGGCGTAGCACTGGTGGAGGGCGTGCCGGTGCCCGATGTGATCGAGCTCAGCCTGCTTCGGCGCGACCTCGATAGGTTTCCTGGCTGGGCGGCCGATCCGATCCCAGGAGCACTCGATGCGCCGAATCATCCGTTGGTTCCCGATATCTGTCTGAATGCATTCTGATGGAGCGTAAGTGCGCGGTAGCAGCGACAGCGCCATTGTCGAATATTTCGGCAAATCCTGGTCTTGTTGACAAGCGCTGCTCGTAGCGGATTTGGTCGGCAGCGAGCCGCACTACTACTGGGGGAAGGAACCTGCTGCGCTCCGGTTGCCGAACCTGCGGCACGGCTGGCGTATCCTGACCAATCCCATATCGCCGAAGCAATGCCGCCACCACCGGCGCGCTGGCACGTCAACGTCTTGTTTATCGCCACAGCCCGGTAAGGCGCATACCGTGTTGCATGGCTGAGATCTTCGGCGCACGCATGTGGTGGCGAGACCGAGCGCAGGCCTCGCTCGCCAGTTCTCGTTGGCCGCCTGCGTGGCATGCGCCGATGATGGCGCGGCCTGACGTTCTCGATTCGAAAAAAACGAGGGTGATATGGGCATATGGCGGGCTATGATCGCGACCTTCATGGTGATGTTTTTGTTCCTCAGCCCCGCCTGGGGCCAGATCAAGGCGGCGGGCTATATTTTGACGGAGCATCATATTATATGGGGGGATCAAATATGGGGTATTGGCGAGACGTTGGAGGATGCAAAAGATGATGCCCGTAAGCAGGGCGCCAATCTTGACCATGACGGCGAGGAGATGGACGACTGGATTGATGGGCTGACTGTCAGACGCGCCACTGCCGATTTGATGGTAGCGGCCCGACAAGACAGGTGGACTCCGTTCAAAAGACTTCACGGCGGGGTCTGGGGCACCCCGGCCGAATACGAGGCTCGCCCGTCAACCGGCGCGCGCACATTCTCGCGCGCAGTTCCTCCGCGCGACCTTATGACGCAGGAGGAACGCGCCGCCCTCCGCGCCCAGATGCAGCAGGCGACTCCGGAGGAGCGCTATGCGCTGTTGCACCAGAAACTCGCGGTCCTGGAGCAACGGGCAGCTTCCCGCGGGGTGGGCCTGGTCGTCCCCGCCATGCGGACCGACGGCACCTTCTATCCCGACGAAATTCACGGAAACGGACCTGTCCGGCTGAGTGGAGGCGTGCGAGCACCCTGATGGTTGCTCTTTCTTCTCGATTAAGCGAACAACGACAACACCGGATCGGTACTGCCGCTGCTTGTTCCGCTACTGCCGAATAGCGATAATATAGATGTGCTACTGCTGCCGCCGAAGAGAGATAGTACCGTGTTGGTGTCGGCAGTCGTTGCCGCCCAGTCGGTGGGAGACTGCACGGCCTTAATCAGGTAATTTTCTGCCATCTTGGTCACCTTCGCTGGATTCTGGAAATCTGTGAGTTTGACATTCTTGGTCAGGAACGAGACCTGCTGGTCGTAGCTCATGTTCCCGTAAGTAACGAAGGTGATCCCGGTCTGCGCCACCACGACCGGCAAAGCCGACGTGCTGGTCATCAGCGCGGTGATGGTTTTGAACTGCGAGGCGGTGCGGGTGAACGTCAGTGCGTTCTGCATGCCCGGGGTCTGGGTATTCTGTGCGGCCTCGAAATTGTTTTCCGCATACGAATTGACGATGCTGGTGACGCCGCCGCTGTCGCCGAGCGGGTTGTTCTTGAACTGGCTGAAGGCATTGGCAAATATCTGATAAGAGGGATTGCCGATTTTACGCACGGTGGAGCTGGAGGAGGTCGGGTCCTGGGTCAGCAACTGCTTCGTCAGCGCGGGGCTGGTAAGCAGGTCGGAGACATTGAAGGCGCCCAGGACAACTTTGAGCGACCGATAATCCTTCATCAGCGCGTCCGCCGAGGTGAGCTTGGGGGCCTGCGTCTTGAAATAGGCAATGTCCGCCTTGACCTGCGGATTGGTATTCACCCATTTGTTCGCCTGCGTCTGCTCGTTCTTTGTGTCCGCAAGGTAGGTGGTGATGGCCGCGCCGGGAGTGCCGGTGAGGGAGAAGATGGACATCGGGGCCTCCGTACTTTGCCTGCCAGATCACAATGACCCTTACGGATAAACGGACGGTTAAGCATTTGGGACGACTGTGCCGGCGTGCCGCAGCGGCAAAACTCCAGCTGCCGCACGTAAGCAGGCAGGGTTATCAAAAAAAGGAGCTTCCCATGTCCCTCTTCTCGGTGAACACCAACCTCGGTGCCATGGCCGCGCTGCAATCGTTGAGCCAGACGGCGTCGGCGATGAAAGAGACGCAGAACGAGATCTCGACCGGCCAGAAAGTGTCGCAAGCGTCCGACAATCCGGCCGTCTACGCCATCTCGCAGGCCATGAACGCCACGATCTCGGGCTTGTCGGCGGTGCAGGACGGGCTGACCTTTGGCGCCCAGGTGGTCGGCACGGCGTCGACCGCGGCTGCCAGCATCTCCTCGACCCTGGCTTCGCTGCAGCACACCCTGACGACGGGGCAGCAGCAGGGGCTGAGTCAGTCGCAGATGAACCAGAGCATTTCCGCGGCGCTGAGCCAAATCGATACCTATGCCAACAGCGCGACGATGAACGGCGTCAACCTGGTGGCGGGGTCGACCGGTAACGGGGTGACCAGCACTCAGTTGCAGGTGCTGACCAGCGCGGCCGGCAGTGCTTTCACCGTTGGCGGCACCGGCGCGCAGGCGCTGAACGCCACCTCGGCGGGGCTTGGCCTGAGCGGGTTGTCGGTGACATCGAATGATGTGCAGATCTCACTCGGGGCCGACAGTTCCTCGGGTGCCGCCACTGGCATGACACTCATCGCCGACGGCAAGGGTGTTGTGGGCGCCACCGGCGGCGCGGAAGTAGCGACCGGCGGCCTGGCACTCGACGGCACCGGCTCGGGGACCGTCAACACCAATATCCAGTTTCAGACCACCAACTATGGCGCAACGGACGGCACCCAGACGGCGCAGAACCCCGGCTCGTTGACCGTCGCCATGCTGAGCGACAATAGCTTGACTGCTAAACAAGACGTGATGAACGAGCTCAACGCTCTGGTGACCAACGCGACGACGGGCACAGCGGGCACCGTGGGAACGGTGGGAACGCCGGGAACCGTCTCAGGTATTGCGGACTATAAGACCGGGACTGGAAGCAACTTCACGTTCGATAACAACAATAACATCGTGCTGACCGCGGGACAGAAGGGCGGGTCAATCACCGACCTCGGCAATGGCAGCACTCAGTATTCGTTTGTCATTGCCAGCGATGCCAACGGCAATCCTACCCAGACCATAAACGTCATTGCCGCGAACGTGGGTGCGCTTGCGACGACCGCTGGCAGCAGCACCAAGTTGGCTTCCGAACTCGATGGTTCCAACGCTATGGGGGTTGTGGGCCCGCCGGCTGGAACGAACAATGCCAGCAACATGGCAACCCGGCAGTCGGCACTTGGCACTTTGGTCAGCGCAATGAATGCGTCGGGCCTGTCGGCCAGCATCGACACCAATAACAACCTCACCATCTCCGGCAACAATATCAACACGATCGGTTCGGCTACGCCGTACAGCGCAAATGCAAAAAGTGCCACGGTAAACAACATCGCAACAGCCAGCGGGTCTGGCCTTTTTCTAACCACCGCTGCCGGGGCTAAGGGAACCCAAGCAGTGGGCGGTGGCAGCCTGTACGGGGTGCAGCAGGCCAACGCCTCGGCGGCGATTTCCAATGTCACCGCGGCAATCACCAAGCTCGGTACGATGAGTTCCGCGCTCGGCACGGCAACGGACCAGATCACCGGCATGCAGAGCTTCACCTCCTCGCTCAGCAGTGCGCTCACCGCCGGCGTGGGCGCGCTGACCGATGCCGACATGGCGTCAGAAAGTGCCAAGCTCACCTCGCTGCAGACCAAGCAGCAGCTCGGCATCTCGGCGCTGTCGATCGCCAACCAGCAGCCGCAGGCACTGCTCAAGCTGTTCGGCTGACCACGGAGCGGCCGGGCCTGGCGTAGCCCGGCCGCTTCGCCTCGACTGAATAAGGCCATCCATAGGATCGTCCGATGCAGCGCACGGCAAGTTACTTCCGCACTCCCCAGATCGGCGCCGCGACCCCGCGCGAGACGGAAATTCTAGCGTTCGGACTTTGCAACGACAGGTTGACCAGGGCAACCACGCCGCGCGAACGGATCGAGGCGCTGGGGAAGACGCAGCAGCTCTGGTCGTTGCTGGTGAATGATCTCGGCGCAGAGGGCAACCGTCTGCCGGACGTGCTGAAGCAGGATCTGCTCAGGCTGGGTTTCTGGGCGATGGATTACGCCACCAGGGCGACGTTGCAGAACCTGCCGCTGGAACCATTGATTGAGCTGCATCGCGACATGATCGAGGGCTTGCGCGCACAAGCACAGCCGCCGCCGCCCGCCCTGGCCGAAGCCTGGACCGATCGCCAGGTCGTCGCCTGAGACAAGGGGTAGAACGTTTCCGACCGGTCCCGGGAGCCATCATGGCCGTGCTTGTCACGGCCATGATGGCTTGTTCGTTTCGCGCGGCTGCATGAACGCCATGCCCTGGATAGTCCCGGGCCAGTCGTGGGTGTCGGCGCTGGTCGCACAAAAGACGTGGATGCCCGGTCGTTGCTGGCTCTCATGCGCCATGGTTGCGCTGCCCGGCATGCCGGCGGTCTTTCGAGGGCTGGGCGATGCGGTGCCAGCGTCGGACTGCGGGTTCCCGGCCGTGGCGGGCCGGCTGCCGACCGAGAGCCGCCCCGTTTTCTATCCGATGGCGGGGGTGGTCACCGCAGACGGAGCCGGGCTCGCGGTGCGGTCGGCGGACACCTCTGCCGTCCTACCGGCGCCTGACGTGTCCGTTCCCGTGGAGGGCGTTGCCGCGGTGCCGGTGGCAGCGGTTGTCGTTCCGGTGGCGGCCTGCACTGCGGTACCCGGCGCCTGCTGCGTTCCCGGATGGGCCGCGGAGCGGCGATAGGCATTCAACTGCTGCGCGGTGGGAATGGTCGAGGCGACCTTGCCGGTGGCGTCGTGCAACTGCATGACGATGATGCCCAGTGGCGCATCGATCTGGAAGGAGGGGTTCGGACCGATCGGCGCCCGCGGGGTTGCGGTGTCCGCCTGTGTGGTCGTGGCCTCCGGCGCCGCGACTCCCGCGCCGAACTTGACGGTGGCGCGCGCACCGATCGGTGCGACCGGGTCAGAGCCCAACAGACTGCCGATTGGTGCGATGGCGTTGCTCATGGTTCGACCGCCAGTTGGACGGCCCATGCCGTCGAGAGAGAAGCATGCGCCGGGAGGGTTGCGAAAAGGTAAAGCGCGGAAAGGATCCGTCTCAGGAAGGTGTCCAGTTGAACCGCGCCGCGAGCCAGCGTCGCAGTTCCAGCATCGCGGCGGGGTCGGCGGCGATCGCTGCGGTGGCAGCGTTGCCCTCGGGCGTGCAGAGCAGGCGCACGCCCGGCGCCTGCGGCCGCAGCGTCCGGCTCGCGGCCGCCCCGGCGCAGCGCCAATGTGCCACCAGGGCGGCGGGCGTCAGCGGTGGCAGCACCAGGGCGAACTCGATCTGCGTGGCCGCGGCGGCCGACCGCCAGGCCCCGGCCAGGGCGCCGCTGGGCATGGCGCCGCGCAGTTGGGTTGCCAGTTCCAGGGCGGTAGGCACTTCCGGCAGCAGCGGGTCGCGCTGCATGCCGCTTTCTAACGGCACGCCCAGCGTGAACAGCGGCGCGGCACCGGCGGCTGCGGCCTTGGCCAGAAGTTCCGGGGCATCGGGACCGGTCACGAAAACGGCATCGACCAAGTGTCCCTGCAACGCCAGCAGCGCCACTTCGGTGTCGTGCAGCCCGAAGGTCGGCAACGGCTCGACGCCCATCAGGTCCAGACCCAGCAGGGCGGCCAGTTCCGGTCCCGCCGGCACCGAGGTGGCGACGCGCAGGCGCGATCCGGGGCGCAGGGCGCTCGCCGGCACGCGGCTGGCCAGCACGCCGGGGGTCAGGCCGGTCATCACCGGCAGCCAACAGGCCGCGTCGAAGCGCGCGCGCGGATCACCGGTCAGCCACGCCAGCGGTGCCTCGCCCGGCAGCAACAGCGCGGTCTGGCCATCCGGGGCGACCCGGGCCTCGAACTGGTTGGCGGCGGTGACGCCATCGGCCCCGCCGGCCAGCGTCTGGCGCAGCGTGGTTCCCGGAGGCAGCGCGTGACGCAGCGCCGCACCGATAGCGTCCGCCCACCGGTCCATCCGGCCGCCACGTGGGCCGGCGACGAGAAGGCAGACGCTGTCGGGAAACGGCTCGGGCGGCGGAGTGGCGGCCCGGCTCGCGGCGAAAACTGTCGTCGCGCGGGCCTTGGTGATGGCCGCCATGCCGGCCAGCGCGAAAAGAAAATTTCGTCGGCCGGTGCCGTGTCGGGCTGCCGGTGGCCGTACATGCAAAGCAGTCTTCGGCCGGGCGTCGAGCATCCTGACCTCCTGCCAAGTACCGGGCTGGCCGTCGAGAGCCGGCTGGCGCCTTCCCTGCACCGGAAGCGCCCGCTTGTCAAAACCCGGTGAGGTCGCCCGGTGGTGATGGGGGGTCAGGAATCATACGAGACGAGCGCTTCGAACGGCACATCGAGCCGTTTGCGGCCTTCCAGGAAGGTCAGTTCGATCAGGCTGGCGGCGGCCGGAACCACGGCGCCGACCTTGCGGAGCAACTGGATGCCGGCGACCATCGTGCCGCCGGTAGCCAGCAGGTCGTCGACCACCACCACGCGCTGGCCCGGCCGCACGGCGTCGGCTTGGATTTCGATCCGGTCGGTGCCGTATTCCAGCGCATAGTCGAGCGGAATGGTGGCGCCGGGCAGCTTGCCGCGCTTGCGCAGCATGATGAAGCCGCAGCCGAGCTTCAGGGCCAGCGGGGCTGCCACCAGGAAGCCGCGCGACTCGATGCCGGCCACGAGATCGGGCTGATGCGTCCGCACCGCGCGCGCCATGCGCCCCATCGCCACCTGCCAGGCATCATCGTGACGCAGCAGGGTGGAGATGTCGTAGAAGAAAATCCCGGGCTTGGGGAAATCGGGGATGCCCCGGATGTGGTCCTTGAGATCCATGGCGCAAAATATCCTCGCTGCAGACTGCGCGCGTGTAAGGCCGCAACGCCGTGGGGGCAAGCGGGGCAAGCGGGGGAAGCAAGGCGCCCCCGCTTGCCCCCACGGCGCCGGCGGCAGGCTGGGACGTTGCGCCTTCATCCGGCCGCCATGCTAACGTCACCCGAGGGCAACACCGGGTCGGTAACCAACTGGCTGCCCCACAGGAAGGAGAAACCCACGATGAAGCGTCGGACCATGCTTGCTGGCGTGGCTGCGTCGGCTGCCGCTTCGGCCGTTGCGCCGGCTGCCCGGGCCCAGGCGGACAAGACGAAAATCGTTTTCTGGCACGCGATGACCGGCGCCAACGGCGAGGAAATCAACCGCATCGCGCGCGACTTCAATGCGGCGCAGGCGGCGGTGGAGCTTGAGCCGGTGTTCAAGGGCTCCTATCCCGAGACGCTGACCGCGGCGATTGCCGCCTGGCGGGCCGGTCAGGCGCCGCATGTGGTGCAGGTGTTCGAGGTCGGCACCGGCTCGATGCTGGCCGCCGGGCCGGCGGTGAAGCAGGTGTGGCAGCTTATCCAGGAAACCGGCGCGAAGATCGACCCGAACGCCTACCTGCCGGCGGTCCGCGGTTATTACAGCCTGGCCGACGGGCGGCTGGCCTCGGCGCCACTGAACTCCTCCACGCCGGTGATGTGGTACAATAAGAACGCTTTCGAGACGGCCGGGCTCGACCCCGAAAAGCCGCCGCAGACCTGGCAGGAATTTGTCATCGCGGCGCGGGTGCTGAAGGAGAAATGGGCATCGAAGGGGCAGGACCAGGTGGCCTCCACCAGCGCCTGGCTGACCTGGGTGCAGTTGGAGACCTACAGCGCCATCCACAACGTGCCTTATGCCACCAAGGCCGATGGCTTCGGGGGGCTGGACGCCGAGCTGAAGCTGAACGGTCCGGCGCAGGTGAAGCACCTGCAGCGGCTGCTCGACATGGCGAAGGAAGGCACCTTCAAATATGCCGGACGCGACGGCGCGCCCGATCCGTTGTTCTACACCGGCCAGGCGGCGATCGGCTTCGGCTCGTCGTCCGGACGCGCCGACATCGTGCGTAATGCCAAGTTCAAGTGGGCAGCCGCGGTGCTGCCCTATGACCCGGAGGTCGCGCAGGGGCCTTCCGAGCTTGATACGCTGATCGACTCGGTCGATGTTGACACGTTGAGCCTGCGCGAAACCTTCGCATTCCTGAAGAAGCTCAAGACTGCCGACCGCCGGCCGGGGCCGGTGAACTCCATCATCGGCGGCGCCAGCCTGTGGACCATGACGGCACCGAACCGCACGCCAGCCGAATACAAAGCGGTGGCGGGCTTCCTGGAGTTCATCGGCCGGCCCGATCAGGTCGCGCTGTACCACCAGCATACCGGCTACGTGCCGGTGACCCAGGCCGGCTATGAGTTGTCGAAGCAGCAGGGCTACTACGAGAAGACCCCGGGCGCGGACGTCGCCATCAAGTCGCTGACCCGCGGCACGGTGACCGAGAACTCCAAAGGGTTGCGGCTGGGCCGGCTGCCGGAGATCCGCAACATCATCTACGAGGAAGTCGAGAAGGCGCTGCAGGGTCAGCAGGGCGCGCAGCAGGCGCTGGACAGCGCGGTGACCCGCGGCAACGTCGTGCTGCGGGCCTTCGAGAAATCCGTGAAGAGCTGACCGTGATGGCATGCGGGCGGGGGACGGTGGTCCCCGCCGGTTCCTGCTGATGGCCGGTTTTTACTGATGGAACGCCGCACCATCTTTCCCGGCTGGAAGTTGCCGGCGGCGCTGGTGCTGCCGCAACTGGCGCTGACCGTTGTTTTCTTTCTCTGGCCGGCCGGGCAGGCGATCTGGTCCAGCCTGACGCAAGCCGATCCGTTCGGCATCCGCACGCAATTTGTCGGCCTGGACAATTTCACCGACCTGTTTGCCGATCCGTTGTACCTGGATTCAATCGCCCGTTCGGTATTTTTCTCGGCGGCGGTGGCGGCATTGTCCATGGGCGTCGCGTTGGCGCTGGCGGTTGCCGCCGACCGCGAGATCAGCTTCCGCGGCGCTTATCGCGTGCTGCTGGTCTGGCCCTATGCCATCGCGCCGGCGATGGCGGCGGTGCTGTGGATTCTGCTGCTGCACCCGCAGATTGGTCTGGTCGGGCGCTGGCTGAACGGCATCGGCGTGGCATGGGACTACAAGCTGAACGGCGCCCAGGCCATGCTGGTGGTGATCCTGGCCAGTGCCTGGAAGCAGATCAGCTACAATTTCATCTTCTTTCTTGCCGGGCTGCAATCCATCCCGCGCGGGGTGATCGAGGCGGCGCGGATGGACGGGGCGAAAGGGTTCTTCCGCTTCCGCACCGTCGTGTTGCCGCTGCTGATGCCCACCGTATTTTTTCTTCTCGTGGTCAACCTGGTCTATGCGTCGTTCGATACGTTCGGCACCATCCAGGCGCTCACCGGCGGCGGCCCGGGCAAGGCCACCGAGACGCTGGTGGTGAAGGTGTATCGAGACGGCGTGGTGAACCTCGACGTCGGTTCGTCCTCGGCGCAATCGGTGGTGCTGATGCTGGGGGTGATCGCGCTGACCGCGCTGCAATTCCGCTTCCTCGGCCGCCGGAGCGACAGCGGATGATTGAGCACACGCGACAGCGGATGATTGAGCACACGCGACAGCGGATGATTGAGCACACGCGGCGGCGGATGAACGGGCGCACCGACTGGGCGGCGCATCTGGTCTTGTGTCTCGGTGCGCTGCTGTTCCTGCTGCCGATCTGGCTGGTGCTGGTGGGCGCGACGCTGGAGCCTGCGGCGATTGCGCGCGGCGAATTCTCCCTGATCCCGCGGCTGCAAGGTCTGGGGGTCTATGCCAGCGTGCTGACCGAAGGATCGCCGGGGGCCGGGCCGGTGTGGCGGATGCTGCTGGTCAGCGCCGGCATGGCGCTGGCGATCGCCTGCGGAAAAATCGTCATTTCAGTGCTGTCGGCTTATGCGGTGGCGTTCTTCCGCTTCCCCTTCCGCATGGCGGCGTTCTGGGTGATTTTCATCACCCTCATGCTGCCGGTGGAGGTGCGCATCATCCCGACCTATACGGTGATGTCCGATCTGGGCCTGATCAACACCTTCCCGGGGCTGACCGTGCCGCTGATTGCCTCGGCGACGGCCACGCTGCTGTTCCGGCAGGTTTTTCTGGCGGTGCCCGACGAGTTGGTCGAGGCGGCGCGGATGGACGGGGCGGGGCCGTGGCGGTTCCTGCGCGACATTCTTCTGCCGGTGTCGGCCGCCAACATCGCTGCCCTGTTCGTTATTCTGTTTGTCTATGGCTGGAACCAGTATCTCTGGCCGTTGCTGGTGGCGACCGACCCCAAGCTGGACACCATCGTCATCGGCATCGTGAAGATGATCGGCACCGAGACGCAGACCGAGTGGAACCGGGTGATGGCCACCGCCGTACTGGCGCTGGTGCCGCCGGTGGGGGTGGTGATCCTGATGCAGCGCTGGTTCGTGAAGGGCCTGACGGAAGGCGACAAATAGATGGCGTCTCTGGTTCTCGACGATCTGCGCAAGAGTTTCGGCCCGGTGGCGGTGCTGCACGGCATCGACCTCGCGATGCCGTCCGGCGAGATGCTGGTGATCGTGGGCGCCTCGGGCTGCGGCAAGTCCACGCTGCTGCGGCTGGTGGCGGGGCTGGAAGTGCCGACTGCCGGGCGCATCCTGCTGGACGGGCGCGACGTGGCGCGGCTCGATCCGGCCGAGCGGGACATCGCCATGGTGTTCCAGAATTATGCGCTGTATCCGCACATGTCGGTGTTCGACAACATGGCCTACGGGTTGCGCATCCGCGGCCTGCCGAAAGACGAGATTCGCACACGCGTGGAGTCGTCGGCGGAGATGCTCGGCCTCATGCCGCTGCTGGCGCGCAAGCCGCGGCAATTGTCCGGCGGGCAACGCCAGCGGGTGGCGATGGGGCGCGCCATCGTGCGCCAGCCCAAACTGTTCCTGTTCGATGAACCGTTGTCGAACCTGGACGCCACGCTGCGGGTGCAGATGCGCGCCGAGATCAGGCGGCTGCAGCGCCGCATGGGCGTGACCAGCCTGTATGTGACGCATGATCAGGTGGAGGCGATGACGCTCGGCGACCGGCTGCTGGTGCTGCACCAGGGGCGGCCGGTGCAACTTGCCACGCCCATGGAGGTGTTCGAACGTCCGGCCAATACCTATGTGGCCGGCTTCATCGGCGCCCCGGCAATGAATTTTCTCCCCGCCACGCTGAGCCATGGCGGGACGGCAGCGATTTTTTCGCCCGAACAGGTCATTCCGTTCGTGGACGGGCGGCGGCCTGGTGCGGATGGCCGCAAGCTGATTCTGGGCATAAGGCCGGAGCATGTCGTGGCCGATCCCGCCGGCATGGTGCTGCAGGTCGACCTGATTGAGCCGCTGGGTTCCGAAACGTTGCTGATCGGCCGCCTGCCGGACGGGACTCTTTTCTCCATCAAGCTGGCGAACGCGGCAGCCGGCGGCGAGAGCATGGCGGTGCGCATTCTGCCCGAGCATCTGCAGGTGTTCGATGCGCAGACCGGGTTGCGGCTAGATCCGGCCGGGTAGGGGCAGGCGGCGCAGATCCGTCTGGGGAGCCAGGATCAGCCTGTTCCTTGGCACAGGACACAGCGGCAGGGGACCGGTCCCGGTTAAGCCTTGGGTGACGCATTTTGTCTATCCCGGTGTCTGTTCCACTTCCCGGCATGACAACGGGACGCCGAAGGAGTCGTTGAAATATGAATGCCACATTGCCCCTGCACGACGTGATCGCTGGCGCCACGGAGAAGGACGCCCCCGTTGGCTTCGCTGCCCCCGATCTGTTCGACTGGCTCGAGGCGGCATCGGCTGATGACCTTGACGGGCTGCCCTTCGGCATCGTCGCGATGGCTGCCGACGGCACTGTCGAGCGGTACAACATTGCCGAAGGCAAGCTGTCCGGCCTGACGCCCGCGCGGGTCATCGGGCGGAGCTTCTTCACCTCGGTTGCCCCCTGTACGAATAACTTCATGGTCGCCCACCGCTTCGAGTCCGAACCGGCCATCGACGCCGTGATCGACTACGTCTTCACGTTCCGGCTGGCGCCGCTAAAGGTTCGCCTGCGGCTGCTGAAGCGGCCGGGCGCGCAGCGTATGTATCTGGCGGTCGAAAAGCGCGACTAAGGATGACCGCAGCGCTGGAATCCCGGGTCAACCCGGCCTCCGATTACGAGGCGCTGATCGAGTTCCTGTATCTGACTCCCGTCGGAATCATCAAATTTCGCCCCGATGGGCGCATCGAGATGGCAAACGCCGCGGCGGCGCAACTGCTGATGCCGCTGGCGGCTGACAGGGATCTGTCGGATCTCTATCGGGTGTTTTCCAGCACCGCCCCCGATCTTCGCGCGCGCATCGAGCGATTCCAAGCGTCTTACGGCCAGATCTGCGAGCAGGTGCAACTGGCCGTGCCGGGGACGCGGACCGTGCTGACCCTCGGCATCAACAAAATCGATCCGGACACGCTGATGGCGGTGATCGAGGACATTACCCGTGCGATCGAGCAGGAGACACGGATTCGCGACGACCAACAGCGCTTCCGCGCGATTTTCGAGAACGTCCGTGACTACGCGATCTTCACGGTCGGTCTTGATGGCCGTATCGACGAGTGGAACCGCTCGCTGAGCCGCCTCGGCGGCTGGGAGGCGGTGGACGTGGCCGGTGCGCCCATCGACATCCTGTTCCCATCCGGTCAGGCCGGGAAACCGTGCGGCGCGGCTCTGCTCGATCGCACCCGCCAGCATGGCACGGCCGAGTTCGAGGGGTGGGGCGTCCGCAAGGATGGCAGCGCCTTCTGGGGCAACACGGTTGCAACCGCCCTGCCGGATCGCGAGGGGCGTGCCAGCGGCTATGTTCTGGTCACCCGCGACCTGACCGAACGCAAGCAGATGGAGGACAGACTGGTCGCGCTCGCGACCACCGACCCGCTGACCGGCGCTTACAATCGCCGGGCCGGGGAAGCCAGGCTGGCGGAGGCGTTCCGCTCCTGGCAGTTCCACGGGCGGATGTTCACGCTGCTGATGATCGACTGCGACCATTTCAAGGACGTTAACGACCGCTGGGGGCATGACGCGGGCGACGAGGTGCTGCGTGCCCTGGTACGGATCTGCGGCGAGAACACGCGCGCGACGGATGTCACCATCCGCTGGGGCGGTGAGGAGTTCCTGCTGCTGCAACCCGAAACCAGCTGCGAGACGGCCCTTGTGGTTGCCGAGCGCCTGCGCCTGGCAATCGAAGCCGCGAAGATCGCGTCCTATGGCGGCGCCATCACCGTCACCGTCAGCATCGGTGTTGCCAATGCCAATAAAGCCGATGCAGGGGCCGACGACGTGGTTCGCCGCGTCGATCGCGCACTCTACCGCGCTAAGGGGGCTGGACGGAACCAGGTCGTTGCCGGCTGAACACGTCAACGTGCCACGTCGCCCTGTCCAAAGTGTCCCGCTTCCGGTTGCCAGGATGCGACCGAGCGGCACGAAGTTAACCGTTTCTACAGCCGACTCTGTAAAACAGGGAGTCAGCGCCGCGACGGTGCCGCCCTGCCGGCGCATGCGTGCGGTGTCGTGAGAGGCGTAGCCGATTGCGGATCGATCTGTACGGGAAGCGCGTCCTGCCCCGGCGGCAGTTCGTCACATCCGAAGGGCACACAACGACAATGCGGGACCGGGAGAAGCTGCCGTGCGTGTGAACGAGCCAGTTACCAACCACGAGGTGTTCCTGCCGGAAGGCGAGACGATCGTCTCCCGCACCGATGCCGGGGGCCGCATTACCTTCGTCAACAAGGCATTTCTCGACATCAGCGGCTTCACCGCCGAGGAACTGATCGGCGCGCCGCACAATATCGTCCGCCACCCGGACATGCCGCGCGAGGGGTTCGCCGATCTGTGGAAGACCATCAAGGCCGGCCGCCCGTGGGAAGGGTTGGTCAAGAACCGCACCAAGTCGGGCGATTTCTACTGGGTGCAGGCCAACGTTACGCCGGTGATCGAGGATGGCAGGATCACCGGCTACATCTCCATCCGGCTGCGCCCGCCGCGCGAGAAGGTTCTCGCCGCCGAGGCCGCGTATGCGCGCATCCGGGCCGGCGATACACGGGGGCTGGCCCTGCTCGACGGCGAGCTGGTGGCATCGACACCATTGTCGCGCCTGCGCGGCATGTGGGCGAACGTGACCACGCGATTGGGCGCCCTGTGCCTGGCCATGGCGGTCGGGACCGTGATGGTGGGCGCGGCCGGGCTGCAGGGCATGTGGCGCACCGAAGCGTCGCTGCAGACGGTCTATGAGGACCGCACCGTTTGCGCCGGGCAGCTTGCGCAAATCCTCGACCAACTGCACGAGGGGGCGTGGCAGCTTCTGCTGGCCGCGACCGATCTGCGCGACGGGCATGCCGACACGGTGCCAGGGCGCATCGCGGCTGTGCGGGCGGCGGCGACGCAGATCGACCAGACCTGGGCGGCGTATCTCGCGACCTATCTGACCCCGGACGAGGCGGAGATGGCGCGCAGCTTCGGTGCCCAGCTTGCGGCCTATGACCAGGGCGGGCTCGAGCCGGCGCTGCGTCTGGCTGAGCAGCAGCGGGGTACCGCGCTGGGCGAGCATCTGCGCCAGCGAGCCGATGCCTTGCTCGCTCCGCCGATGGCGACGCTGCGCGCGCTGGTGGCGCTGCAGCTTCGCGTGGCAGGTGAGGAGTACGCATCGGCACAACAGAGTTTCGTTACCCGGGTCTGGCTGGTTTGCGGCGCCGTGGGGGCCGGCGCGGTGCTGGCGGTATGGCTGGCATGGCTGGTGCTGGTCTCCATGCGGCAACCGCTGCGGCGCATGCATGAGCATTTTGATGCAGTGGCACGCGACGACCTGGCACACCAGATCGAGTTGCCCGCGCCGCGCGAGTTCTGGGACGTCGCCCGCCTGCTGCGGGCGATGCGGGCGCGGCTGGCCTATATGCGCCAGGCCCAGCAGGAACAGCTCCGGCTGGCCGACGCCGCGCGGCGCGCGGCGCTGCAGGAGATGGCCGCGACGGTCGAAACCGAGAGCGGTGCTGCCATGACGCGCGTGGCGGCTCGGACCGACGCAATGGCGGGCGAAGCGACCGACATGGCGGCAGCGGCCGAGCGGGTCGGCGCCCTGGCCGGTGAGGTGTCGCTGGCGGCTGGCCGCACCCTGGCCAACGCGCAGTCGGTCGGTGCGGCCACCGAGCAATTGACCGCCTCGATCCGCGAGATATCAGGGCAGGTTGCCCATGCCAGCGACAGTTCCCGCCAGGCCGTCGCCAGCACAGAGCGGGTGCAGGAGCGGATACGCTCATTGTCCTCCTCGGCGGACAGTATCGGCACGGTGGTGAACCTGATTCGCGACATCGCCAGCCGGACCAACCTGCTGGCGCTGAACGCGACCATTGAGGCCGCGCGGGCCGGCGAAGCAGGGCGCGGCTTCGCCGTGGTGGCGGGCGAGGTGAAGGCGCTGGCGGCCCAGACCGCGAAGGCCACTGAGGAGATCACCCGCCAGGTCGGTGGCATCCGCGATGCCACCGGGGCGACGGTGACGGCGGTGGCGGAAATCGGCCGGGCCATCGGGGCGACGTCCGAGATTGCGGTGGCCGTGGCGGCCGCGGTGGAGCAGCAGGCGGCGGCAACGCAGGAGATTGCCCGCAGCGCGGTGGAAACGGCGGCGGCGGCGGGTCAGGTCTCCGCCAGCATCGCCGAGGTCTCGCGCGACGCGCAGGCAACCGGCCAGCGGGCCGCGGCGGTGCGGCTCGGATCGCGCGACGTGGCGGAGCGCATTGGCGAACTGCGTGCCTCGATCGTGCGGGTGGTGCGCACGTCCACCGCTGATGCGGAACGGCGCCGCGAGGTGCGGACCCGCGTGGATGACAGCTGCACGGTGCAGGTTTCCGGACGGGCGGCGGTTCCGGCGCGGCTGCGCGACATATCGGCGGGCGGGGCCTGGTTGGCCGGTGTGGACCATATGGATGCGGGCAGCGCGGGGGTGCTGCGGCTGGACCGCGCAGGCGAAGACGCGCATGTGCGGTTCGAGGTACGTGGGCGCGACCCGAGCGGCGACCTGCACGTGGCGTTCGTGGCCGGACAGGCCTCGCCCGCGTTCCTGCGCTATGTTGCGGCGAAGACGGGCGCGGCGGAGAAGGAACAGCTTCCCGCCGCGTGAGGCGGCAAGGACACCGTCGGTAGGTTCCGCGCCACCGCGTTCAGCGTATCAGCCCCAGGGCAATCGGGTGAAGGAAGGCCAGGGCTCTGCCCTGGACCCGCAAGGGGTCGGTGGACCCCTTGACCCCATTCCTAACGAAATCCCTGGGGTCCAAGGGCCTATGGCCCTTGGTGGGTCCAGGGCAAAGCCCTGGTAAGGTGCGGGGCTACGTCCCGCAAAGGCATTGAGGAGCGTTA